>NZ_JBEZBT010000048.1:0-67639 GCF_040647235.1 Streptomyces sp. NPDC042638
CTGGTCGCAGTCCTCAACGAGTGGCTGTGACCAGCACTTTCGCAACAGGCCCTAGGGGACAACCTCCTGAACAGGGTCCCAGGATTCCGGGTGGTCTGGAGCAACTGCCGGGGCGGCGGCACGCAGCGCCGCCTCGACCCGGCGGTTGGTGGTCATGGTCGCGGTGACGGCGGTCATCGCGAGGAGGAGGCCGGCGGCGGTGTAGAGCGGGGTGCGTACGTCGTAGGTGGTGGCCAGCCAGCCGCCGAGGAAGGCGCCGAACGGGGCGGCGCACATGGCCAGCATGCGGGAGGTGGAGGCGACCCGGCCCATCAGGTGGGCGGGGACGATCGCCTGTCGGAGGGAGGGGCCGAGCACCATCGTGGCGCCCATGCCCGCTCCGCAGACAGCGAGCGCGAAGCCGGCGACGTACGGGTTCGGGGCCACGGCAAGCCCCAGGATGGCGAGTCCCTCGACTGCGGCCGTGCAGCTAAGCGCGGTGCCGGTGCCGAGGCGTCGGCCGAGGAAGGAGGCGATGCCCGCGCCGAGCAGACCGCCGGTGGCCTCCGCCGTGAGGAGCAGGCCGAAGCCGAAGGTGTCGATGCCGAGACGGTCGTGCGCGAAGAGGGCGAGTACGGTCTCCACGGCGAGGAAGGCGATGTTCCCGACCGCCGGACGCAGCGCGAGCCCGAGCAGCAACTGGTTCCGGAAGACGTAGGCGGCGCCGGCCCGCGCCTGCCGAAGCAGCGACTCACGGGCCTGCGGCACGGGCCGGGGCGTGGCAGGCAGCGACCGTACGAGCAGTGCGGAGAGCGCGAACGACACCGCGTCGGCGAGCAGCGGAACCGCCCGCCCGAACGCGAGCAGCGCACTGCCCGCAGGCGGCCCCGCGAAGCCGGACGCGGCGGTCTGGGTGCCGCGCAGGCGGGAGTTGGCGCGCTCCAGGAGCGCGGGGTCGCGGCCGAGCAGATCCGGCAGATAGGCCGTGGCGGCGGTGTCGAAGAAGAGTCCGCCGAGGCCGAGCAGGAAGGCGACAGCCGCGAGGAGCGCAATGCTCAGCACGTCGAGCGCGGCTGCTGCCGCCGGTATCCCGAGCAGTACCGCACGCGCCGCGTCCGTGACCCACATCGTGCGCCGACGGTCCCAGCGGTCCACCAGCGCACCGCCGAGCACCCCTAACAGCAGCCACGGCAGCGTTCCGGCGGCCGTGACGACGGCGAGCGCCATGGGATCCCGCGTCAACGTCAACGCGAGCAGCGGCAGCGCGGCATGGGTCACCCCGTCACCGAGCGAGGACGTCGTCTGCGCGATCCACAGTCGCCCGAACCCGGCTGGCAACTTCCGGATGTCTGAGGTCACTTGGCGTCTCCTTCGGTCTGCTTGCGCGGTGCCGGGTGGAACAGCGCGAAGACGAGTGACGCGTCCGGCAGCGACGGATCGGACAGGGCCCGGTACTCGTCTGCCAGCGCCTGCAGCCGCGCCCCCAGCTCCGCGAACTGCTCATCCGTGAGCCGCAGATGCGCCATCCGTACGTGCCGCTCGCCATCCACCGGCGCTGCCTCAAGGTCCGCCACCGCATGCCGCATCAGCACATCCGGCCCTCCCTCGCCCGGATCCGGCAGCACGATCGCCCGCGCGGCCATCGCGTAGTACCGCTCGGTGACCCCTCGGACCTTCCGCGTTCGTACCACCTTCACCAGGCCGGCCCGCTCGAGCAGCCGTACGTGATAGCTGGAACTCCCCTTCGCAAGGCCCACCCGCTCGGCGATCTGCGTAATCGTCGCGGGCTCGAAGCGGAGCACCGCCATGATCCGGTGACGCGTGAGATTGGAAACGGCGCGTAGCTGCTCGTCAGTGGTGACGTGGAACGTCTCGGGTAGATCATCGGTAGGCATGACCCCAATGGTCAACGATTCTTGACCATTGGGCAAGGGGTTTTCCACGGGCACCATCGGTAGTCACATCGTGCGTCTGCTCACCGAACAGGGCGTGCCGTGTCGGGCGATGTCCCGCCGCGAGCGGCCCGGAGGTGTGCGGGCCGACTTCGACGACCCGGCGTCGTTGGCGCGAGCGGTGGCCGACGACGCCCACGACGGGCAGCGATACGACCTGGCCGGGCCGGAGCTGCTGACGTTCGCGGACCAGGCGGCGGTCCTGGAGCGCGTGCCGGAACGGCCCGTCAAGATCACCGACGTGCATACGCTCGACCAGCTCCCGGCCGGGATGAGCGCCGGCATCGGCTGGGCGCGCTCCGGCGGCGCAGCCTACGTCACCGGCAACGTACCGAGGGTGCTCGGCCGACCGGCAGGCACGTTCGAGCAGTGGGCCCGCGACCACCGCGAGACATTGGCAGCAACGCCGTAACTCCGGTGTTGATGCGAGAACTCAGGCACGGGAAGCCGCTTACGCCGCTCAGGTTCCAGGTGCTCTGGCCTTCAGAGAGTCGACCGGCCGGCGCGGGGCTCTGGCTACAACAGGCCCTCTCCCCCGGAAATGTCGTCCAGGACTCAGCCGCTCTCGTGCTCTGGCCGGGTCCGTCGTCATCGGACACAGCGTCCGCGGTGCTGCGAGGCCTCGCGGTAGTGGGCGCGGGCGAGTGTGCAGTTACCAGTCCGATGAGCGGCCTGCGGGCGGTACAGATCCGTCGTCCGTCTCGGCCGAGTGAGTGGGGCCGTCTGCCCGGCTCCGGCCGTTAGCCGGCCAACGACCGGGGCCCGT
This sequence comes from Streptomyces sp. NPDC042638, assembly GCF_040647235.1. Classification (NCBI taxonomy): domain Bacteria; kingdom Bacillati; phylum Actinomycetota; class Actinomycetes; order Kitasatosporales; family Streptomycetaceae; genus Streptomyces; species Streptomyces sp. NPDC042638. The sequence goes on from NZ_JBEZBT010000048.1 coordinate 2,698, forward strand.
CCCGCGACGGCGCGACGGCCTGTGCCAGGGTTGTCTTGCCGTGGTCGAGGCCGCCGATCGTGCCGACCTTCACGGGCGGACGCGCCCCACCGAACACCTGGGCGGTACATGGGTCGCGTCGGCTCGGAGTCCAGGTGGGTGTCCGCGTGTCCGCCCACGCCGGGTGGCGCCTCCAGGTGTTTGCAGGCGCCCCTTTGAGCTCCACCGCACGGATCAGAGGTGGCTCCATGGAGTAAAAAGCCGATCTGGCGGCACGTGAGCTTCCTCGGAGCCAAGCGTTCTGCTGTCGGCCAATACCGTCGCGGCTCAGACGACATGGACGACAGGATCGTCACATGCAGCCGATCTTCGTTCTCGTGCACAGTCCGTCCGTAGGCCCCTCGACCTGGCACCCTGTGGCCGAACACCTGACGGCGGCGGGATACCAGGTACAGGTGCCGTCCCTGCTGCACATCGGCGCTGGTGGTCCGCCGTTCTGGCGCCGCGTCGTCGGTGCCGTGCGCGACGACCTCCGGAAGATCCCGGCTGACAGCCCCGTCACGTTGGTGGCGCACAGCAATGCAGGCTTGTTCCTCCCGGCGATCAGCTCGGGCCTCGTCCATCCGGTGACCAGCTCGGTCTTCGTCGATGCCGCGCTTCCGGCCCGCACCGGACCGACCCCTGTCGCATCACCGGAGTTGCTGGCATTCCTCCGCCCGATGGCTGTGAACGGCATGCTTCCACGCTGGACCGACTGGTGGGACGAGGCAGACGTCGCACCCATGTTCTCCGATCCTGTGGTGCGACAGACGGTCACCGAGGAGCAGCCCAACCTGCCGCTGTCCTACTACGAGCAGCACCTCCCGGTCCCCGACGGCTGGGATGACCACCCCTGCTCCTACCTGCTGTTCGGCCCTCCGTATGACGACCTTGCCGCCGAAGCGCGCGAACGCGGCTGGCGTGTGGCACACCTGCCCGGCGCGCACCTCCATCAGATGATCGATCCTGCCGGCACGGCCCGGCACCTCGTAGAACTCACCACCACGACGTGATCCGCTTCCGATGCCCGCTCTTTGCTGACTGTGCTCGGCACCCTGGTGCCGGACGGTCCGTGGTCTGATCGGGATTCCGCATGAGGTGAGGTCACAGCGATTGCCGTGTGAGGGTGAGCTGATTGGTGGCTTCGTAGCGGACGGCGAGTCCGTCGTAGCGCGTCGCGACGCCGCGGGCCTGTTTCAGCAAGCCGATCCGATTCTCGGCCTGGTGCCTGCGCTTGTACACCTCGTGGTCGAAGCCGGGCGGGCGCCCGCCCGCCGAGCCCCGGCGGAGTCGGTGTCCGACCTGGCCCCGCTTCCCCGGAATGGTGTGCGGGATCTGCCGCCGGCGCAGGTACTCGCGGATCTCGCGGGAGGAGTACGCCCGATCGGCGAGGACAGGAACAGGCCGGGTCCGCGGCGGCCCCCACCGGTCCGGGGTATGCGGATGCGATTCATCATCTCGGTGAACAGCGGGGCGTCACCTCGCTGCCCAGAGGTGATGGCCGTGGCCAGTACGTGGAAGGAGGAGTCGACGGCGAGGTGGATCCAATAGCTCAGCAGTGAGCACGAGCACGGGAGGGTCGTGGTCGCCAGAGCCGTCAAGAACCGACGGCTGGCCTCCGCCGGCTGCGTGTGGGCCTTCGCTGCCCTGCGCTCACCAGAACCTCGCGAGCACTACGATGGCCGACGTACCACCGGTGAACGGCACACCGGTGGATCGTCCTCCTCGATTGGCTCAGGGGGATTCCCCAGGAGGCGCAGTCCTGGTTCTCGCGACGGAAGACCAGGACGCCGCCCAGGGCGTCATCGACATAGAGGCCAGGTGGTCTGACCAGGGGGTCCTGCTGCCGGGTCAGGTCGTCCCGGCAGCCGAAGAGCGCATACCCCTCACTCAAAGCGGCAGGCAGCTCGAAGCCCAGATCGCCCTCCACTGCGGCCAACTCGTCAGCGGTGCAGCCATCTTCCGGCTTCACCGGACGGCCCATCCATGCGTCGGCGAACCAGCGCACGAACTCCCAGGCATGGGAGCGAGTACGCACTCCGCCTCGCAGAGTCACCGCCACATCAGGACCGTCCAGCACGCCGAGGACGCTACCGCCTTCCTCAGCCGTGCGACGACCCACAGGAGACGCAGCCTCCCAATTCCGAGGACTCAACTTGACCCGCCAACGACATGAGATGTCTTCGTGGTCAGGCCGCCGCGCGAGCGGCCGATGGCGTGACCGTCCGGCGAGGCCGCCAGGCCGCCCGGACGCGACCGGCGCGGATCGCGGTCCCCCCTTTTCCGGGCCCCGGCGGCGTGCTGGTGGGCCCGCCACGCCCTGGCAGGCTGCGTGGGGGGCTGTTCCGGACGGTTTCAGGGCCGCGGACTGGGCGATGCCGGACCAGCCGCGCGCGCCTGGCAAGAACCGGAACCCGGAATGCGGCGCCCGGCCTCGGCGCCGCGCCGCCCTCCAGGGGTGGAGTCCGCCGCCGGCCCCGTCTGGGGCATCGTCACCGCGGTCGCTCCCGTCCGCGGCACAACGTGCGGCCGGACGACACGCCGGACCAGCGTCCACAGTTCGTCCGGCACCAACTGCTCAAGCGGATCCGTGACGACAGCTCACCGGACAATCAACCCGTACGCAGCAACGCCTCAGACGCCGGAGGCGACGTGTGCGTATGCCGTTCGTGTGCCGCGGACTCCCGCCATTCGGCGGGGGACATACCGTAGGCGGCCCGGAACGCCCGGCTGAAGTGGGCGGCGCTGGTGAAGCCCCACCGCCGGCCCACCGCGGCGATGGTCCGGCTCGCCGCATCCCGGCGGGCCAGTTCACGCCGGCACTGTTCCAGTCGGCGCGCCTGGACCCAGCGCCAGACGGTGGTGCCCTCGCTCTGGAAGATTTTGTGCAGGTAGCGCAGGGAGATCTGGTTGGCCTCGGCTATGGCCTGCGGGGTCAGGTCCGGATCGGCCAGGTGCCGGTCGATGTGCGCCTGGAGGCGCATCAACAGGACGCGGGCGGCACTCGGTGTGCCCGTGGTGTCACCACCGCGTCGCTCGTCGGCCAGCACGGTGAGCAGGTCCAGGACGTTACGGGCGAGCAACTCGCCGGCGTGCTGCGGATAGGCGTCGGCGGTGTCCACCAACCGGGACAGGAAGGGGGACAGCAGGTCACCGAGAGGCGATCCGGAGTCGAGCGGGGATGCCGTGATCCGGTACAGGTCCGACTCCCTCAGGCTCAGGGCGTGCCGCGGCAGGACGAGGGCTTTCGTCTGGAAGGTTCCGGGGAAGGTCAGCCGCATGGGACGCGCCCGGTCGTACACGAAGAGCTGCCCGGGTCCCACCGGCGCGTCGCGCGCGTCCTGCTCGACGCGGGCGGCCCCTCTGCTCAGCAGCATCACGACCACATGGTCATCGCCGTTTGCCCTTGCGATGAGCCGCCGTGTGAGCACGGTCTGCAGGGCCTCGCTGTCCACCGTGACGCCCCGTGTCCGGCCCATCGGCGAGGCACGGATGGTGCCGGAGAACACCTCCTCGGCGAGCCTGACGTCCACGTCTCCGAAGGTCTGGGCCACGGCGTCACGCCAGTAGGTCCGTCTTCGCTCCCTGGGCACCGTCTCGGTGGTGTAAAAGGTGCCTGCGGGCTGCTCCCCCGTCCCGATCGTCGATGCGTCCGATGACATGTTCTCCGCCTTTCAAGTATCTGCTCTGCGGATACCGTGCCAGCGGAACCTAGGCGAGACATCGCGTGAATACGCTAGATCCGAGGGTAAGCCTGCCGGTCGGGGGCGGCCGTCTCCAGTCCGCCGGTGACAGCCCCGGCGAGGCCGGTGGCGGTCCCGCGGACGTGGGCGGCGACGGCCTTCAGGGGGCGATGGAGGTGCCGTCGGGAGCTTCGGAGTCGAGCGTCCATGTAGTGGCCCGTAGGTCGGGCCTCGGTGGCCGGCGCGCGGCTGGGGGCGTCGCCGCAGTGGTCGGCGGTGAGGATGCCTTGGCCGGCGGAGAGGATGCCTTCCATCACGACGTGCCAGTCGGCGTTCAGGCGCAGCGAGCCTTCAGGTCGGTCAGGCCGGTGGCGGCGGCGCCGGACCGGTCGGGTTCACGGCGCGCGATACGGCGGGAGTCGTCCTCGCCGGCCGGGGCCGGGCCGCGGCCGGACCTCTCGCGGAGGCCGGCCGCGACCGACGACTTGCCCGAGGCGCCGCTGTCGGCGGATCGGACCAGGGGCCGGCGGCCGGGGTCAGTGGCCGTCGACGACGCCGGATGCCGCGATCTCGACCTTGCCCTTGGGAGTGCCGGACTGCGAGCCCAGGGCCTCGATCTGGTCGACGAGCTCCTGGCCCTCGACGACCTCGCCGAAGACGACGTGCTTGCCGTCGAGCCAGGGGGTGACGGCGGTGGTGATGAAGAACTGCGAGCCATTGGTGTTGCGGCCGGCGTTCGCCATCGACAGCAGGTACTTGCGGTCGTGCCTCAGCTTGAAGTTCTCGTCCTCGAACTCCACACCGTAGATGCTCTTGCCACCGGTACCGTCGTGGCGAGTGAAGTCACCGCCCTGCAGCATGAACTGGGGGATGATGCGGTGGAAGCCCGAGCCGGCGTAGCCATAGCCGTTCTGGCCGGTGGCCAGCTCCCGGAAGTTGCGCGCGGTCCGCGGGACGACCTCGTCGAAAAGGCTGAAGACGATACGGCCAGCGGGGGCACCGTTGATGGTGATGTCGAAATATACGTTGCTCATGGGAGCCATCCTGTCATCCAGACACCGGCCACACCGAAACGGCCACCGGTCACAAGCCATGAGGATGCGCTCACCACCGGGCGCCACCCAGCCGTACGGCCTCGTCGGCGGTCACGTCATTCCCGACGATCCAGATGATCAGCGTCGCGTCATTCCCCACGGATGTGTCCTGTCTCGTATGGTTTGAGTTGCTTCCATCCACCGCCCCCCCCCGACTGAACCGCGAACCGGGCCCTGGTCGCCGGTGGGAGGCCGCGGCGGCCTCTCGGTCAGCGGTGGGCGGCCGCCGCGCAGCGGACGCAGGTGGTCGTCGCGGGGCGTATTTCGAGGCGTTCCCACGGTATCGGCTCGCCGCACACGGCACACAGTCCGTATTCGCCCGCCTCCAGCCGTTCCAGCGCCCGATCCAGGTCGTCAAGATGCTGGCGGGCCTGTGCCAACAAGGAGGCGACGTGGGCCCGCTCGAAGGCGGTGCTCGACCCCTCCGGGTCGTGCTCGTCGTCGACCGCCACCAGCGCGTTGGCTTGGACGATCCCCTCGAATTCACGGCTCAGAGCGGCGATCTGGCCGACCGTGCCGATGCGTTCGGCCGCCAGCAGTCTCCGCAGCGAGTCACGGTCGTCCGGGGAGTGGGGGGTAGCGTCGCGGGGATCGGTCATGGGGAGTCCAAGAGGTCAGCGATCGAGGTCCTCGAGGATCGGCGTCCCGGGCTCCTCCCGCAGGTGCTGGGAGAGCCCTGGCTTGCCGCCGGCGCGCGCCTGCCCGGCGCGCTGCGTGGCCTTGTGCTGCGGGTGCATCGGGAACAGCCGTGGCGTGATTCCTCATGTTCGTTGACTGATGCCCGGGATTTCATGCCCGGGATCTTCCACTGGGGCGACGAGTACCCGTTGCGGACACCGGTCATGGGCGACCCCGGAAAACCTGCTGCGCCTTGTGGAAACGGAGCTCTTCCAACGTGCTCAGCTGCCGTTCCGCCCGCGCGAGGAGTTCGTCGAGCTGCCGCTGGCCGAGGCGGTCGTCGGTGTCGGCGAGTGCGCGGAGCGTCCGCCAGCCGGCCGCCTTTCCCTCGACGCCGAGCCGCAGGAACTCGAGTTCCACCACCGTGGTCAGCGGAGAGCGGCCGATGATGCGTCCGTTGGGTTTGAACCGCCCCGCCCACTCGACCGTGCCGGCCGCCAGGACCTTGTACCGGCGTGCCGGGACCCCGAGCCGGCCCATGATCTGCAGCAGGCTCGCCCGGTCCTGCTCGATCTCCTCGGCGATCGGTTCCAGCACGTCGCCGAGCGAGGTGCCCCGGGTCGCGTCGGCGACGTAGCGTGCGCGGCGGGAGCCCGTCGTGGACCCCGCCAGGTGATCGTTGAGGTAGATACCGAGCAGGTCCAGCCGGAGCGAACCGGCCGACCGCGTACTGGTTGCGCTCCCCCTGGGGATGTCACTCGTACTCACCGCACACTCCTCGTCGGCGCAGGCCCTCGGATTGACGATGCCCCGGGTACCCATCCAGAGCCGTACCAGCAAGTGATGCCGTATCTGCCTGAAGTGCCGTATCTGCCTGAAGTGCCGTTGGCTCGAGGACCTCGGCGGCCCCGCACTCTCGCCGCGTGACTCCCTGGCCTCCTGGACCGGCCGGTCGACGCGGTCATGAGGTTCAGCACCGGGGCCGGGGCCGGCTGCTCCGGCTCAGGCACCTCTGGGAGCGGTCCGCACCGGGACGGGCCCCGGCCACCGTGGAAGGTGCCTGTCAGGGCTTGAGGACGACCTTCTCGCAGCGGTCCTGCTTGTTCTTGAACAGCTCGTAGCCGCGGGGCGCGTCGGTCAGGGGCAGACGGTGGGTGATGACGCGGGTGGGGTCGATCTTGCCCTGTTCGATCATGCCGAGCAGCGGCTTCATGTACTTCTGTACATGACACTGCCCGGTACGCAGGGTCAGGGACCTGTTCATCCAGGCTCCGGCCGGGAACTTGTCCACGAGCCCGCCGTAGACACCGATGACCGACACGACGCCGCCGCTACGGCAGGACAGGATGGCCTGGCGCAGCGCGTGGGGCCGGTCGGTCTCTGCGCGGACGGCCTGCTTGGCCCGGTCGTACAGGTGCACGTGGGTGGCGCCGTGCGTGGCCTCCATGCCGACCGCGTCGATGCACTTGTCCGGACCCCGTCCCCCTGTGAGGTCCAGCAGGGCCGACCGTACGTCCACGTCCTCGAAGTTGATCGTGATGTAGCCCTGTGCGGCGGCCATGTCGAGCCGATAGGTCTCCTTGTCGATCGCGATGACCTTGTCGGCGCCCAGCACCCGGGCGCTGTCCATCGCGAACTGGCCGACGGGACCGGCGCCCCAGACGGCTACGACGTCGCCCTCCTGGATGTCGCACATGTCGGCGCCCATGTATCCGGTGGGCAGGATGTCGGAGAGGAACAGGACCTGTTCGTCGGTGAGGTCCGACTCGATCTTCAGCGCGTTGACGTCGGCGAACACCGCGCGGGCGTACTCGGCCTGGCCGCCGGCGAAGCCTCCGGTCAGGTGCGAGTAGCCGTAGATGCCGGCCGTCGGGTGACCGAAGAACTTCTCGGAGATACCCGCGTTGGGATTGGTGTTCTCGCAGCACGAGTACAGCTCGGCCCGGCAGGACGCGCAGCCCCCGCACGCGATGGGGAACGGCACGACCACCCGGTCGCCGACCCGGAGCCGGTCGCCGTCCACGCCCGGGCCCACCTCCACGACCTCGCCCATGAACTCGTGGCCCATGACGTCGCCCTTCTGCATGGTGGGGACGTAGCCGTCGAGCAGGTGCAGGTCGGATCCGCAGATGGCGGTCGAGGTGATCTTCACGATGGCGTCGCGGCTGTTGAGGATCGAGGGATCGGGAACGTCCTGCACCTCGACCGAATTCCGGCCCGTCCAGCAGTTCGCCTTCATGCCAGGGCCTCCTTGAGCTCGTCCTCGGTCAGCGGTCGTGCCGGGTGCTGCGGAAACTCCCCGCGGGCTCGCTTGCCGCCGGGGGCGCCCTCGGAGCGGACCACCTCGCCGGTCTCCGCGATCTGCTTGGCGCGCCGCAGGTCGTCGTCCAGTTGCTGGTGGGGCTCCTCGCCGAAGTAGCGCGCCGCCGCCTTGCCGAGCGGACCGGCGGGTATGTCGTAGCGCAGGGTCACGTGGATCTCGGTGCCGCGCCCGCCGGGAGCCGGCGTGAAGCGGACCTCGCCCGAGTTGTCGATGTCGGCGCCGTCCGCCGAGCGCCAGGCGATCAGCTGCCCCGGCACCTCCCGGGTGATCTCCGCGTCCCACTCGACCTGCTTGTCGAACGGCGCGCTCGCCTTCCAGTGGCTGGTGCGGGGGCCCGTGATACGTACCTCGTCGAGGTGTGCCATGAACCGCGGCAGCTGGTCCAGCTGGCGCCAGAAGCCGTAGACCTCGTCCGGAGGCCTGCTGACGGTGGTGGTCGCGGTCAGTTCCACTGGTGTGCTCCTGTGTGTCCGGGTCACGGCCGCGTAGACGTCCGTGGCGGCGATGACGGTGGTGGCGGCCGTCGCCGCGACTGTCCGGCCGAGGCCGCGGCCCTCGTGGTTCTTCAGGGCCCTGGCCAGCATGGTCAGGTCCATCACGTCGCCGCCTACGCGGCCCCAGAGCCAGGCGGGCTTCGGTCGGCCCAGCAGTGCGGCGGCCGCCGCCAGCTCACGCACACCGACCGCGGCGGTGGCCAGACGGTGCCGGGGCGCGTACCCCACGCCCAGTGCCCGGGCGAAGCTCCCCGGACCGGCGACCTGGGGGACGCCCAGGAGTGCACTGGCCCAGCCCAGGCCGCGGACCAGGGGATCTTGCTGGAGAGGGGCGGCGGAGCGGGTGGCTGTGCTCATCACGTGCTCCCACGGGAAGATCGGACGGTCGAGTCCCCCGAAAAAGACCACAATACGGTTATCGCGGACAACAACAAGGGCGGGGTTTCCGCGCCTACCGGGTTCAAACGACCGCCACCGGTCCGATGTGGGCCGCGGCAGGCTGGTGAAGGGCGCGCTCGGGCGACCCGCCTGCCGTACACGGTGGGGAGCGGGCCGCTCGATCCTCGTGGACGCGGACCCTGGAGATCAGGTCGGGACGGCCGTGCGGTGCTGCGCAGTGCCGAGGTCCGCTCAGTGACGAAGAGGCGTGGTGCACCGCCGTCTCGCCGACTCGTCGCCGGACCCGCCGTTTCGCCAACTCGTCCCCGAACCCGCCGTCTCGCCAACTCGTCCCCGAACCCGCCGTTTCGCCAACTCGTCCCCGAACCGGCCGTTCCGCCATCTCGTCCCCGAACTCCGCGACGGCCGAGGCGACCTGCCCTATGAGCACGGCGTCCTCCAGGCGGCCTAGACAGAGGTCGCGGCAGGGCCAGTCCAACGGCGCCGGGGCGGTTCGCCGTGCGGCGACGCCGTCCCTCCCCCGGTCCGATGGGTGGGCGGTGTCGCCGCCGTACGGGGTCGGCTGCGGCGGCGGTACAGGCCACGGCGGGGCCTGCCCGGCTCCTGGTCGTGGTCGTCCGGCTCCGAAGGCGCAGCGGCCTGGCGACCGGTGGCTTTGACGGCTTCCTGGCGAGCGACGTCATCAGCGTGGGTCCTCATGGTCGCCGTCACTGACCGCCGCGGGGAGTTCGAGCACGGCCCAGGCGCCGGCCAGGCTGCGACGGGCGCCAGGAATGGCCCCGGTCCGCCGCGGCAGGCGGTGCGGTCAACCCTCCGACGCGGCACTCCAGCCGTGCCACCGGCGGACGGCGATCACGAGCGCCGGACCGGTCGGCGGTCGCTGCCGGTACGGCGCGTACTTCTCCCGCAGCAGGGCGACGGCCGCCGGGTACTCGCCCTGGGTGCCGGGCGGCACAACCTGGGCGTCACCGTCCGCGCGGACCCACCACAGCCGCTCCCAGTCCTCGTCGTACGCGTCGACGAGCAGGCAGACAGCCGGGTGGGCCGCGATGTTGTCCAGCCGCCTCAGCCGCTGCGACCTCTTCGGTTTCCAGTCGACGGCGGTGACGATCTCCTCACCCCGGGCCGCGAAGACGACCGGCACCAGATGCGGATGCAGCTCCGCGTCCACCGTCGCCAGGCGTGCCACCCGCGCGGTCGTGAACCGGCGGCGCGCCTCGTCCTCGTCCATGTCCGGCACGGTCAGCCCCGATTCAACGGCGGTCGCGCACCGTCACCGGTGGCCGGACGTGGCCTCGGCCAGTTCGTCCAGGGTGCTCAGCGTCTGGCTCTCCGGCAGGGTCGGCAGATACAACAGGACGCGCTCGACGCCGAGTTCGGCATAGGTGTCGAGCGCCTCCTGGTCGTGCCGGCCCGCGTACACCACGACGGACGGGCGGTCACCGGCCGTCTGCCGCATACGCGCGATGCGTTCACCCAGCTTCTCGAGCGGCAGATCGCTCGGCATCCACGCCGCACCGTACTCGGCGACGCGTTTGAAGGCGCGCTCGCTGTCACCCCCGATCCAGATGGGCGGATGCGGCTTCTGGACCGGCTTGGGCCAGGCGTAGACGGGGTCGAAGTCGACGAAGTCGCCGTGGAACTCGGCCTCCTCCTTGGTCCACAGCTCGATCATGGCGCGGATGCGCTCGTCCATGAGCCGTCCGCGGACGGCCGGGTCCGTCCCGTGGTTGCGCATCTCCTCGCGGTTCCAGCCCGCGCCGACCCCGAACACGGCCCGGCCGCCGGAGATCAGATCGAGGGAGGCGACCTGCTTCGCGGTGTGGATCGGATCGCGCTGGACCACCAGAGCGATGCCGGTGCCCAGGAGCAGGTCACGGGTCACCGAGGCCGCGGCGGCGAGCGCCACGAACGGGTCGAGGGTCCGGTAGTAGATCCGCGGCAGCTCACCGCCCCCCGGGTACGGGGACTCCCGCTTGACCGGAATGTGTGAGTGCTCGGCCAGCAGCAGGGAGTCGAAGCCGCGTTCCTCCAGGGCCGGCCCCAACGCCCGGGGGCCAATGCCCTCGTCGGTGACGAATGTCGATACCCCGAACTTCATCCGCGACCACCTCGTCTCGTCGGCTCACCTGCTGTCATTGTGGCGCGACCGGACGCTCCTCGTCGGGCGTGGCGTCCCGCGGCGTGGCGTCCGGACGTACGAGCCGTGCGGACCGGGCCAGCGCGTCGCTGCGGCTGCGGGCGTCACCGACGACGGTGAGGGTGTCGATCACCTCACGCTCGGTCGGCGCAATCGGGTCAGGTAAGCCGGTCGCGACCTCGTGACCCGACGTCGACTTCACCCCGCTGCCTGAAGCAGGATTCAGCCGCAGCCGGTTTCGGCACTGCCGCCTGAAGCGGGCGGCCCGCCCCCGCGCTAGCGGGCCACCCTGTACTCCAGGTTTGGTTCCGGGCCTGAGCCTCAGCTGTTACCCAGGGTTCGGTCCAGGAGAGGGATCAGATGGTCCCAGTGGCGCTTCAGCCCGGAGGCGCTGAAAGCGTCGGTGTCGGACATCGTGAAGCCGTGGACGGTGCCGGGGTAGATCTCGGAGGTGTAGCTGACACCTGCGGTGTCCAGAGCCTGGTTGAGCTCACCGAGGGCCTCGGGCGTCATGTCGCCTTCGGCGTGGCCGAGGTGCACCTGGGCGGTGAGCTTGGAGAAGAGGTCGGGCCCGTCGACGCCCACCGGGCCGTGGAATGCGGCGACGGCTGCCACCTGGCCAGCGTGGGCCGCGGCGGTGCGCATCGCCAGGAGGCCACCTATGCAGTAGCCGGTCACCGCCACCGGTCCGGCGCCGACCTCGGGCTGGGCGGTGAGGAACCTGACGTAGGCGTCGGCGTCGCTCAGAACACGTTCGGCGGTGTGCGCCTCGATCAGCGGCATCAGCTGGGCGAAGATCGCGGGCCGGACCTCTTCTCCGATGTGCTCGGGAAGCGCGACCACCGGTGCCGGGCCGTGCCGGTAGAAGAGATTGGGGACGAGCACGTAGTACCCGTGCCCGGCCAGTTCGCGGGCCATCTCCCGCAGCACGGGCCGGATGCCGAAGCCGTCCGCGTACATCAGCACCCCCGGGTGCTGCTCGCCGCGGTCGGGGAAGGCGGCGAACGCGTCGGCCTGGCCGTCCGCGGTGGGAATCTGCAACGTCTTGGTGGGCATGGAATCTCCTGTCGTGGTTGATGTGTCGAGCCTGTGATCAACACGACGGAGGCGGAGCCCGCGCAGCAGCGCAGGATCCTCGATCGAGCAACGGGCCCGCACTCGCCCGCACGGTGCTCAGAAGAGCACCGGGTCACCAATCCGTGTGTGGCGCAGTGCCGTCCCGGTAGTCATCCCCACAACATACTCCAGCGTCCTGCTCATCCGGTGCGACAACATGAGCGGCTGACGGTTCGAGAACCAGATCGTCACGGTGGGGGCTCACGAGGGACACGCCCCGCTCGATCTCCTTGCGCGCCTCCGTCAGCGCCGCCACGGTCACGTGTCATCCGTGGGTGACAGTGTGGGGGCAGGAGGATTCGGGGGTTCGGTGAGCCGTTGGTCCCCGCCTGGGCCCGTACAGCCGTGCCGGCCCGAGGTGAGGACGGCGCAAGCCCTGACGGCCGATGGGGTGGGGGCGGCGAGCATGGGGCTGTAGGTGTCGGTGTCGTAGTGCACCTTGTTCTGGCGGGCGCTGTCGTGCCGGCCCACGATGCGCGCGATGTCGCCGGGACGTCCCCAGCTGATGCGGGCCCACGCCGCCCGGCAGGCGTCGCTGTAGCGCAGCTCCACATAGACCTGCTGGACCTTGGTCAGGGCCGCGGTCCACGCGTCCCCCCCGCAGCCTGCCTCTTTCGGGTCCTTGCCGGCGCAGCTGTCCGCGAAGCAGTTGACGTCGGCTGGCCTGCCCCCGGGCTCCGATATGGCGGCCTGTGCGGTGCCGGCCGACGAGTCCCCGTGGACCAGCACGACCGCGGTGCCCACGAGCACGAGGACCAGCAGCAGGGCCGCCGTCCAGAGCAGCCGTACGTCGCGCCGACGACGCCGCCCCTCGTCGGACGGCGGCGGAGCGGCCTCGGTGCGGGCAGCGGGCGGTTCGGACCGCGGGGCGGGTTGTACGGGCCGTCCGCCCTCTGCCTGCTGATCGTGCGTGGCGGCGTTGGCCAGTTCCCACAGCGCTGCGAGCCGGGCGGGCTCCGCGTCCGACAACTCCCCCAGCATGGTGACCGCTTGCCGTGGCGGCAGCGTCTTGCCGTTGAGGTATCGCTCCCAGGAGGACTTGCTGTACGGGGTTCGCTCCGCGAGCGCCGCCAGGCTCAGTCCGCTGCGGGTCTTCAACGTCCTCAGCTCGGTGACCAGTTGTCGGACGTCCGATGCGAGGCCGTCCGGCAGTGGCTTCCAGTAGGTCACTGAGATCCCCCACCACCAGTTCTCCCACGTGTCCCCCCACCGTATCGGCGGCGCATTGGCCACCAGCACCATCAATTCCGCCAAATTCCCTGGCCGGTGACCGCGGACGCGGCTAAGACGGTCGCATGCGTGGAAAGACCGCGGCGGGGGCCGCGCTGTGTGTGCTGGTCGTCGGAGCGCTGTGTACGGGGGCCACCCGGCCTGAGGACGAGCGGGAGCCTGCCGTTCGGTTCCTCCCCGACCTCCACACCGCAGGCCTGCTGGAGTCGGGCCGTACCACGCGCAGTGATGTCGTGGGCCTGTGGCAGGCGATCCTGTGGGCCGACGGCTACGCGGCGAGAAGACAGGTCTCGTGTACATACGATGGTCCGACGGCCGACACGACCCGCGCATGGCAGAGCAATCACCACCTCTCGGCGGACGGCATGGTGGGTCCGGCCACCTGGGGCACGGCCGCGGCACGCCTGGCCCCGGTGGGCCGCTGGACGGTCTACCGGGGTGAGCGGTACGACCTTCCGCTGCGCCGCGACGCGGACGGATTCCTCGAGGTCTACGATGCCGGGGTGTTCCGCCCGCTGCGGACCGACGAGGTCACCCTGACCCTGTGCCGGTGACGCGGTCGATCCAACTGTCGTACCGCGTGACCCCCAGCTGGTGGCCGCTGACCACCACAGTGGCCGTCGCCGATCCCGGACCGCCCGCGATCATCGGGGTGCGGGCCGCGCCGGCCGGGGCCGGCCTCCCCTGCCCACCCCTCGTGGCGATGCGCAGGTGGGCCGCGGTGTCCGCCGACTCGACCTCGGCCCAACTGGCCTCACATGCCGGGCTGTACAAGAGCTCCAGAACCTGACCGTACGCCCGCAGGCGGTGTACGGTCACCCGGTCGCCGTCACATCCCTCCCGGCCGGGGTCCAGACCTTCGCAGGAGGTCGACCGGCATCCGGACGCCGCGGTACCGACCCCGCTCGCCAGGGGGTACGGCCAAGCGGGCAGGCCCGTCGGCACACCTTCCGGTGGACGGCCGGCCGACCCGGCGTTCCACGGCCATATCAGAACGACGACGGCGAGAACCACACAGACGGCCACGACGCCGACCCGGACCGTGGGCGGGCCGGCCGGTGTCCCGGGTCGCCCGGACGACCGGAAGGCCGGCGGCGAGGATGCGTGGCCCGGCGGCTTGCCGGCAAACCCGTGCGGGTCCGGGGCGCCGAGCGCCGCGGGAGACGGTGACTCCGGCCAGGCGTCCGGGGGCTGCCCCCGCTGCCAGGCGTGTGCGGCCGACTCCCACAGCACCCGCAGGTGCTCCCGGTCGGCATGCGCCATCGCGCCCAGTGCCTCCGCCGCGGGCCAGGGCGGCAGCCGTGAACCGTTGACGTAGCGCCGCCAGGAACTGCGGCTGTACCCGGTCCTGGCGGCGACGGTCGCCGCGCTCGCCTCGCATCTGTCCAGGCACAGGCGCAGCTCCCGCACCAGCCGGACGACCTCGATCGGCAGGTCTCCGGGCAAGGGTCGCCAGCGGCCCACTACGCCCCTCCCCCACTCGGTCCGTCGTGCCACGACCGTTCCTCTGGGCGCGTTCCGGCGTCCCGCCGTGTCGCCCGCGTCTGTCGCATCCTCGCAGGTCATGGGCGGGGCGTCCCGGACTTGGGTCAGTTGCCCGGCGCCGATGGCCGCCGCGAGCGCGCCCGGCCACACTCGTCGGCATCCGGGGCGGCTGTGCATCGGGCCGGCCGACCTGCCGTACGTAAGGACTCCGGGGGGTTCACGTGAACGCTGCGAGCCAGGTCGTCTCAAGGGGGCGGAGAAGCACAGGTGCCGTGACTTCACGCGGGACGGACGGCGGTCCGGGGCGTGCCCCGTGGACCGGCGCGTCACCCGTCGACGGGCTGCTCCGGGACATCATGGCGTTCATCGAGGACCACCTTGCCGACGCCGGTCTCTCACCGGCCTCGATAGCCGCCGCCCACCACATCTCCGTGCGGTATCTGCATCATCTCTTCCAGCGGGACCGGCGGACCGTCGGCACCTACGTACGTCAACGGCGGCTGGAACGCTGCCGGGCGGATCTGGCCGACCCCGCTCTCGTCGGCCGCGGCGTCGGCCAGGTCGGGAGGCGATGGGGCTTCCGGGATCCGGCGGTGTTCAGCCGGGCCTTCAAGTCGGCGTACGGGGTCACGCCCGGGGCCTACCGCAAGCGGCTGCTGCGGTAGGCCCCGGGACGCCCCCCGTGCTCCGTCCTCACCGGTGGGCGCCATGCTCCGCTCGTGCGGCGGGCAGCAGCTCCCGCGGGGCGCGCTGCGGCTGTTCGTTGGAGTCGAGTGTGACGACGGCGCCACCCGCGAAGGGCGTGGCCGGGCCGAAGTTGGATCCGCCGCCGAGTGCACCGCGGGTGAGGACCTGCGAGCCGGTGACGGTGAGACTGTCCCCGCTGAGGGCGGTGTTCAGCACGAACAGGGCTCCGGCCTGCAAGGAGCCGTCCTCCCAGGGGGCGGTCACCAGCAGTTCGGGCCGTCCGTCGCCCGTCACGTCCAGGATCCTGAGCCCGTAGCCGAAGCCCTCACCGACCTGGGCGCCGGCGCCGATCACCGCGGCGTTCTCGTCGAAGGTGGCGCCCGGGGCGGACAACAGGCCCGCGCTGCCGCCGCGCAGCAGTGTCACCGTTCCGGTGTTGTTCTCGCGCAGCGACCCTGTCGCCAGGTCGGCGTATCCGTCGCCGTCGAGGTCGCCCACGGCGAGGGAGCCGCCGAAGAAGTCGTTCTCCTCGGGGGTACCGGGTATGCCCGGGCTGCTCTGGCTGATGGTCTGTACCCGGCTGGGGCTGATGCCTCCTGAGCCGCCGCGGGCGACGACGAGAGCACCGGAGTACTGGGGAGCGCCGGACTCGCGGTCGGCGAACACCAGGACGTCGGCGTTGTTGCCGCCGTGGAAGCGGCCGACGGCGACCGTGCGGAGGTGGTCCTGGGTGTGGGTGTCCTGGACGCTGATGGAACTGGTGGCGGCCGCGTTCACGCCTCCCGGCGAGCCGGGGACCACCACGACGCCGCCCCAGGCGTCGGACACTCCGCTGACCGCCTCTCCGGGCGCGCTGACCACCAGGTCGTCCTTGGCGTCGCCGGTCACGTCTCCTGCGGCGACCGACCAGCCGAACTTGTCTCCCGTCTCCGGGGTGCCGGGGACTCCCGAGGTGTCCTGCGAGAGGCCGGCGGAACGGCTCGCCGTGATCCCGTTGCCGCTGCCGAACAGGACGGTGACCGCGCCCGCGCGCTGGGTGCTGCCGATGGCCTCGCCGGGGGCGCCGATCGCGAGGTCCGCGAAGCCGTCCGCGTCGAAGTCGCCGACCGCGAGGCTCGCGCCGAAGCGGTCGCCGGCCTCGTTGTCACCGGGGATGCCGGGCACGCCCTGGTCGATCTGGGCCAGGCCGTTGGGGATGAGCCCCAGGTACGGCGACTGGCGCTTGCCGTACAGGATGGTGACCATGCCGACAGCGAGGTTGGCGTTGATGCT
This sequence comes from Streptomyces sp. NPDC042638, assembly GCF_040647235.1. NCBI lineage: Bacteria > Bacillati > Actinomycetota > Actinomycetes > Kitasatosporales > Streptomycetaceae > Streptomyces > Streptomyces sp. NPDC042638. Next base: position 19,257 of record NZ_JBEZBT010000048.1, read on the forward strand.
CTCGCTGGGGTTGCCGATCGCGACGTCGGCGAGGCCGTCCCCGTTGAAGTCGCCGGTCGCGAGCGCGGCCCCGAAGGTGTCGTCGGACTCCCCCGTTCCCGGCACGAAGTCGTGGCTGTCCTGACTGACCGCCACGGCCGGCGCGGCGGGGAGCGTGCCGCCGCCGGGTATGACGTAGACGGACCCGCCCTTGTCGAGCCCCTCGGCGTTCGGGTCCCCGGCGAAGGTGAGCCGGGCGCCGGTGGAGACGACCATGTCGGCGATGCCGTCCCCGTTGACGTCGGCGCGGGCGGCTGCGCCACCGGGGGCGGCGGCCGCCACGGCTCGGTGGGCGTGAGACGTGGGCGGGCTGGCCACTGCGGTGGCGGCTGGGACGAGTGCGGCGGCCAGCGCGGCAAGCGCCGTCAGCAGAGACTGGACTCGACGGTTGGGCAACATGACTCCTAGGGCGCGGGCGGGGACGACCGGGTTGCGTCGGATGAGTTCTGTGACCGGCTGGTCAATAGCGGATGGCCTGATCAAAGAGGAATGTCTCGTGCAGGATCGGCCCGGGCAGTTTGCTCCGCACACCTACGATCTCGGGATGAAACACCGAGTTCATCGAGGTGACATTGGTGACGGTGAAGTGAGCCACAGCGACGCCGTCACCAACGGGCGTGGTACTCCAAGACAACATGTACGAGCCGAGGAACGCTTCGGCATAGTTGCTGCCCAAACGGCCGTGAGAGACGTATCCCGCGTAATCCCTCAAGAACTGAGCAGGGGTATGCGGGTCTTGGTAGGCCGTCGAGCCTGAACTGAGTCCCGACCGGTGCAAATCATCGGCGATCCGCAGGCCGGCTCGCCTGATGAAAGGCGATGTCATCAGGTATTGAGTGAGAGGGTCGTTCTGGGTGAAGACCTCGTTACGGTTGCCCCTGCCGCTTATCCAATGGGCCAGGAGTCCCTCGTCGTCCATGCAGTTATGAGGACACTTGGGCTTGGAGAAACCGCAACTGTCTTGACCGATGAGGTTGGGGATGGTGCACAGGAACGGCAAGCGGGGCGGATAAGGCGGGAAAATGAGCGGGATCTGAGGCACTTCAGGTGCGGCAACCGGGGCGGGGCCCGGGGAACCACCGCAGTAACCGCAGACGTTGCTACCACCACTGCCAGGGTTGCTGGGGCTGCTTTCGGGGCCGCCCCCGCCACCGTTGTCTCCGGGCGTGGCGACGCACGTCTGACCGTCCGCATCGTGCCAGCACTTGCGCAGTCCCGTCGGGTCGCTGAACGTCGTCGGGTTGCCGTCGGCGTAGGTGTAGCCGTTCAGGGACTGGGGCTTGGTCGTGTCGTACAGGGGGTCCGGGGAGATGAAACGGCCCAGGGACGGGTCGTAGTAGCGGGCGCCGATCTGGTCGAGGCCGGTGTCCGCGTCCTCCGTCTTGCCCAGGAAGCCTCGGTCGGTCAGGGGCAGGGCGTCGGTGGTGCCGCGGTGCGCGCCGTAGGGGAGGTAACGCTGGCGCGAGACCTTGCCGGTGGTGGCGTCTATGGCGAGTTGGGTGGAGTTCTGCTGGTCGTTGGCCAGCCATTGCAGGGTGTCGGGCGTGCGCAGGGCGACGACGCTGCCGCCCGAGGTGTAGTAGCGCGTCGCGCCGACCGTGGTGCCGGTGCGGGTCAGTTCCATGCCGTCGAGGTAGAGCATCGTTCCGGTCGACGTGCGGCGGACCAGCCGGTCGCCGTCGGCGTTGTACGCGAACGACGTCGTCGCGCCCGTGCTGGTGACCGAGGCGAGGGAACCGTTGTCGGTCCAGGCCAGGGTGGACGCGGTGCCGCCGACCGAGCGTGCGGTGAGGCGTCCGTCGGCGTCGTAGCCGTAGGTGTCGGAGCCCACGGAGGTGACCGCGTGCGGGCGCACCGCCGTCGGCCCGGGGTCGGGGTAGGCGTAGGTGCGCGTGGCGCCGTCGTCGGTGACGGCGGTCATGTCGCCCACGGCGTCGTAGGAGTAGGTCAGCCGGTAGGGGTCGGTGCCCGTCTTGTCGGCGCCCGCGGGGCCGGTGGAGCAGGCCGCCGTGGTGGTCCAGGCGTTGCTCAGGCGCTGCAGGGCGTCGTAGCCGTAGCACTGGTTCTGCGGTACGGCCTGGGTCTGGTCGGTGACGGAGGTCAGGTCGCTGTCGTCGTCGTAGGCGTAGGTGTCGTACTGCACCCGGTCGCCGGCGACGTAGCTCTGCACGGACGACAGGCGCTGGGCGCCGGAGCTTTCGTAGCCGTACTGGCGCTGCACGCTGCCGTCGGCCCCGTAACTCCGGCCTTGGAGCACTCCGTTGCCGTAGTAGATGCTGGACTTCACGTAGGTGGCGGTGTCGCCGGTCAGGGTGTCCGGCCGGCCGGTGGCCGTGTATCCGGTGGTGACCTTCTCTGCGGGCAGGCCACCGGCCGCTGGATAGGTCATCCAGGTCTGGTGTCCCGCGCGGTCGTAGCCGTAGCCGTAGGTGTAGGTGCCGGCCAGCGCTCCTTCGGCGGACGGCACCGTCCATGTGCGGCCGGTGACCTGGTAGCGCAGGTCGTAGCCGGTGACGTCGGCTCGGTAGGCCTGACCTCCGCTCCAGCGGGTGGTCGTGGCGGGGCGGCCGAGGACGAATTTGGTGGGTGTGCCGGTCTGGCCGGGCATGGGCACGGTGTCGTAGGTCCATTCGGCGAGCTTGGTGTTGCCCACGCCGCCGGACCATTCGGTGCGTTTGCGGTTCAACGCGTCGTAGGTGTAGGAGAGGGTCTTTCCGGCCGCGTCGACCGTGGTGAGGACGTTGCCCGCCGGGTCGTACGTGGTGGTCGAGGGGCCCGCGTCGGGGTCGCGGGTGCTGGTGCGGCGGCCGAGCCAGTCGTAGCCGTAGGAGGTGAGGTTGCCGGCCGCGTCGGTGATGGTGGCCGTCTCTCCGCGGGGTGTGTACGTGTAGCTGGTGGTGGGGGTCGTGGAGGGCGGCACGTCACTGCCCGTGGGGACGTTCTCCTGCACCCGTGCGAGCCGGTCCAGGCCGTCGTTCCAGTAGGCGGTCCGGGCACCTCGTGGTGGGGTGACGACCTTTCCGTCGCCGTAGTTGGCGGTGGTGGTCGTCCAGTCGACCGCGCCGTAGCCGTACAGCGTGCTGGAGGTCTCCCGCTGCAGGGCGTCGTAGGTCTTCTCCGTCCACGAGGGGATCTCCGTGGGAGCCGGGTTGAGCAGCAGGTCCGGGTCGTCGCCGGGCGCCTGGGTGTTGTAGAGCGCTGCCGAGGTGCCCTTGGTCAGGCCGCGGTCGTCGTACGTGGTGACGGTGACCGTGCGGCCGCCGGTGCGGGCGGCGCTGGGTGCCTGGACCTCCCGCGTGCGGCCGAAGCCGTCGAGATAGGTGTATGTCGGCAGCCACTGGGGGGTGCCGTCGGTGAGCGACTGCAGTCGGCGCGCGGTCACGACCGTCGGCTTGTCCGGCTGCGAGTTGGGGGCGGTGCCGTCGACGGTGACGCGGTAGGTGTACTCGTAGGAGGGCACCGCGCCGGTCGGCGGCGGGACGTCCACGCCGTTCGGCTTGGGTTCGGTCGGCAGCCACACCCGGACCAGCCGGCCGGCACCGTCGTAGTCGGTGGTGGTGGTGAGCCCGTTGGGGTCGATGGTGCGGGTGACCACTCCGAAGGCGCGGCTGGTGTACGTCGTGGTGCTCTGGTTGAGCGGGTTGGTCGTCCTGGTGCCGTTGACCGGCCAGCCGCTGGTCGGGGTGTAGGACGTCGTGGTGGTGTGGTTGAGCGGGTCGGTGTCGGATGTGAGGCGGCCGTACTGGTCGTAGATCTTCTTCTCGTCGGAGTGGGAGGTGTCGTTCCAGTAACGGCGGATCTCGGTCGGGTTGCCGTCGATGGGCTGGTCGCCGGTGCCGGGTGCGGTGGCGTTGTCGTAGAGGGTCACGGTGCGGGCCACCACCGGCCCCGGGCACTGCGTGGTGCTCGCGTCCGGGTCGCCGTTGTGCGTCTCCTGGGTTTCGGGATAGTCCAGCATCCAGCGCCAGTCGGCGGTGTTCTGCGCGTAGGTGATCTCGCTGCAGGTGTTGTCGGCCGCGGTGCCGATCTCGCCCCACTGGACCGTCCGGGTGGGCAGTCCACCGTTGGCGGCGCTGTAGCCGTCCTTGTCGCTGCCGGTCTGCCGCCAGGTGCCGTCGGACCTCAGCTGCCGGGACCGGGTCTGGTACGGGCGGATCATGTGGGCGTTGTGCAGGCCGGGGCCGTTCGCGGTGACGCCCGAGTCCCAGTAGGTGTACCGCTCGGAGGCGAGTTCCGTGCGTGAGCCGTCGGAGTTCAGTCGGTAGTGGCGGGTCTGCAGCGTCTCGCCGCTCTTGGCGTGGTTGTCGGCGAACTGGTTGCCGTCCCAGTCGGTGAGGTTGACGTTCTTGGTGCCGCCGCTCTTGAGCTTGTCCCCGTCCATACCGCGGAAGTGGGTGGTCTCCGTGACCGTGCGCTGCCCGGACGGGCCGCTGCCGTCGGTCTGCCGGACGGTGGCGTAGCCGCGCCAGTCGGCCCACTGCTGCTGGTCGGCGGGTGTGGTGAGGTCGTCGTCGTAGTGCCAGGCCGGTGTGCCCAGGTAGTCGTACTGGGTGGTCCTGGTGGGCGAGCCACCGATCAGGTCGACCTGGTCGAGCCTGGTCACCAGGTACTTCTGGAAGACGCCGTGCACGGTCGAGGAGGAGCCTTCGGGCCGGTAGTCGACGCGGAAGCACTCCTGGTCGTTGGTGTCCCAGTGCTTGCCCGACTCCCAGGTGGAGTCGGAACCGTCGCTGGGACAGGTGGCGGCGGCGGAACCGTGACCGTAGTGGATGTCCGTCGCGCCGCCGAGCCCGTTCTGGATGCTGGTGATACGGCGCATGGGCATCGCCTTGGTGGAGTCACCGCCGGGGTAGTCGACCCGGTTGTTGAGCCAGGCCCCGTCGAAGTCCACGGCGGGCAGGGTGACGTTCGCCGCCCATGTGCCCTGCACCTGGATGTAGTTGAGCCACAGCATGGCGTCGGTCGCGCCGGGCGGGTCGGGCATCGCGTAGGTGGGTTGGATGCGGTCGACCTGGAGGTAGGCCGAGGTGGCCGGGTCCCAGACCTGTGTGGTGATCGACGCCAGGCGCCGCGTGACGAAGAAGGCGGGGGAGTTCTTGGTGCAGGCCTGCCCGCTGGTGCAGATCAGGTCGACGGGTACGTCGGGGTAGTCGCTGTCGCTGGACGAGGTCGGCGCCGCGCAGTCGGGGCTCTGCTTCGTGACGTCGGACAGGCAGCGGTAGGCGGTGGTGAAGTCCACACGGTCGGCCGGCTTCTCGCCGGTCTGCATGCCGTACTCGACCCGGCTGAGGTATCCGCCCCTGTCGTAGGACTCCTTGTCGCCGTTGGAGAAGCGCTTGTAGTAGTTGGTCTCCTTGGTCCATGAGAACCGGGTGTCGTTCTCGTCGGGGTCACGGATCTCGTCCAGGTTCCAGCGGTACGTCTGGCGGCACAGCGACTGCGCCGCGTCGTGGCAGGGCTCGCCACTGTCGTTGCCGATGACCGGCACCGTCCAGTTGGAGTCCTCGTGGTAGCCGAAGAAGTAGCGGGTGCCGTCGTCCGTGGAAACCACCCAGGCTTCCTTGCTGTTGTCGGAGTTGGCACCGTCGTAGGTGTGCTCGACTTTCCAGCCCGGGTCGTCCTCCGCGTGGTACCTGCCGTTGCCGTCCTTGATCAGCTCGGTCGTCGTGCCCTGGAGGGAGATGACGTACTCCGCGCCGTCCTCCGCGCCCGAGTACGGCGAGTGCCAGCACAGGTCGGACAGGGTCGGGCTTCCGTCGTCGACGCACGCCCGGTACTTGCGCTCGATGAACCCGGGGTTCAGGTCCCAGCCCAGCCCCACCCAGGACGCCTGGTTGTTCGAGGCCGAGGTCCGGCCGTCGACCGACTGCGAGGAGTACTCCAACGACAGATCCGGCGCCTTGCCGTAGGGCGGAGGGGGCAGCGGGAGCGGGTAGGAGTACCGGAAGTCACCCGACTCGGGACCGACGGACCACTTGCCGGACGCCTTGAGGTCGGTGGCCCGGTAGTCGCCGGAACCACCGGACGCGGTGCTCACCAGGGCGTACACCGCGTTGCCGGCCAGAGGCACCCGGGCGGTGATCCGCCCCTTGTCGACGTCGTCGTCCGCGGGGACGTAGGCTGCCCGACCCCGGCACGGCCGGGCATCCAGCACGCACCGCGGCAGACGCTCCAGCCGTAACCGGCTCGCCAGGTCACCGCCGGCGGCGTGACGGAACGACGCGTAGTCGATCGTGACGGCCGCGGAATCCGGTGCGGGTCCGGGCTCAGGCACCGCGTCGTCGGCGCGGGTCGCGGTGAAGACGTATCCGAGGGCTCCGAGCCGGCGCGCCGTGGCCCGGTCGTAGGTGCGCACCGCGACCCGGGGCGCGGTGTTCGCGGTGGCCGTCAGGGCGAGCCCGGTCCCGGGAAGCCTCGTGGTGCGTCCCTTGGTGACGTCGAGGGTGCCGGAACGCGCCGCCGGCCAGGTGGGCGCCGCCGGTGACGCGGCGGAGCCGGCCTCCCGGTCGTGGCGCCTGGCCACGGCGGGCAAGGGGCGACCGGGTACGGACTTCTCCTTGCGCGGTGCGCCGGCATGCGCGGAGGACTGCGCGGTGACGGTGGTCAGTGCGGAGGCGGGGACGCTGCCCTGCAGCAGTCCGGCGAGGAGCAGTGGCGGGCACAGCAGTGCCAGCCACCACGGCAGTCGTCTGCTCATCTTCACGAGGCTCTCCCCCTCAGCCTGTCCAGAACGGCCCCCGGCCATGGGCCGCGGCACGCTCGCGGCAGTGGAACCGCGGCGAGCCTTTCACCGGCGGCCGTCCGCCGCATTGACCGTGAACGCAAGGCCGTTGTTGCTCAGTGCAAGGTTCAGGCCCGTCGATCCCGCGGCGGGCGACCACGGCTCGCGGGTCCGGGTCCCGGTGTGAGTGCCGGTCCGCATCGGCGGGGAACGCCAGTTGGAGCCGGTGTCGTCGCAGCAACGGCCGCGTCGGCGTTCGTGCCGTACCGGCGATGGACAACTCCCGTCTTCCGCACGAGTGTTGCGGGTGACGAGCACCGCTTCGGCGGTTTCGGGTGGTTGACCGAGCAGCCTCGTCCGGCGCACCGTCTTCGTCACAGCGTCCGCTGCGCGCCCGTCCCCCGACCAAAAGGCTGACGTCACGATGAAGACTCCCCACGACCGACGCGGCCCGCGCCGGGCGGCCCGTCTCCTGGCCCTGGCCCTGGCGCTCGTCGCCGGTGCACTGCTGTGGCGGCCCGGGCAGGCTGCGGCGGCGCCGGCGAGCCCGCGGTCGGCCGCCGTACGGGTGACAACTGCCCGCGTGGCGTCAACGGTCGACGGCGGGTTCGGCCTCGCGGCCACCGACCTGAGTGAACGCGTCGCCGATCTGACCGCCTCGCTGCCCACACAGGGCGTCCAGAACCTGCTCAGCCAGGCCGACAGGTCCGTGAGCAGCGGAACGGCCTGCGCGACCGATCCGTTCGGCGCCGGCGACGGCGGCATCGCTCCGCTGGCTCCCGCCGTCAAGTACTGCTGGAGCGACGACGACGCCCTGAGCAGGGAATGGACCCCCCAGGGGATCACCGGCGTCTCGGATGCCCAGGCCGACGAGTACTGGGGCACGAAGCGGCCCGTGATCACGTCCTGGTACGACGACTCCACCGCCTGCACGCCGGCCGGTACGCCCGCGTGTGCCGACAAGGGGGTGCGCCTGTCCTTCCTCGACCCGGCCACCGGGAAGTACCGCCACGTACTCCTCGCGTACCCGTACTACAACTCCTACGGGCACATCTCGTACCGGGCGATCGACATCCACGCCGGTGGGATCGCCTGGTACAAGTACCGCCTCTACGTCACCGATGCCCTCCACGGACTGAAGGTGTTCGACCTGCGCGACATCCTCGACCTCGACCCGGACCGGAACCCCGCCACGAACAACAGCACTCCCGACGGCCTGAGCAGCAACGTCCAGGACAACGGCAAGGTGGGACGACAGAGCAACGTCTGGTACTCCTACGGCTATCGGTACGTCCTGCCGCAGGTGGGCTCGTACGATTTCGTCAGCGCCCAGCACAACGGCTCGGCCGGCACGTGCGAGTCGAGTGGGGCGCCCAAGGCGTCCTACCTCTCGGTCGACCGCAGCAGCAGTCCCCCGCAGCTCATCATGGGCGAGTACTGCACCACCGACTCCGCCCATCCCGGCAACGGCCGTGTCGGCGCCCTCCCCATCAACGACACGGACGGATCACTCGTGACGACTGCCGACGGCCAGGTGTCAGCAGTCGCCACCTACGCGCTGCCCGTGAAACAGGTTCAGGGAGCGGTCCGTTACGCCGACCGCTGGTACCTCAACCAGAGCCACCGGTACAGCGACGCCAGCCTGTGGCGGGCAGCGGTGGGAGGCGACGGTGTCCTGGCGGTGTCCGGCGGCGAGATCCGCACGGCGGTGGGCGCCGAGGACATGTACTACGAGCACGGGCAGGGCACCGGCGCGGCACCGTTGCTCTGGTCGCAGAGCGAGCACCGTGCCGACATCAACGACCCTTCCTGTGCGACGCCCGACCCCACGCCATGCGGACGGGTGATCTACGCCCACCGGGTGAGCGACATCCTCACGCAGCCGTGAGGCGCATGTGCCGCTTCAGGGGAGCGCATACGGCGGCACCGCGTTCCTGCCGCGTTCCCGTGGCAGGGGGTGACCGGCACAGGGGATACCCTGTGGGGGTATCATCGTGCCGTGCGGCGGCACGTAGTGCAAGAAGCAGGAAAGGGGCGCAGGTCGTGAACAGCGCACTGACCACCGGCAGGCAGGCCACGGCCCGGCTGCTGGTGTCGTGCGCGGTGTTGTTCGGTCTGTTCTTCATGCACGGTGCTCCGGCCGGCGCCGCCGAGGGCTGTCACGGGGCTATGTCCACAGTCGCGACGACGCCGATGAGCGGCGGCCAGGACAGCGCCGCAATGGCCAGGGCCCATCCTTCGGCTGCGCACGGTGCAGGCCCCGCTGTCCGGGCGGCGGAGGCATCCGGGATGCCCGGGACGCTGTGCGTTTCGACCCCGGCCCACGAACGAGTCGCCTTGCCCGCGCCCGATCTGCTTGTCGTGGCAGGCGCCGTGGCGCCCGCCGTGTGGGCGCTGGCCCGGCTGCGGGCAGCGGTCGCCGGGACGGGACGGCGCGGGCCACCGGGCGGCGGGCGCGGTCTCCTGCTGAAGGTGTGCGTCGCGCGGACGTGACAGGCACGCACCGGATTCCGGCCCAGGCCGGCTACCGGCACCGTGTCCTGCTCGATTCCGCGCGCCACCGGTGTGGTGCGCCCATCCGGAAAGACTCCACCTCGATGGTCACCTCGTCCTCGTCCCGTTTCACCGCGCGCCGCCGCGGCCTCGCAGCGGTCGGTGCCTCAGCCGCTCTCGCGTTGACGCTGGCCGCCTGCGGCTCCTCCAGCGGCTCCTCGTCCATGCCCGGCATGCACCACGGCGCCACCTCCACGGCGTCCTCCTCGGCCGGCGCCACGTCCTCCGCGTCCTCCTCGGGAGGCGCGTCGCCGGCGAGGGGTGACATGCCCGGGATGGACCACATGGCCTCCGGCAACGGCCTGTCCGACGCGAAGGACGGCTACCGCCTCATCCCGAAGGACACGGCCCTGCCGTCCGGCAACCAGGCCGCGTACCGGTTCACGGTCACGGGCCCGGACGGCAAGCCGGTCACCGGGTTCGCCGTCGATCAGACCAAGCGGATGCATTTCTACGCCATCCGCTCCGACCTGACCGGCTTCCACCACATCCATCCCGCCATGGCCGCCGACGGCACCTGGAGCGCGGACCTGGCCTCCCTCACCCCCGGCTCCTGGCGCATGTTCGCCTCCTTCACCCCCGACGCCGGGCCCGGCAAGGGCAAGGGCTTCGTGCTGTCGCACACCGTCACCGTGCCCGGCACCGCCACGAAGATCCCGCTGCCCGCGCCCGCCGCCACCGCCGAGGCCGACGGGTACACCGTCACGGTCACGGGCGAGCCGATGGCGGGGATGGCGCACCCGCTGACGCTCTCGGTCGCCCAGAACGGCAAGCCCGTCACCGACCTGCAGCCCTACCTGGACACCTACGCCCACCTGACCGCCTTCCATGAAGGCGACGCCGCGTTCGCCCACCTCCACCCGACCACCGAGGCCACCGGCGACCACGGCGGCCCGAACCTGAAGTTCCACGCCGAACTGCCGGATTCCGGGAACTGGCGGCTGTTCCTGCAGTTCCGGACCGGCGGCACGCTCCACACCGCCGCCCTGACACTGCGCGTCGGCTGACTCGCGGCGGGGCGCCGCCCGCACGGTGGCGCCCCGCACCCCGCCCCGGCCCGGCCCGGCCCGGCGAACTCACCTCCCCCACGGGCGTGTCCGCCGGCCGTACGCGGCACCTCGGAGGGAAGGCTGCACAGATGCACGCCGTACTGCACGCACTGTCGATCACCGGATCCATGACCTGGGAGATCACCTGGGCCCTGATCCTCGGCTTCGCCCTGTCCGCCGTCGTCCAGGCCGTGGTCCGCAAGTCCACCATCGTCTCCCTGCTCGGCGACGACCGCCCCCGCACCCTCACCGTCGCCGCGGGTCTGGGCGCCGCCTCCTCGTCCTGCTCCTACGCCGCGGTGGCGCTGGCCCGCTCGCTGTTCCGCAAGGGCGCGAACTTCACCGCCGCGATGGCCTTCGAGATCGCCTCCACCAACCTCGTCGTGGAGCTCGGCGTCATCCTCGCGCTGCTGATGGGCTGGCAGTTCACCGCCGCCGAATTCGTGGGCGGCCCCATCATGATCATCGTGTTGGCTCTCCTGTTCCGGCTGTGCCTGCGCGAGAACCTGCTGCGCGAGGCCCGTGCACAGGCGGAACGGGGGCTGGCCGGGTCGATGGAGGGCCATGCTGCGATGGACATGTCCGTCCAGCGCGAAGGCTCCTTCGGTCAGCGTCTGTTCTCCCGTGAAGGCTTTACCGCCACCAGCCACGTGTTCGTCATGGAATGGGCGGCGATCCTGCGCGATCTGATCGTCGGCCTGCTCATCGCCGGCGCCATCGCCGCCTGGGTGCCCGACACGTTCTGGCGCACCTTCTTCTTCGAGGGCCACCCCCTCGCCGCCAAGCTCTGGGGCCCGGTCGTCGGCCCGCTGGTGGCGATCGCCTCGTTCGTCTGCTCGATCGGCAACGTGCCGCTGGCGGTGGTCCTGTGGAAGGGAGGCATCAGCTTCGGCGGCGTGATCGCCTTCATCTTCGCCGACCTGCTGATCCTGCCGATCCTCAACATCTACCGGAAGTACTACGGCGCGAAGATGGCCGCCTTCCTCCTCGGCACCTTCTACCTCGCGATGGTCGTCGCCGGGTACCTCGTGGAGTTCGCCTTCGGCGGCCTCGGCCTGATCCCCGACCAGGCCCGCGCGAGGGTGCCTGTGGGAGGCATCGGCTGGAACTACACCACCTGGCTCAACATCGCCTTCCTCATCCTCGCCGCCGTACTCCTGGTGCGCTTCCTTCGGACCGGCGGGCTGTCCATGCTGCGCATGATGGGCGGCTCACCCGACACCGGCCATGACCATGCCGACCACACGCAGCACGGGCACCACGCCGGGGACACCCACGGCGGACAGCAGTGACAGCGGCCCTCCGTCCGCGGACGGAGGGCTCAGGAGCCCGCTTCCACCGGCTCGATCCCCCAGTCGGCTTCAGGCCGTCACTGTGTCTTGAACGGCTGTACGGCCAGGACCTCGTGGATGTCGGGGAACCGGCATTCGCCGGTCTCGCTGTGCACCGAAATGCAGTTGGGGCCGTAGTTGAAGTACTTGTCGTCCCGGGTCTCGATGTACTTCACGGACTGGTAACCGAAATAGAACAGCTCACCCTTTTTGGTGGCGTATTCGCCGTTGCCGAAGAGCGCGACCTGATCGCTCCACTCGCCGAACTTCCGGCGCAGAGCATCCGCCGCCAGCTGCTCGGCCTGGTCCATCGTGTACATCAGTTGGTCCTCATCAGTTTGAACGTCTTGTAGAGCATAGGATCGACGAACCCGGTCTGCACATCGCAGAAGAGCACACGGCCCTGATGGTTCACGATGTTGAACACATGTCCCGCCGGTCCTTCTTCGGGCAGCGCCGCCACGATTCCCCGGGCCCCGTGGCCGGAGTCGCGGACATGGTCGACCATGTCCCAGAAACCGGTGTCCTTGAAGTCCCGTCCGTACACGCCTTGCAGTCGGTCGAGGGACTGGAACGGGATGTCTCCGGGGACGGCCTTGATCCCCTCACCGGCAAGGTACCGGTCGAACGCTTCCCCCAGGTAGGTGCAGTTGCTCATCCCTCCCTCCGGGTTGAAGTACTTCACCAGGTGCGAAAGGTCGGGTGTCTCGTAGGGCTTGGGTGGGAGCAGCGTCTTCTGCGGTGCGAGGCCGAGGGGATCACAGGTCACCGACGGCCGGTCCACGTAGGTGGCGGGGTTGGCCGCCGGAGCCAGCCCGAGCGGGTCCAGGCTGACGTACCGGCCCACCTCGGGGTCGTAGTACCGCAGGTAGTTGTAGTGCAGGCCCGTCTCGGCGTCGAAGTACTGCCCCGGGAAACGCAGCGGTGTGTAGGCGTGGCTGTGCACCGACCAGGACCGCTTGCCCCAGTTCGTGGTCCGGGACCGCCAGGCGATCTCCCCGGATTCGTCGACCAGCTCGCAGGGGGAGCCCGAGATGTCGGCCACGATGGCGAAGAAGCGGGCGTCCACCTCTTCCTGCGAGGCCTCGGCCACGGTCCTGCGTTCGCTCTGCGCGACCGCTTCGGCTCCGTTGAGATGCCACGTCAGGGTCACCGAGTCGGCCGAGGAACCCCAGCTGGTCGTCTGTTCGCACAGCGAGACGCCGTCCCAGCTGAAGTCCACCCGCTCCAGGACGTCGACACCGTTCGCGGCGATGTGCTGTTTGCTCACGCGCCGTCCGAGGGCGTCGTACGCGTAGCGCCACACCGTGCCGTCCGGGGTGACGACCTGGGTGAGCCGGTCCTCCGCGTCCCAGCTGTAGCGCCAGGTGTCCGGTTTGCGGGAGAGCCGGGTCTTCTGGCGCAGTACGACACGTCCGGCGGCGTCGTGCTCGTAGCGGATCCGGCCGGCGCGCAGCAGATCGGCGCCCTGGTAGACACGGTCCCCGCATCCGTCGTCGCCGAAGGGACGTGCGGGCCATTCGGCCGACACCTGGTTGCCGAGGTCGTCGTAGGAGTAGGCCTCCGCCCATCCGTCACCGCTGACCCGGGTGGCCCGGCCCGCCAGGTCCAGTTCGAACAGCTGGTCACCGTTCAGAAGATCGCGGGTCCTGGTCAGGCTGCCGTCGGCGCGGTACTCGTAGGCGCGCGCCTGGACCCGCCCGAGAGGGCCGTCCACCGCCTGGGACGCCAGTCTTCCGGTCAGGTCGAACGCGCGGGAGATGCTCACGGTCTCGTCGAACCGACGGCCGACCTCACGCCCCACCAGGTCGTACTCCAGCGTGACGACGCGCCCGTCCGCCAGGAGCCGGCAGGGCTGCCCCGCGGCGTCGAAGTGCCAGCCGGTCTCGGCGCCCGACGGCGTGGTGCGTCCCTGAAGCCTGCCGAACTCGTCGTACCGGTATGCCGTCTCCCGGCCGTTCACGCGCTCGGAGACCACACGCCCCTGCCGGTCACGGAGCAGGGTCAGGTCCGCGTGGGCGTTGGTGGCCCGGGCGATGCGGTCGGTGAAGTCGTAGGCGTACGTCGTCACCTCGCCGTCGGCCGTCTTGCGCACGATCTGGCCGAGGTCGTTGTGCTCGAAGGTGACGGCCTGTCCCAGCGCGTTGACGCGGGAGACCAGGTCGCCGGCCGCGTTGTAGGAGTACCGGGTGACCCGGCCGCCGAAGTCGGTCTCCCGGACCGGCCGGCCGACCAGGTCGTACTCGTACGTCCAGGTCAGCCCCTGGGGGTTGGTCACCGACGTCAGGCGGAGTTCGTTGTCGTACCGGAACTCGTACCGTGAGCCGTCGGGCTCGACGCGTGCGGTCAGCAGGTCGAACTGGGCGTACTCGAAACGGGTGACGCCGCCGATGGTGTCCGTGTGGGTGAGGCAGTTCCCCTCACCGTCGTACGTCCAGGACTCCTCGGTGCCGTCCGGGTTGATCCGGCGCCTGATCCGGCCCTCGACGGTCCATTCCATCCGGCCGGTCGCGCCCAGGGGGTCGGTGATGGTGGTGACCCGTCCCAGCGCGTCGCGCCGGTAGCGCATGACGCCGCCCTGGTGATCACGCACCTCGACGGGCAGCCCGGCCGCGTCGCAGCGTATGTCGGTCACCCGGCCGTACTGGTCGCGCACGGCGCGCAGGTGTCCGGAGGCGTCGTACGTGAAGGAGGTCGTGCCGCCCGCCGAATCGGTCACCGATGTCCGGTTCCCGCGGTCGTCGAACTCCTGGTGGACGGTGCTTCCGTCGGGACGCACCACCCGGGTGAGCAGGCCGCGGTCGTCGTGGGTGAACAGGGTGCGCCGGCCGTCGGGGCGGATGATCTCCGTCGGGTTGCCCAGGTCGTCGTACCGGTAGCACGTCGTACGGCCCACCGCGTCGGTCTCGGAGAGCAGCCGGTTGAACCGGTCGCGGGTGAAGTGCCTGGTGTTCCCGGCGGGGTCGACGATGGCGACGATCTGGTGCAGGTCGTTGACGAGGTACTGGCGTACCGCGCCCTCCGCGTTGACGGCCGTCGTGGTGTGCAGTCCGGTCTCGGGGTCCCTCTCGCCGTAGGACAGGCGGAGGCTCATGTGGCCCTCGGTGCCGCCCTGGGCGACGCACCGGTTCCTGTCGTCGTAAGCGTAGGTGTACGCGTGCCCGTTGGTGTCCGTCCACGACGTGATGCGCAGCGCCTCGTCGTAGGTGAACGTGAGCGGCTTCCCGGAGGAATTGCCGACTTCGGTCAGGTCTCCCTGGGCATAGCCGTAGCGGACCAACGCGAGGTCGCGGCCGTCGTCGCCCCCGCCGACCAGGTGCAGACCGGTGACCAGGCCGTCGGCGGTGTCGATCCGCAGGCGGTAGCCGCCACTGTGGGCGATGCCCGAGGGCACTCCCCCTTCGTCGTACGCGAAGGAGATCCAGTTGCCGTTGCCGTCGTCGATCTGGACCAGTTCGGCCAGGTCCTCACCGCGGTCGGCGAAGTGCCACACCCGCCGGGCCGTCGGGTCGGTGACGGTGTAGCCGTCCGCCTCCCGGCTGAGCGGCCAGCGCGGGCCGTGCTGCGGCAGGACGGCCAGGCCGGGCGCCGGGTGCGGGTAGAACAGCCGCAGTCCGTCCTCGTGGAGGAAGGCGACGCCGGCGGGGGTGATGTCCAGTCGCTGATCGACGGTGCTCGTCCACGACGGGCCGAACCAACGCCCGTACGTCAGGCCCGACTCGGCCCGGCGCTTGAACACGAACGGCAGGGCGCCGGGAAGCGTGACGTCCGTCTGGGGCAGGTACATGGTGCCGGTGGCCAGGTTGACCGGGTCCGTGCCCGCGGACTCCACATCGGCCGGTGGGTGGCTCTCGGCCGCGCCCGGGATCTCGGCGGCCCCGCCCTCGGCCGCGACCGCCTCCGCGCCGTCGGCGGCGAGCATGCCTTCCCCGGTCAGTTCCGCGGCTCCGGCCCCGTCCGTCGCCACGGCCAGCGCGGCCTGCGGGACCAGTTCCCCGAAGAACTGCGACGGGTCCGACTTGAACGACTGCCAGGCCCCTTGGAGGGCACGGTCGGGATGTGTCGCCATGGAAACGACACCGCCGAGCAGTTCGACCTTGTTCTGCAGGAAGGCGGCCGGGTGCGTGAGGTTGTACGGGTCCATGGGGTTGAGACTGCGGGCGAAGTTGAGGATGCCCGCGGTCCCCTTGACGGCGCCGGCGAGGAAGTGCGCCCCTTCGATGGAGTCGGCCGTCAGGAGGTCCACCCCGTCCAGCTTGACCTGCTGGAGGGGCGGCGGCTCCTTCGGTGCGTGCTGCAGCGCGGCCCTCAGCTTGGTCTCCGTCTCGCCGGCGATCTTGTTCCGCTGGCGCCGGGCCGCGTCGAGGATGTCCTGCGCCTCCCGCATCGTGTGCTCACCGGGGTCCTCCCCGGCGGGGCGCGGTCCGGGGTCGTCGCTGCCCAGTTCGACCTTGAGTTCGTAGGACTCGACCGTCTTGCGGTGCGCGTCCGAGGCGGACTTGCCCTGCTTGTAGAGACGGATCGCCTCCCGCGCCTGTCCCTGGGCCCACTCCACGGTGTCGGCCAGGCCGTTCAGCGCCGCGGCCGCGTCCTGGCAGGCTGCTCCGGCGTGCAGCCACTTGGTGGGATGCAGCGCGAACTTCTCCCGGAACGTCTCGGCGGCCTCGCCCTTCCAGCCGTCCGAATCGACGGCCTTCATGCCCACGCCGACCTCCGCGAAGGCCGTCGCGAACGCGACCAGATGTCCGGCCTTCTCACGGATCGTCGACGGCGAGCCGTGGATCAGGTCGGACGGCTCCACGTCCGGCCCCAGTTCCCGCTCCTCGACGTGCGCACCGAGATAGGAGGCGGCCCGGTCCCCGCCGTGGCGCACCTTCTGGGCGACGCCGTGCGCGCCGACCTTGTCGAGCGCGTCGCCGGTGAGGTCCGCTCCCTCGTCGATCAGGTGCCCGGTGCCGCGCTTGGCATGGTCGTAGAGGTTCTTGCCCCCGCTCAGCAGCTCGCCGCCGAGCTTGCCCCAGTCCGACATCAGCTCCGCCCTTCCGGTTTCAGGCCGAGCGCCTTGTTCACCGCGGCGTTGTAGTCGTCCTGGTCCATGCCGAGAGCGGTGGGGACGCCCTCCACTCCGGGAAGCGTCTGCGATGTCGCCACGTCGCGGGCCATTCCCTTGAGGACCTGTTCCGAGGCGTGGGCGCTGTCGCGGAAGGACTGCTCGCTGTAGTCCGGATGCAGCCAGGCGGGTGTGGCCAGTTGCTTCCAGCTCTGGCTCTCGATCTGCTGCTCGGAGGCGTACGGATTGCCTTCGAGGGAGTTCAGCCCCACCTTGAAGGAGTTCTTCACGACCTGGTCCGTCTGGTACATCGTCCCCGCCGAGAGGCCGACCGCCGCCGCGAACGCGTTTCCCTCGTCGACCAGGGCCCGTACGCCCCACTGCCAGCGTTCGCAGAACGTGTGGAAGGCGGCCCCGACGGACTCGTCGCCGATCGTCATGCCGTCCATCTCCAGGTCGTCGAAGCCACGCCCCGTACCCGACCAGCCCACATTGGCGGTGAAGCCCAGACCGCCCAGCTCCGCAAGGGCCTTGTCGATGCCGTCCGCGATCAGCGCGAGGCCGAAGACCTGCAGGTCGGCAGCCCTGCCCGGGCCGCCGGCGGAGTGATCGTGTCCCTCGGCGGCACCACCGCCCGTACCGGGAATCGCCTCCATTACTCCCCCTTCTCCGTGCCATCGGACGGCGTGAGGGCGGGCACCGGCCCGTCCACCGCGACGTCCTGCGGCACCACTCCCAGCACCGGTGGCAGCACCCGTCCGTGCTCACCGTCCGCAACGTCTACCAACAGCCCGCACGGCATCCCCGACCCGGCGACCGTGGGTACCGCCGCGTCCAGCAGGGCGGCGCCCCACACCCGCCAGTACCGCCGCTTCCGCTCCGCTTCGCCTCGGGCCACCGCATACCGGGCCAGCGCCGCCTCGCCGGTGAACGCGAGGATCCAGCGGACCCCGCCGGCGTCCACCGTCAGCGGTGCTTCCCCGCCGCTGCCGTCGGGCAGCGCGTCCACCGGCACCAGGACACGCGACCGGCGGAACTCGCCCAGCTCGTGCAGGAACTGCCGCTGCCGAGCCTTCACCTGTGCGGCGTCCCCGCCGGGGGCCGCTGCGGCTGCTGGAGGCTGGGCGGGTGTCCGGTCCGTCAGGGCTTCGACCGCCGCGGCGGCGGTACCCGATCGCCCGGTGGTGACGACCGTTTGATCGGCGATGTCCCTCAACCGCGAACGGCTCGGGGCCGGTGCCGCCGCGCCCGTCTCCGCGCTGCCGGGGTCCTCCTGCCGTGCGGCTCGCCGCTCAGCCTCGGTGCGGTCGTGTGCACCGGGCGCCGTTCCTTGCTCGTCCACCCTCAAGTCCCCGTCGGCAGGGTGGCTTTTCAACCCTGTCTCATGATCAAGCTCCAGTATGTTCACAGCTGCAATCGGCGGTCACAACAACATGTCAGCCAAGTGAGGTCAAAGGAATCGCCAAGATCACTGATGGCGGTGGCACCTCGAGCTCGGCCGGCAGGTGGTGGAGCACGGCACCCCGCAGCAGCTCACCCGGCTGCTCGATCCGATGGCCCGGGGCGAGACGGACGTCGCGCCCGCCTCTACCACGAGCACGACATCAGCCACCCGAGCGAGCTGTGAACCCGCACCACCCGGCGCGGCGCCCGGCCGGAGCGCTCAGCGGACGCGGGAGCCGGGGCGGGGCCGGCGCCTGGCGCTCCCGCGGACCGCGCTCCCGCGGCGCGCGGCGGCGTACCACCTCCGCACCGTGAGGACGTTCCAGCGGAAGGCAGAGGAGGCAGCCGCCGCATTCGCGAAGCAGATGCCGGAGACGGCAGGCGAGTTCCGCGTCTACGAAGCCGCCGACGGCGATCTGGCGGTCGCGGACCGGCTCCGAAAGCCGTCGATCCCGTAAGCCGTCGATCCCGTCGGGGCCGTGTTCGCCTGGGCCCGGGCCGGGAAGGGAATGCACCGCGGCTCGCCGCGGCTCATCGCCGCGGGACCGGTCTGGTTTCGGCCGGTACTCGGCGGCGGCTGCCGTGCCAGTCCAGTATCAGAACCGTGGCATCGTCCTTGAGGTTGCCACGGCAGGCGTCCAGTACCGCGTTGGTCAGGCCTCGGACAGCCTCCCTCGGATGCAGCGCGCGGGTGTCGTGAATGATCGCGGCCAGGTCGACGGCCGCGGCACCGCGCTCCTGCATTCCGTCGGTGAGCAGGATCAGGCGGTCGCCGGGACGCAACTGCAGTTCCTGGGCGCGGTAGGAGGCGGGTGCCGCCACGCCGAACGGCAGGTTGACGGCGAGTCTGACCTCTTCGACGGTGCCGTCGCGCAGCCGCAGCGGCCAGGGATGACCGGCGTTGACCAGTTCGCACAGGCCCGTTTCGAGGTCGACACACAGCAACTGCCCGGTGGCCAGACCGCGGCTGTGGCTCAGCAGGGCCTGGTGGGCGTGGTGGGCCTGCTTGAGGGCGTCACAGCCACTGCGGCGTGCCCGCCGCAACGCGCCGACCAGCAAGGTGGCCAGCAGGGCGGAGTTCGTGTCATGGCCCATGGCGTCGGTGATGGACAGGTGCAGGGTGTCCCGGTCCAGGGTGTAGTCGTAGGTGTCACCACCGATGTCGTCGGCCGGGACCAGTCCGGCGGCGAGGGTGAACTGGTCCGCCTCGCAGCAGGGGGCCGAGGGCAGCAGCTGGTGCTGGATCTCCGCGGCCAGGCTGGTCTCCGTGGTACGCCGGCCCAGATGGTACAGATCGGTGAAGCGGCGGTCCGTGACGATGATGTAGGCAAGGGCGTGTGCCGCGTCGCGGACCTGCCGGAGCACGGTGTCGTCGGCGGACTGCAAGGTCACCTCCAGGACGCCGATGCAGTCGCCACGGTTGCTGACCGGCGTGATGACGCGCCGGCCGCCCTGGCCGTCCGGTTCCACATGCTGGCGCTGACTCCGCAGAACGCTGTCGTAGACACTGCCCTGCAGGCCGATCGTCTCGGCACGGTCCGCGAAATCACCCCCGGCCGCGGCCAGTCGTATCAACCTCTGTCCGATGAGGTCGACGAACAGGAAGAACACACCCTCCGCACCGAACCGCTTGTGCAGATCGTGCGCTATCACGTCGACGGACTCACCGGGCGGCGCCGCCTCCGCAGCGGTCAGCAACTCGCCCAGTTCCAGATCTCCACCCTCCACGGCAACCTCCCATCGGCTGCTGCAACTTTTTCCCCGATTCTCCGCAACTTCACCCCGTGCGCTCGTCTTACACCGGCTCAGGTAGTCCGTCCCAGGGGAGCGCCAGGCGCTGCTGGGCGGCCGGCGCGGTCCCATGCACACGCGTCAGGCCGTGTCGAGGCGGAGGGGCGGGTCAGGACGGGGGCAGTGCGGCAGTCAGTGGGAGTGTTCGGCGCAGTGGGCGATGAGAGTCGGCCCAGCCAGAACACGGACTGCGGGTGGTGGTCGCGGTACGGAGGGCCGTCGGCAACCGGTCGGGGACGTCGTCGCCCTGCGGGATCGGGACCAGCCCTGCCGGCCGCAGTGAGGACTTACCGCCGACCGGGGTCCACTCACCCGGCTTCAGTACGGCGCCTGGTCGAGGTCGGCGACCTCCCGTACGGCGTCGGTCACGGCCAGGAAGTCCTTCTTGAGGATCGCGCCATGGTTGGCGGGGACCTTCGCGCTGATCCGGATGTTCGTGTTGCGGGCTGTCACGGTTTCGAGGCTGGCGCGTATCTGCTCCTGTTCATCACCGCGGCTGCCGAAGGACGTCCCGGAAGCGACCACGTAGCGCACGGGGACGGTGATGTCGTCCAGCACGGGGCTCAGCTCGCTCTCGCGGGAGAGCCTGCCGAGCTCGATGTTGCTGTCCGCTTGCTGTTCGGCGGTCATCCGCGGGGCCAGGCCCGTCGGGCGCAGCAGCGGCATGAACCAGCCCAGCCGCCGGAACAGTCTGCGGATCCGCTGCTCCATGGCCTCGTCGAGCCAGTCGTAGGGATACGCGCCGTCGACGAGGACGGCGCCCAGGGCACGCTCGGGATTCCGGGCGGCCCAGTGCGTCGCGACGACCGCTCCGTAGGACCAGCCGACCACAAGGGCCCGGTCCACTCCCCTGGCCGCGAGAACGGCGTCGACGTCCCGGACGGCGGCCTCGAAGGAGTAGTCGGCCGAACGCTTGGATCTGCCGCGGGCCCGCTCGTCGTAGGTGATGTGCCGCCATCGCGGCCCCAGTTCGGCGATGACCCGCCGCCAGTATCCCTGGGTGGCGAACTGGCCGTTGAGGTAGACCACCGGGATACCGGGGCCGCCGGTGTCGGTGACGGCCAGAGCCGTGTCGTCCACCGGCACCATGCCGGCCCACTTCGAAGGAGTCGGGGATGTGCTGTTCCTCGTCATGCCTGCTCCCTGGTCGCGTGAGGTGCCTGTGCGGCTTGCCCCAGGGCCCGCGCGTGGATCGCGGGGCCCTCGGGACGGACGGCTGGGCCGCCGCGGGGCGGCCGAGGGGATGCCGAGGGGATGCCGATCACGGCGTTCCCGGCCGGGCATTCATGGTGCGGCTTCGTCACAGGCTGCGGGCGGTGATGTCGCCGTAGGAAGTGGTGGCGCGGATGTCGAGTCCGGCGGTGCCGTCGTTCTTGAGGGTGTTGCTGATGCGGCCGTGGCTGGTGCCGGCGTCCAGGGTGGCCGAGACACCGGCGGCGGCGCCGACCGTGATGTCACCGGATTCGGTGGTCAGCACGACCGTGCCGCGCGTGGCCTCGGTGATCCGGATGTCACCCCGGGCAGTGCTGATCTGGGCGGGGCCGCCCAGCCGGCCCACCTCGACGTCACCGTCGACCGCCGTCAGGCGCAGACTCGCGGTCTCGTCCAGCTTGATCTGCCGGTAAGCGCCCTCGAAGACGACGTCGCCGAGACGGCCGACGGCCCGCAGTTCGGCACCGGCCGCCCTGGCCTCGACACGCGAACCGGCAGGCAGCTTGACCGTCACCTCAACGGCTCCACCGGGACCGAGGTACCGGTTGTCCGCCGCGCTCTCGATCCGCAGGACTCCGTCGGCGTATACGACCGTGGTCTGCTCCGCCGCCTTCACATCGCGCCCCTTGGAGGCGTTCACGGGAAGGACCTCGACCGCGGTGTCGGCCCGGTCCGCGGCGATGAACTGGACACGTCCGGCCGGGATGCCCAGGACGACGGAGACCGGGGCGAGGGTCTGGAACTTCTGCATCATGCTCTCCCTGCACGCTTGCGGCTGCTGTTTCCGAACAATGGAAAAGCTACGTTGCTTTCCATCTCATGGCAACGACACTTACGCTCAAGGCGCGAATGTGTGCAGCTCAGCGCGCAGTAATCGGTGCAACGTCCTCCCGATAATGCAACGCAAGGACAAGCGTCGTTGCAATGTTCTGAAGATGAACGCTATGGTGGAGGCGTCGGGGAAGCAGCGAGCAGCGCCCTGGGGCACCCGGGGCGCGTGAAAGGGGGTCGTGATGCCGGGAGGCAGGCTCACCCAGGCCGAGCGCCAGAAGATCGCGGCGGGACTGGCCGACGGACTTGCCTACGCCGAGATCGCCCGCCGTCTCAACCGTCCCACCTCCACCATCACACGTGAGGTGACACGCAACGGCGGTGCCACCGGCTACCGCTCCGACCTGGCCCACCGAGCCACCCAGCAGCGCATCCACCGGCGCAGGCAGACCGCGCCCCAAGAAGCGTCGCCGCTCCCGCAGTCCTACGGCCGCAACGCCCAGGCCGTGCACGACTACCAGGAAACGCTCACCGCCGTCCTCATCGCCTCGGGCCTGCCCAAGATGATGGCTCGGGTACTGGGCTGCCTCTACACCACCGACACCGGCAGCCTCACCGCCGCCGAACTCGCCCAGCGCCTCACGGTCAGCCCCGCCTCCATCTCCAAGGCGATCTCGTTCCTCGAGGGCCTCGACCTCGTCCGCCGCGAACGCGACGAACGCCGCCGCGAGCGCTACGTCGTCGACGACGACCTCTGGTACCAGTCCATGATCCGCAGCGCCCGGGCCAACGACCAGTTCATCGCCACAGCACGACAGGGCGCCGCCGTCCTCGGCCGCGGCACCCCCGCCGCCACCCGCCTCGAAAACGCCGCCCGCTTCCTCGACTTCGTCAGCGAAAACCTCATCCGCGCCGCCGAACAAGGCCGCGAAGTCCTCTACACCAGAACCGCCACCGCACCGGGCCACGCCTCCCACCCGAGCCCAGAGGACGGACAGACAACCACCCCGGCACCCACGGCATGAATCGACGTCGGCCCTACGGTGCCGAAAGCGCTGTGCACTCCGCTGTCTTCAGCCAGTCCGTATACCAGCGGTCGAACCTCACCGGCGTACCGTCCTCGTTCAGGAGCGGGACGAGGTCCACGTCGTCCACCCTGCAGTCGGACCAGATCGTGCCGCGGTGACTGCCGCTGATGATCAGCCACTCCCTCTGGGCGCAGCCCAGGTGACAGATCACGATGGCGCCGGCGGTGCGCTCCGGGGCGAACATGACAGCCTCCCACCGCTCGTCCCACGCCTCGATGGCGTCGTCGAAGTCCTCGATGGCGTCGAAATCCTCTTCCTGGGGGCGTTGGGCTAGGAGTTCGGTGAGCCGCTGCGGGTCCGGGCCCTGGTCGGGGAACGGCTCGGCGAGCCTCGACAAGTCGGCAAGGTCCGCGCCGTCACCTTCCCAGCGCCAGCGGCCCTGTACTCGCCGAACCGGGAACAGGCCGTACGCGGGACCGGCACCGCCCGCGCCGACGTGGAGCAGGAACGACCGGTAGTCCTCCGGCAGTCGCACGCCTGTCTGAGCCTCGAGTTCGGCAAGCTCGCCCCGGGTGAGCGGCTCCTCCACGACCCACTTGTGCCCCGGTGCCCCGAACACCTTGCTGCTCCCGGGCCCGGCACCCGCCGCCTCGACCCGCTGACGTACGCCCACCCACCGCTGATCAGTCATGCGAAGACCGTACGTGCCACCACTGACAGCCAGGGCGTGAGCTGGAAGTGCGAGCGCTCGACGGCGTCTGGACGACGTGGAACCCGGCCCGTTGCCCCCACCTCGTACGTCTCACAGCCGACTTCGACGCCCACGGCCCCGTACCTGAGTCCGGACGTCTGAGCCTGCGAGTGCGGACCGGGCACCGTTCACGCTCAGGTGGCGCACCGCTCCCTCCGGCGGCGGTTCACGGCGGCGACGGTGCCCAGGGCCACCCCGACCGCGATGACGATGAGCCCGCGTGTCCACACCTCGCCCTCGACCCGCGTGGCGAGCATGACGCAGGATGCCGCGCCCAGGACCGGGAGGGCGGTCGGGGTCCGGAAGTGGGGCCGGGCCTGGCGGTCGCGCCGCTGGACGAGGACCGCGGTGTTGACGAGGAAGAACACCACGAGGAGCAGCAGCACGAGCGTGGAGGCGAGGGTCGCCACGTCTCCCGTGAGCGCCAGCGAGAAGGACAGGGCGGTGGTGACCGCGATCGAGACCCACGGGGTACGGCGCCCGGGAAGCACGCGGGTCAGGACGCGAGGGAGGAGGCCGTCCCGCGCCATGCCGAAGGCCAGCCGGGAACTCATGATGCCGGTGAGCAGCGCCCCGTTGGCGACCGCGACGAGAGCGACGGCGCTGAACAGCTTCGGCGGTACCCCGCCCGCCTCCTTCACCACTTCGAGCAGCGGACCGCTGGAGCGGGCCAGTGTCCCCGTGGGCACGGCTGCCGAGGCGACGATCCCGACGAGGACGTAGACGGCCCCCGCCGTCACCAGGGCGCCGAAGAGGGCGCGGGGATAGGAGCGGCGCGGGTCACGGGTCTCCTCAGCCACGTTCACGGACGTCTCGAAGCCCACGAAGGAGTAGTACGCGAGAACCGTCCCGCCCAGAACCCCGGAGGCTGCCCCCGTGTCGGCCGTGCCGAGGTGGACGAGCCTGCCGGGGTCGCCGTCGCCGCGCAGGAGCAACCAGACCCCGAGACCGACCACGAGGAGCAGTCCGCCCACCTCGACGATCGTGGCCGCCACGTTGGCGCGGGTGGACTCGCTGATGCCGCGCGCGTTGAGCAGGGCCAGGGCGCACAGGAACACGGCCGCCACGAGTACGACGGGCAGGCTGACGAAGCTGCTCAGATAGTCACCGGCGAAACCCCGCGCCAGCGCGGCGACGGACACGATGCCCGCGGCGAGCATGCAGAATCCGGCGAGGAAGCCGGTGAAGGGCCCGTAGGCGAGGGTCGCGTAGTGGGAGGCGCCCCCGGCTCGCGGGTACTTCGTGGCGAGTTCGGCGTAGGAGGCGGCCGTCAGGAGCGACAGCAGCAGGGCGAGGAGGAGGGGCACCCACACGGCGCCGCCCGACTTCGCAGCGACCTGGCCCACGAGGACGTAGACGCCGGCGCCCAGCACGTCGCCGAGGATGAAGAAGTAGAGCAGGGGGGTCGTCAAGGCCTTCTTGAGCGTGGGCGTCCCGCTCTGGGGCGAGCCGCCGGGCGCCGGCGCGGAGGATGTGGTCACCGTTGTCCCCTACCCCCGCACCCCGGCCGCAGACGACATGGGCGCGCGGGTGACCACGGGCGGCCTATCCGTGCTGCCAAGCCGTCCTGCCACCGGTGGCCGAGGGGACGGCCAGGCCCGAACTGCCGTCATCGCGGACCGGTGGTCCGGTGAGCCCCCGGGGTAGGTGTGCACGATCACGAGTGGCCCGCTGCCCGGTCCGATGGCGGCCTTGGCGGTCCGCGGCTCCCCCACCAGGGCACGCACGACGGCGGAGCCGGCGAGCTCCCGGAGGGGGCACGAGGGGGCACGTACCAGCACACGAACGGAACCGGGCACGCGGCCCACCGACGAGCCGATCGCCTGCCCGGCCCGGACCTCTTCCACAAGGCCGTTCAGGGCGCCGAGTGTGTCGTCACCGCAGGGCTGGGGGCGGGTGTCGGCTGCGTGACGTGCTGGGGGAAGACGTCGAGGAGGAACGGCTGGAGGCCGGCGATGATCAGAGTGGCCGCCCCGGTGGCGAGGGCGGCTGCGACGGTCGACCACCAAGCGGTGATCGTGCCGAGATTGTGCAGGTCGGCCAGTCGGGCGGGGCGCATGGAGTGGGCTGCCAGCATCTCGCTGTCGGCGCGCAGGCCGAGGGTCATGGCGAAGGCGAGGGCTTCGAGAGCGTAGAGCAGGGTCTGGGTCCACGCCGTCCAGTGCGAGGAGCGGGGCGAGGCCAGGACATGGCAGACAGCGGGAACGACGATGACGCCGTAGAGGGACAGCGCCTTGGAGAAGCCGGTCGATCCGCGCAGGAGAGGGAAGAAGTAGCCGTACAGCAGGCCGAACCCGGCCCAGGTGAGCAGGATGGGTGCGGCTGTGGCCAGCACCGCGGAGACCGGGTGCTCAGTGGACGTGGCGGCGGCCACGGCCGCGCCCGCGAGAGACAGTGCGGTGAAGGGGGCGCCGATGACGGCACCCAGGCGGGCTGCGCGCACGCCCCGCGCCCATGGACGAGCGTCCAGGTAGTCACCGAAGGCTAGTTGCCGTTCACTGACGAGGATGCCGCCCTGGAGGGGCAGTTCGCGGTCGAAGGAACGGCGTTCCAGCGCGCGGAGGGTGTTGTGCGCGGCAGCGTAGGGCCGTGGTCCCTCACTGATCGCCTCCCGGGTGGCTTTGCGCGCGGTCGCGAGGGAGCGCCGGTCGGTGCCTGAGCGGACAGCCCGCCGCAGCCTGGCCGCCCGCTCGGCAGGAGCCTGGGCGAAGACGGCCGCGGCCAGGCGGATCTGCCCGTAGGGGAAGGCCAGCCAGGTGGTGATGGCTGCAGCGGCGACGGCGATCGAGCTCGTCTGGGTGCTCAGCGTGAGGCTGCCCGCGGCCAGCGCGAAGACCAGCACGATGCCCAGCGCGCGATGGCGGCGCAGAAGGTGGGGCGTTGTGGTGGCGTCGTCGCCCAGCGAGCGCAACCCTCGGACGGTGACGGCGGCCAGGATCAGCCCGCTCAGAGTGTCCAGGTCCTGTCCCAGACTGGCCAGGTCCCACCAGTTCGGACGTGCGGAGGAGGCCCAGTGCCAGGTAACCGCCAAGGCGAAGGCCACGGGATACAGGAGCAGCAGGACGCGTCCGCCGAGTCGGCGGGGTGAGCCGAACGCAACGGTCGCCGCGCACGCGGTGGCAAGCACCGCGACGCCTCCGACCAGTCCGGGAACGGCCCAGTTGAGGAGGTTCGGTACCGTGCCGGCACTGCCGGTCATCTCGGCGGCGACGGCGAAGAACGGCACGACGGCGCAGCAGGTGACCAGTGGCCAAAGACGCAGCCGCCATCCGGCCCACCGGGCTACGGCCATGGCCAGCAGGCAGAGCACCACGAGGAACCCGAAGAGGAGAACGGGCAGCGTGACCGCCTGGGCCAGGGCCGTCTGCCTCTCATCGGGCAAGGTTCTGTACTGCAGCCACGCAAGGGCGTACAGCGCTGAGGCAGCAGCGCACAGCGCTGTGACTGCCAGCAGGGCAGCCGCCGGCCTGACGTGGCGCCCCAGTCGGCTCGGCGGCGGCGTCGGCGGGCACAGGTCCTGACGTAACTGCCACACAGTCGTCGGCAGGACCACCAAGGTGGTGCACGTCAGGAGTACGACGACGCCAGTGAACGCCCAGTATCCGGCGACTTCCCAGCCGAGCAGGCTCGTCGCCAGGCGCGCGGCCGGGGTGCCGGACGTCACGCCCACGTCGGCTGCGTGATCCACTCCGTTGGCCGTCCAGAGGACTCCGTGCACCGTCAGGACCACCCCGGCCAGCCGGGTCAGCCGGGTCAGCTCCTGCCCGCCCAGGCCGCTCAGTGCACCAGCGCGGAAGGACAGCACCAGGGCGCACCATCCGGCTGCGGACAGAGCCGCGTTGCCTTCGGTCGCCAACGCGTCGCTCATCCGGATCGCCTCGTGCCACACCCATGGCAGCACCCGACGTGGATCGGCCCGCTGGGCGTAGGTGTCATGCGCGGGCGCGGTCCCGGCCGCCAGGGTTATCGACAGCGCTTCGGCTTGCGTCGCCGTCCTCGCCCGTGCACTCAGGTGGTGCGAATCCTGAGCGGTGATCTGCCAGGAGGTGTCCACCGCTGCGATGTGTTGCCGGCTCACGGTCATGTTCAGCGTGGTCGGACCTTGCGGTATCTGGCTGATGGTCCCGGTCCGTGTCGGGAAGGTTCCGTCGACCTCGATGGTGGCTCGTGCGGCCGAGGAACGCAGCGTCAGCTTCGGGTACTGCCAGTCCGGCAGTTGCCCGTTGACCAGCGGAACTCCCCAGACCCCCTCGACGAAGCCGGTGATGTTCTGCGTGTGGTGGCCTTCACTGACAGCGTGGACCAACGCGCTGTCGGTGGGCGCACTCGCGGTCAGCACGATCCGGGGCCTGCCACCGTCGGTCTGAACGACGTTCAGGTGCCGGTCGAGCTCGACCGACCAGACGTCTCCGTTGTGCGCCAGGGCTTTGACCCTGTTCCGCCACCAGCACTCGGATCCGTCGAACTCCTGGTCCCCCACCAGCCAGCGCGGCGGATTGCTCACAACCTCGTTGCAATCCGAGGTGCGGGGCAGGTCTGGTACGGCGGACATGTAGAACGTCACGGCCACCGAGGCAAGCAGTCCCAGCAGAAGCAGCAGCACCGCTGCCCACCCCTGGCGCAGGCACAGTACCGCTCTGCGCCACACCCATGCCGAAGCCACTGTCTGCCCCCGGTTCACGCTCCCCTGACACAGCGAGGGCGACCCTATGCGATGTCAGGTCAGGGGTGAGGCCGTACGCCCAGAAATCCACGCGGTGCGGGTGTTCCGGGGCCCGGGCCGGGCGGTCCTGTCGCGACTGGACTGACCTGGTGCCTTTGGTCAGGACGGCTCCTGAAGGGGTATGTACCGACACGCCCCCAGCTCCGGGAACACGGAGCCGGTGGGAGGTAAATGCGTCGACAGCGCCCCTCGGCACCCGGCAAAGTGGCTGCCCGTGACGAGCAGTGAGCTGTGGAGCCGTGCGACCGCCGAACGCTACGACGCGGAAGAGGCCGAGTTGTCCTCGACCGCCGCCCTCGGGCCGACTCTCGCCTTCCTGGCCGAGATCGCCGGGGACGGCCGGGCAGAGCTGGGCGTGCCGCCGCTGCGGTTCCTGCCGCCCGGCCAGATCGCCGTGCCGTTCGACGTCTCTGCGGAGCATCTCGGCTTCGACACCTTCGACCTGGTCGAACAGATCCTCGTCTCGCACCACTTCACCCGCGACGGCGACGCCGGCCACTACCGCCGCGGCACCTCCCGGCATCGGTACGCCTGGCCGGCAGAGCTCGACCTGATGGCACGGATCGCCGGCCTCGAGCTGGAACGTCGCGTCGCGGACTGGCACGGGGCGCCGTTCACTCAGGACTCCGCAAAACACATCTCCGTGTGGCGCAAGCCCGTCTGAGGTCACCGACCGGACCGTCAGCGTAGGACCTGCCTGTCTCGCAAACGCTCATCGCGAGTTCAGCCGTCGTCGGCGGATCAGCGCTCCTTCGAGGGTGGGGGGCTTCGTGGACGCCGTCGCGCATCTTCGGCTCTCCTGCTTTCCCGGTATCCAGCTCGCAGGCCCGCAGGCCCGCAGGACGGTCAGGCAGCGGCGGACGGCCATGGCCTGGGTCGTGTGACGGTGCCAGGCCGGCCGCCGGAGGCCTCCTACTACATCGTCACCGGCCTGGCAGCTCGATGCGTGACGAGTCGTGGATCTGCAGCCCACGAGCCCAGGCGCCGCAGCAGAGACGCTTGCACTTCTGCGCGGCCGGACCGTCGGATGCGCTCAGCGGCCGGCCCCCCTCATCTCGTTCGGCACAGCAGTCCATGCCACGGTCAGTGATCTCGGGGATTCTCCGGCGTCGGGCCGTGGCGGTAACTGAGCAGGTCTCCCGGTTGACACTGCAGAACCTCGCAAAGACGAGTGAGGGTCGAGAAGCGGATGGCCTTCGCGCGCCCGTTCTTGAGGATGGACAGGTTGACATTGGTCACGCCGACTCGGGCGGCGAGTTCCGTGAGCGTCATGCCGCGTTCGATGAGGAGCGTGTCGAGGTGCACCTCGATGTCATGTCCCTCGTGATCGTCGGCGGTCATCAGACGACCCCCGCGAGGTCCTCGCGCATGGACGCGCCGGCACGGGTGATGCGCGCGAAGGTCAGCAGCCCCAGTGCGGTCAGTATGGCCAGATACGGTGCCGACCACATGTTCAGCCAGGCGCCGACCGTGAAGTGGGCGTCCTTCGCCAGTTCCGCGAGCAATGCCGCTTTGGCGTTGGCCTGGATGATCTCCACGATCACACTCCCCGCGAGCAACCACCAGCCGAGTGCGCGGAGGCGGGAAGCGGTGCGTTCCGTGTACACGCCCTCTCGTGCCGCCCCTTGCAGGAGCCGGTCCAGCAGAAAGAGGCTGCTGATCAGCAACAGCATCGAGGGCAGCTGACCGAGCTCGTGCAGGAGACGCAGGTGTGCGTCGGGTCTGTCGGCGCAGTAGTAGGGGATCCAGCCGATCTGGGCTCCCTGCTCGGGGGCGAGTGCACCGACGGTTTCATGCGAGCTGCTGCTCGAGTCGTCGGTGATGCAGATGGTGGTGCCCGCCCAGCCGCCGTGGACGGCGCTGAGGACGACGCCCGTTGCCACGAGGGCCAGCACGACTCGTAGGGCTATGGAGACGACCGTCGCCATGGGTTCGAGCATCTTCCGGTCTTCAGGCATGCCGCGCCGCCTCACCAACGTTGATCGATGTTATCGAGAATCGATATTATCGAAAAACGATGCGCATGCAATCCCCTGTTCGGGGTGCCTCCGCGCCAGGGACCCGTCGACGGACGAGGCCCCGCAGCGGACGAGACGGTGCCTGCGGCGAAACCTTCGAGGGCGTCGGCGACCGTGTGGAACCGACGTGAGCGACAGGAGCCGAAGCGCGCTGGGAGCTTGGCAGTTCGGCGGAAGCGACCGGCGCGGCCGGACGACCGCTGCCACACCGCAGGCCAGGACGTACGGGGCGCGGGCTGGGACACCTCCACCCTGACCGCGTTCGTGCAAGTTCTCATGGCGGTGGTCGATCGTGCCCACGGCACAGTCCGTGACTGACACCGAGGTTCTGCGCGCGGGCGGAGTGGACGTCGTCCGTGACGGCACCCCGATCCTCGCATCGAGCCGCCACGTCGCTGGGTTCCGACCCGGACGAGCCGTCGAAGCCGCCATGGAGGAGCATCAGTCCGCGGCCGGCTGCGGCTGAGTCCGTGCACCGGGTGGGGAAGTAGACGGAACCGCGGGCGTCGGGTTCGCCTGCACCGCCGATCTAGGACTGACCGCAGTCACGGCAACAGCCGAAGGTCTCGCGCCCGGTGATAGCGGCCACCCACGGAGCGGTGAACGCGCGGGTGAGCCGCTCAGGGTCGGTCTCGCCTTGCCATTCGGCCTGCTCCACGACGCGCTCCAGCCACAACCGGTCGGCCAGCGCTTCTGCCTGCTCCCGCGAAACGGGTCGGTGGTCGCTCCGCGCGCTCGTCTTCGTCGAGGGCGAGGGGCGGCACCTCCCGGGTGGGGCCCATGTCCAGCGGCGACCAAGCCAGAGCAC
The DNA here is from genome assembly GCF_040647235.1 of Streptomyces sp. NPDC042638. Lineage (NCBI taxonomy): Bacteria > Bacillati > Actinomycetota > Actinomycetes > Kitasatosporales > Streptomycetaceae > Streptomyces > Streptomyces sp. NPDC042638. The sequence goes on from NZ_JBEZBT010000048.1 coordinate 50,545, forward strand.
CGTCCCAACCCCGCTCCTGGCGTGCCTCGCCATGCGCAGGCCCGACGAGCGTCGACAACGGTCTTTGCATGGTGAGGCGGGCCATGCGCGACCATGAGACCTACACCTGGGCCACCCTCGCATCTGTTGGCTCTCTGCACTATGAATCGAGTAGATCTCATGTCTCCTTCCCAGGTCCCCTGGCTCTTCGCGTTGATCTTCACGCCTGCGGGGGCTGCCGTCGGTGCCGTCGCGTTCCTCAAGGTTCGACAGGCCCGGCGCCTCCTTCGACAAGGCACGGGGGCGCGGGGTGTGGTGACCCGCCTTGAGCAGACCCGTATCGCACCGGGCTCGGACTCCACGAGCACCAGTCACAGCGTCGGGACCACCGTGTACTACCCGGTCATCGCCTGGAGCACGGCCGACGGCCAGGCCATGGAAACCAGGGCGGGCATAGCTCGCCCCAAGGACAGGACGCTTCCCGTCGGTACCCGCGTCGAGGTCCGCTACGACCCGGCGGATCCGTCGCGCTGGACGCTCCCGGCTGAGGGCAACGGCTTCTGGTGGCTCTTCGTCGCACTCGGCGCGCTGTTCGTCGTGATCGGGCTGGGGTTCTTCCTCGGAGCCCTGTTGAGCAGGCCCTGAAGACGACGGCGAACCCCGCGCGGCCGCCGAACAACTCGACTTCGTGGCCGGCACCTTCGGCCAGCTGACCCCCTATCAGCGGGGCTCGCTCGCCCAGGTTGTCGGGGGGTGGCCGCAGCCGGGCCGTCGGCCGAGCGGCGGTTGTTCCTGGACGCGTTCGCCGAGGACTTCGGTCTCACCGACGACGCGGAGTGACCCGGACCAACGCGGTGCCGATGAACGAGATGAGGGGCGGCCCCCCGTGGCGCCGCCCCTCATGCTCAGCACGGATCAGCAGGCGTCGATGTAGCGGATGCCCGTCCAGTCGCCGTGGGGGTCGCCGTAGGGGGCGCCCGGGGTCGTGTAGACGAGCTGCTTGCTGGCGTTGTACATCCTGGCCTTGGTGCCGGTGGACTGGTTGTTGTACCAGGAACCGCCGGTCCTGGCCGCGATCGGCTGCATGTAGCAGTCCTTGAACGCGAAGACGCGGTCCGAGTAGTTCGCTCCCGCGTAGCCGCAGAAGTAGTACTTCGGACAGGTGTCCGGCGCCACCATGATGCGGGCCCCCGAGCCCTGCTGCCCGGCGGCCGAGGTGGCGGCCTGCGCCGTGCCGGCGGCCATGGTCATGGCGAGGAGGGCGCCCGCCACGAGAGCGGTGCGACGGGTCCGGGTACGGCTGGTTGTGTGCCTCATCGGCTTCTCCCCTTCCAGAGGTTCTTCCGGTGCGCTCCTTATGTGTCACCGCGCTCACCCAGTCTCGAGGCCCGCAGCACGCATCGCCTTAGCGAGATGTGCCAGATCGTTGGCGCCGAGCGCCAGAAACGAGAGACAGCGAGGGTCACGTCCGCGAGGACTTGCGCGTGCTTGGGCGCTGCAGGGCCTGGTGCCGGTAGTCGACAGGCGCAGCACCGTAGGCAGAGCGGAAGGCGCGAGTGAAGTCAGCGGGCCGGAGATAGCCCCATCGGGCGGCAATGGCCCTGATGGGCAGGTGACGCTGCACCGGGTCACCCAGGTCGCGGCGGCAGCGTTCCAGGCGCTGCTCGCGTATCGATGCGCGGACGCTCGCGCCGTGTGCTTGGAAGAGCCGGTGCAGTGAGCGGACGGAGATGTGGTGGGCCGCCGCTATGCCGTCGACGCTGAGCGCGGGGTCGCCGAGATGCTCTTGGATGAACGAGGTGACGCGGGCGTAGAGGGCTCGTTGCCGGCTGTCGGCCGGAACCTCGTCTTCACGCTCCAGATGATGGGCGACGACGGCAGCGGCCAGGTCGAGACCGATCGTGCCGAGCCGAGTCATGTCCGGGGGCGTGTAGTACGCGTGGTTGTCCGTCACCCGGGCCAAGTAGTCGACCAGCAACTGGCCGATCCCCCTGTCGCCAGGCAGTCGGCAGGCGACCAGCTGGTCGACACGGCGAGCACTCAGCGGTAGCAGGGAGAACGGGAACTGCATGAGCATCGCCTTGCCGATGGCGTACGACTCGAACGGCCGGGAACTGCCGAAGATAACGAGTTCTCCGGGCCGGACGAGAGTGCTGCGCCGATTCTGTTCGATGAAGTGAGGGCCGGAGCGGGGCACGACGATATGCAGGCACTCCGGATCGGAGACGCGGATCAACTTCGGTGTCCGGGATGTGGTTATCGAGGAGTAAGCCATCGAGGAAACCCGCACCGGTCCCAGTGACATTTCGTCGAACCAGCCGCTGAACACGTCGCTGTCCACAGCACGAAAGGTTTTCGGCATCACCGCCCGCCGGGCCGCCTCGGTCCAGGCGGCCAGAGCCTCTTGCCCAGTGAAGTCCTTGCTGTCGAAAACCCGTTCCATGACCCTCCTTCTCCGGGTTCGATGAGCGACGTCCACCGGCTTACCAGTCGACGTCCCACATCGGCAGGGCCGAAATCAGGCAAGGTCCCGCGCAAGTCGCTCCCCACGGTGGCGCAGGGACGGCGGCTCGGAGCGCCTCAAGCCGATCTAGCCGTGGAGCCAGATCCGCAGTGGGCCGACAGGCTCGAAGCCGTGGCGCAGGGCGGCCTCAAGGGCATCGCCGTGTTCATAGCCGACTACCGGCAGGGTGGGGCACAGCGAGTGCACCGCATCCAATACGACCGGCCAGGCCGCATCGGGTCCGCCGTCCAGCGCGAAGACGTTGGAGATTCCGACCACCTCGTCGCTACGGCTCGCCACTGCTCCTGCGACCACGCGGCCGTCGTCGGACCGTCCGGCGAGCACGAACGTGGTCGGGTCATCGAGCAGTTCGGGCCGGAAGAGGTCCGCGTCGCCCTCCCCGTCGTCCCAGGCCAGTGCCCAAGTGCGCAGCGTGTCCGGGTTGTCCGCCACGTCCCAGACGAGATCCGACGCGGTTGCGGGGGGACTCGCCGGGCGGTGGATCCACTTAGCTTCGAACAGGACGTGGAAGCCGGCGTCCGTCAGGTCGAGGTCGGCGAAGCTGTCCTTCACGGAGGCACCAGGCGCGGCGGTGTCGATCCGGGCGCCCAGCACGGCGGGGTCGACACCCGGCGCGAGCGTCACCGCATCGGGGTAGTACAGAGGTGTGCGGGCCGGGGCGGCCCAGGCCTGCAGCCCGAACTCGCTCATCAGACCGTGCGACCGGCACATCGCTGCGCACCACTCGGCGTCGCTGCGGGCAGCGGCCCGGACTATCAGTTGATTCGGCGTCGTCACGAACGCGATCATGGATCGCCCCGGGCTCGCTGGTCAAAGGCTTTTCCGCTGTCGGCGGGAGGGCCACCTCGTCCAAAGTCCCGTGGCCGGTGGGCCCGTAGACCGGTAGGCCTGTAGACCGGTAGGCCCGTAGGCCGGTTCCGGGGGAACCATGTGATCGTCGGGCCCTGTGATCGTCGAGCCACCATGTGACCCAGCCGTTTCGGCTGTCGTGGACCGGCCCGGATGGGAAGCGGGTGCGGCACACGCCGGACTTCTTCGTACGCCGCCCCGATGGCACGGGCTTGGTGGTGGACGTGCGTCCGGACGAGCGGATCGAGCCGGATGACGCGGCGACGTTCACCGTGACGGCGGCGGCCTGCCGGTCGGTGGGCCGGGACTTCGTGCGGGTGGGAACGCCGGATGAGGTGCTGACGGCGAACGTGCGGTGGCTGGCTGTCCACCGGCACCCGCGGGTGCACCGCCCGTAGGTCTCCGCGCGTTTGCTGGAGGCGTTCGCCGACGTTCTCGCTGAATTCCACCGCCGCTTCCCGTTGCAGACGCCCCTGCGAGGCGCCAGTCGCACATGGCTCAGCACGACCATCACCGCCACAGCAACGCAGATCGAAGCCCTCTTGGACCCGCCCCATAACCCCAACGACGGACCAGCGTCCTCAGCTGGTCACGCAGCCTCCGACCGAGTGGGAGAACATCAGACGGGGCCAACTGGAGCTCTTTGTTGACCTTCACCTTGGGGGAGCCCACAGCATCGGTGGGGCCGGGCGACGTGCCTGGCATGAGGAGGAACGAGCATGGAGTTGCTGACCATCGGGACGTTCGCGAAGGCGTCCCGGCTGTCGCCGAAGGCGCTGCGTCTTTACGACGAGCTCGGCCTGCTGACTCCCGCTCGCGTCGACCCGGTGACCGGCTACCGCCTCTACGCACCGGAGCAACTGGATCAGGCCCGGCTGGTTGCCTGGCTCCGACGGCTGGGGATGCCTCTCGCCCGCATCCAACAGGTCTGCACGCTGGAGGCAGGTCCGGCAGCCGAAGAGATCCGCGCGTTCTGGGCCCAGGTCGAAGCCGACACCGCCGCACGGCGGGACTTGGCCACCTTCCTCATCGAGCACCTCTCCTGGAAGGACCCTGCCATGTCCCCGACCGCCAAGCCGCTGGGCATCCGTTACGCCGCCCTTTCCGACACCGGCCTTGTCCGCGAGAGCAACCAGGACACCGCCTACGCAGGGTCCCGCCTGCTCGCCGTCGCCGACGGCTTCGGCAGCGGAGGTGCCCCCGCAAGCGCCGCCGCCGTCGACGCGCTCAAGAGCCTCGAAACCGACAGCATCCCGGCGGGCAACCTCCTCAACGTCCTCGAAGACGCAATCGACCGGGCCAAGCAGGCCGTGCACGGCATCTCCGGACTCGGCCCTTCCTCCGAGAACGCCGGCACCACACTCACCGCGATGCTCTGGACCGGCTCGCAGCTGGCCCTGGTCCACATCGGCGACTCCCGCGTCTACCTCCTGCGAGACGGAGAGCTGTTCCAGATCACTCACGACCACACCATGGTGCAGTCAATGGTCGACGAAGGGCGCCTCAGCCCCGAAGAAGCCGCTTCCCACCCTCAGCGGTCCCTGCTGATACGTGCCCTGGGCCAAGGAGCCGACTCCACACCCGACATGCGCCTGCACGACGCCCAGCGCGGAGACCGCTACCTGCTCTGCTCGGACGGCCTGTCCACCGTCGTGCCGGCCGAAGGAATCCTCCGAGTGCTCTCCGACATCAGTGAGCCCGAGCAGGCGGTCCGCGAACTCATCGCCCTCGCCAACGGCTCTGGCGGCCCCGACAACGTCAGCTGCGTGGTCGCCGACGTCATGGAGCTCCAGCAGTAGGAGCGAGTGGCATGCACTTCGAGTCGCACCAGGTCCGCTCCCACGAACTCATCCGCGAGGCGGACGAACACCGACTCGCCCAGCAAGCCAGGAAAGCCAGATCGGCCCCTCGAACCATGCCGTCCAATACACAGAGCCCGCCTTCACGGCGCCTGCCGGCTCGGCTGCGGAAGGGCACGGATGGCTTGGCTACTGCGGATCGCGCGTGCGCGGGTGCGGGTGCGGGGGGCGGTGGTGCTCGGTCAGGAGGGTGAGGAGGTGGGTGAGTTCGTCCTGCTGGCCGGGGGTGAGGGGGACGAGGAGTTCACGCTGGGCGTCGGCGATGAGCATGTCGAGGCGCTCGAGGCGGCGGCCACCGGCGCGGGTGAGGGTGATGACGTTGCGGCGGCGGTCGGCGGGGTCGGGCTCGCGGCGGATGTATTCGGCGTCGGCAAGCTCATTGAGCACGGCGACCATGTCACTGCGGTAGATGCCGGTGCGGCGGCTGAGTTCGGCCTGGCTGGCGGCGCCGCCCTCGGCGAGCGCGACCAGTACGGCGAAGTGCCACTTGTGTGCGTCCTCGGCGGCCAGGCGCTCACTGACGAGCCGGTCGGCGACGACCGCGGCCCCGGCGAGCAGGCGGCTGGGGATGGCGCGCAGCCGTGCCGGGGTGGGCTCGGGGCTCGGGCTCATAGGGGGTTCCTCCACCTCTTGCGTTAGTTTCACTAACAGTCTACCTTCGTTAGTGCCACGAACGTTTGGGTTCCGAACGAATCTTCCCTGGAGTGAAGACCGTGATCAAGCCGTTCCGCATCGACGTCCCCCAGGCCGACCTCGACGACCTGACCGACCGCCTCTCCCGCACCCGTTGGCCCAACGAGGTCGCCGACGCCGGGTGGGACTACGGCTTCCCGCTCGCGCGGCTGAAGGAGCTTGCCGAGTACTGGCGCACCACATACGACTGGCGTACGCACGAGGCCGAGCTCAACGAGCTTCCGCACTTCACCACCGAGATCGACGGCCAGAACATCCACTTCGTCCACGTCCGGTCCGCGAAACCGGACGCGCTCGCGCTGATCCTCTCCCACGGCTGGCCCGGTTCGTTCCTGGAGTTCCTCGACGTGATCGAGCCGCTGTCGCGCGACTTCCACCTGGTGATTCCGTCCATCCCGGGTTACGGCTTCTCGGGGCCGACCCACCAGCGCGGCTGGGACGTCGTCCACGTCGCGCGGGCCTGGGCGGAACTGATGCGCCGTCTCGGCTACGAACGCTACGGCGCACAGGGCGGCGACTTCGGCGCGGGCATCTCCATGGCGCTCGGCGCGGTGGCCCCCGAACAGGTCGTCGGGGTCCACGTCAATTACCTGCCGACCCGGCCGGACCCGGATGCCGGCGTCGAACTGTCCGAATCGGACGAGGCCCGACTGGACAAGGTCCGCCAGTTGATGGCGCATCGTCCGCCGTACCAGGCCCTGCAGGCCACCACCCCGCAGACCATCGGCTACGCGCTGACCGACTCCCCGGTCGGCCAACTGGCCTGGATCGCCGAGCGGTTCGCACAGTGGACCGACCCTCGCTCGACGATCAGCGACGAGCGGATGCTCACCGACATCTCGCTGTACTGGCTGACCGCCACCGCCGCCTCGTCGGCGCGGATACACCGCGACGCGCCGCGGCGGACCGAGCCGTGCCCGGTGCCGATGGGCGTGGCGGTGTTCGCACACGACATCACGCAGTCGGTGCGACCGCTGGCCGAGCGGCTTTACGACATCAGGCACTGGTCGGAGTTCGAGCGCGGCGGCCACTTCGCCGCGATGGAGGTGCCGGAGCTGCTCGCCGAGGACGTCCGGGACTTCTTCCTCACCCGTCTCAAGCACGACCGGCAGGCCGCCGGCGCCGAGGTGGACGGTCATCCCGTAGAGGGGTGACCGCCGTCGGCTTGTCCTGCCGCCTTTCTGGGAGTGCAGGATCCCCAAACTCCTGCGGGCGCAGTCGCCATCGCGGTGAAGTGCCGGGTTCATGGCGCGGACCCGCCCGGCGAGCAGCGCACAGCCTGCCGTCCGCGCCGGCGGACCGGGCCGCCCGTGGAGCGGGGGTCACGACATGATCGTCCTCGTGATCATCTTCATGATCGTTCTCGCCATGCCTGGCCCCGACCTGTGCTCCGCACTGGCGGCCACGGGCGGACTGTCCGCCGCGATCCTGAAGGCCGGCGACGTCGTACGCCGTCCTGGCGGGACCCGGGCCGACCGCCCCCGACGCGGGCGTCGACATCCTTCTCGGGTCGGCCCGTCCGCGGACGGGGCGGGCCTGGACCCCACCGGCCGGACGTCGATGGCATACCCGGTGCCGCTGCCGTTCCGGGTGGTGCTGTGGCCGGCCTTTCCACAGCACCACCTACCAGTTCGCGCGTCGGGCCGTGTACCCGACGACGTCCTCCGCGAGCCGGTCGGCAGCCGCCGTCCTCGCCGTCCTGCTGATGTGGGCGTGACATGTGACGACAACCCCCGAAGGTCATAATGAATGGGAGGAATTGCTGTCTAATGTGGTGATTAGATGACCTTCCGGTCGATTCACCGTAGAGGGCAGGGGTACGGACACTTCGTGTATGACATCGCTGTTGCCTCCGCCCCCTGGCCCGTGCTGATCCTCGCGAGGGCCGCGACGGAGGGCGATCTGTCGGCCGCACGGGCGCAGATGGGGTTCTCCCTGGCCTGGCACATCATCGTCGCGTGCCTCGGGGTCGGACTGCCCGCGCTCACCCTGCTGGCGGAATGGCTCGGTATCCGCCGGGACGATCCGGCGCTGAAGCTGCTGGCCCGGCGCTGGGCCCGCGCCATGGGGGTGCTGTTCGCGGTGGGCGCCGTGTCCGGCACCATCCTCAGCTTCGAGATGGGCCTGCTGTGGCCCGGTCTGATGGGTCGGTTCGGTCAGGTCATCGGGCTGCCCTTCGCGTTGGAGGGCATCGCGTTCTTCATCGAGGCGATCTTCCTCGGTATCTATCTGTACGCCTGGGACCGGCTGCCGCCGCGCAGACACCTGCTCAGCGGGATCCCCATCGTGATCGCCGGCACCGCCTCGGCGTTCTTCGTGGTCTGCGCGAACGCCTGGATGAACCAGCCCCGCGGGTTCACCCTGCGCGACGGCAAGGTGGTGGAGGTGGACCCCTGGGCGGCGATGCTCAATCCGGCGAGCCCGCCCCAGACAGTGCACATGATCCTCGCCGCGTTCATGGTGGCGTCGTTCCTGACGGCCGCCGTCTACGCGGTCGCCCTGCTCCGGGGGCGCCGGGACGTGTATCACAAGGCCGGGTTCGCTCTCCCGTTCACCGTCGGGGCGGTGGTGGCCCCCTTCCAGATCGTGGTGGGTGACTGGGCCGCCCGTTTCCTGTCCGAGTACCAGCCGACCAAGCTGGCCGCGATGGAGGGCGTGTACCGTACCGGCTCCCACATTCCCCTCACCCTCGGCGGGATCGCCGTGGACGAGCGGCTGAAGTACGGGCTGGAGATTCCCAGCGGGCTGTCCCTGCTCATCGGATACCGGGCCGACACGGTGGTCCAGGGACTGGACCAGGTGCCGCGGAACCACTGGCCCGCGGTCACCGGTGTGCACTGGGCGTTCGACCTGATGGTCGCCATCGGGTTCTTCCTGCTGGCGCTCGGTCTGTGGCTTCTGCTGGCGTGGTGGCGCACCCGGCGTTCGGGCGGCGAACTGCTCGACCGGCGCGGCAGCCGGCTGCTGCTGGCCCTGGTCGCGCTCTCCGGCCCGGCGTCCGTGGTGGCGCTGGAAAGCGGCTGGACCGTCACCGAGCTGGGTCGGCAGCCGTGGATCGTGTGGGGGGTGATGAGCGTGCGGGACGCCGTCAACCCGGCGCCCGGGCTGATGGCGGGCCTGTGGCTGGTGCTGGTGGTGTACGCCGCCATGACCGTCGCGACGGTGTACGTCCTACGGCGCCTTGCCCGCGGCACGCCCGTACCGGTCGCTCCACAGGAGGCGGACGTGCGGAACTACCCCGTCGTGTGACCAGGGCCGCCCCGTCGTGTGACGAGGGCCGAGGCCATGCCCGGCCCCACCGCCCGCCGCCCGCCGCCCGCCGCCCCGAAGTGCCGCCCCGTTGGAGGTCACGTGCTCGCCGACACCGCCCTCGCCGTCATGTGGGTCGGGCTGACCTGTTACGCCCTGTTCGGCGGCGCCGACTTCGGCGCCGGTGTGTGGGACCTGCTCGCCGGGGGCTCCGCCCGTGGCCGTGAGCAGCGCCGGCTCATCGAGCACAGCATCGGGCCGATCTGGGAGGCGAACCACGTCTGGCTCATCTTCGTGGTGGTCCTGCTGTGGTCCGGTTTCTCCCCTGTCTTCGCGGCAGTGATGTCCACCCTCTACCTGCCGCTGACCCTGGCGGCCCTGGGCATCATCGCGCGGGGTGCCGCCTTCGCCTTCCGCAAGGCCAGCACCGAGCTGTGGCAGCAGCGGCTGTTCGGCGCGTGCTTCGCGGTCTCCTCGCTGGTCACGCCCTTCTTCATGGGCGCCGTCGCGGGTGGGGTCGCCTCGGGACGGGTGCCGCCCGGACTCGCGGCAGGAAACGTGATCACCAGTTGGCTCAACCCCACCTCCGTACTCGGCGGCGTACTGGCCGTCCTCACCTGTGCCCACCTCGCGGCCGTCTACCTCTGCGCCGACGCGGACCGTGCGGGCGAGGCCGCACTGGCCCGGACGTTCGTGCGGCGGGCCATGGTCAGCGGGCTCGCCAGCGGTGCCGTCGCTCTGGCGGGGACCGCGGTGCTGCGCGCCGACGCCCCGGAGCTGTTCCACGGGCTGACCCATCGCGCACTGCCGCTCGTGGTGGTCAGCGCGGTCGGCGGTGTCATCGGGCTGTGGCTGCTGGTGAAGGGGCGCTACGTGGCGGCCCGGGCGGCGGCCGCACTCGCCGTCGCGGCGATCCTGTGGGCCTGGGGCGCTGCCCAGTACCCGGCCATGCTGGTCGGCACCCTCACCGTGGACCAGGCCGCCTCCCGACCTGCCGTTCTGTCCGCATGCCTGATCGCCCTGGCCTGCGGTGCCGTCCTGCTCGTCCCCGGGCTCTGGCTGCTGTACGGCACCTTCCAGCGGGCGGGCACCCCCGAACCGCCGGTCACCAAGGTGTCCGACTCCTAGGGCCTGTCTGACAGTTCCCGTCTGCCTCGCGACGCCATGCACGCACTCTCGCCGCACCGGCCAGCCGGCGCCCGAGGCTTCGCCGTCAGCCCGCACAGTCTCCGCCGGCCACGACAGCACTCCTCCAGTGCCACAGGGAGACGCCGTGACATGGTGTGTCCGCTTTCCGGCCGGTTGCTGACGACACCGTTCCGAACCCTGCATGCACCACCGCTGAACCTGCGGTGACCTCCGGTGACCTCCGGTGACCAAAAAGCGTGATCATGTCGCAACCGACGCCACTGGGCTCATCGCGCACCCGAGAGGCGGTGCCGGTGCCCCGGTGGAATCCTGAGGACCATGACCGCGCCGCCTCCGGAGTCACCCGTGCCGACGGCCTTCGTGCTCGCCGAGGAGGACGCGGTCGAACTCCTCGCCTACCTGGTGACGGCCGCACGGACGCAGCTGGACGAGGCCGCGGAGTACGCACCGATGCGGCTGCTCACCGCGGCGGGCCGGCTGGCGGAGATGATCGGGCCGCAGGCGGGCGCCGGGCTGCGGCCGCTGCTGGAGGACATCCGGAAGCAGGTCGGCGAGACGACCGTCCAGGCCGGCGACCCGAACGGCTACGCCCAGCGGGTGGATGTCCTGTGCCGGGCGCTGGCCACCCACCTGGTCACCCGCCTGAAACTGGACGGCCCCCCGTGAACGGCGGCGCGGACGATGCCGTCCTCCGGGCGATCCGCACTCGCCGAGTGGTCCGCGCCCTGACCTCGGCCCCGGTCACGCGGGCGGACTTGGAGACCGTACTCGACAGCGCCCGCTACGCGCCGCACGCCGGAAACCGCCGCCTGCACCGGTACGTCGCCGTCACCCGGCCCGCGCTCCTGCGCGCGCTGCGCATGGTCTCGCCGGGAATGCTGCAGCAGCCCACGGCAGCGGTCGTGGTCTGCATCGACTGGGCGCAGGTCAGAGGCTACGGCTTCGCCACGACCAACCCGGGCCCCTACATCGACGTGGGCACCGCCGCCGCCACCATGCTGCTTGCCGCGCACGGCATCGGCTTGGCGTCCGGACCGGTCACCTCGTTCAGCGGGGCGGCCGTCGCCACCCTGCTCGGTCTCCCCGACCCGGTCCGCCCCGAGCTGATCGTCTGCCTCGGTCACCCCGCTGCCGAGCAGCCACCGCCCATGCGCCGCCGGCACGGAACCGGCTGGGCAGACATCGTCCAGTGGGACCGTGGCTGATCCGGGAGAATCGGAGCGGGACCTGAGGAATGCGCGGCCTGGCGGGCTAGGCACCAACTAGGTACCATCGGCCTCATGCCCTCACTGAACGTGTCCTTCTCCGACGAGGAAATGGAAGGCGTCCGTGCCGCCGCAGCAGCGGAAGGCAAGAGTCTGAAGCAGTACCTGCACGATCTGGGTGTACGCGAGATGCACCGCAAGCGGTTCGTCGCCGGCTCCACCGCCTGGGCCGACAGGCTGCGCGGCGAGTTCGACACGGCGTTCCCCGAGGAGGTCCCACCCTCCCGGCGTCGCGACGACGGGGCTGCTGCCGCCTGATGGTTCTGCACATCGACGTCTCCTGGCTGCTCGACGTCCAGGAGGCCGCCCTCGGGTACGAAGACGTGACAGTGACCGACTACTCGGCTCTGGTGGCGGCGGTCGCCCGGCACAAGACCAAGCTGCCGACGCTTGAGACGTCCGATCCAGACGCCGCCTGGCGCGCGGCTGCGCTTCTGCACACGATCGCGCGCCTCGAGCCGCTTCCGCACCGCAACAGCCTTTTCGCCGCTTTCATTGCCGCTCAGTACATGGATCAGTCAGATGAAGGTATCGATCCTCCGTACGGCGCTCTGTCTGATCTCGTCAGAAAGGTTCGGGACGCCCGTCTGAGCGTCTACGCCGTCGCCGACGCGCTGCGTTCCTGGAGGGTCTGAGCCTCTGTCGGCCGTCCCCTGTCGAGGGGGCGCGGACAGGGGGACAGCAAGCCATCGAGCGCGTCGGGCAGGCGCGGCGAGCCGCGGCGGGGTGAGGCCTCGACTCCGGAGAGCAACTCAGCGCGCTGAACCACGACCCAGGGCGTAACCAGGGTCGTGGCACGGAGTTGGAAGGATCATGAATATGAAGCGTCTGTGCGGCGCCACCATCGTCGTGGCAACCGCCATGGCCCTGCTTGCCTCCTTCGCCGCGGCTCAGGCCGCGCCGTCCGTCCGTGCCCCCGCGGACGTCCGGTTCCAGTACGACCCGCCCGAGATCAGTGAAGCCGGCGACCACGTCACCTGGCACTGGACGGTCGTCAACAGCGGCATCGGGGCCGCCCACAAGGTCGTCCTGACCCACACCGTCACCCCGCAGGTCCCGATCACCCACGTCACCGGACCGTGCACCACCGATGAGGCCAGGGCCGTCGTCAGGTGCACCTGGGAGCAGTTGGGCGCGGGTCAGAGGACGGACGGCACCATCGACGCGGACCTGCCCGAAGGCCTGAGCGGTTCCGTGCGCATCAAGGGCCGGGTCGTCTTCCAGGAGTCGCCGTCCGGCACCTCGGCCGCCGAGTAGCCGTAGCCACTACGCGCGGGCCGTGCCCCCGGCCGCAGCACGCTGGCCGCGGTCCACCATAGTGTGCCGGCGCGCCGGAGGCCCGCTGTCCCGTGCGGAATTGCGACTGCGAAGCCGAATTGGCCTCTCGAAGCCGCCGCTCCCGTGGCCGCGGGTGCCGACCGGCGGGCGGCCCCTACGGCGTGGTCTTCCACACCGGCCGTTGGTACGTCGTCGGCCACGACCACCTCCGCGACAGTCTGCGGACCTTCCGCATCGACCGCGTCGCCTCCGTCACCCCTCGGACCCACCGCTTCACCGCCCCCGACGGCTTCGACCCCGTCGTCCACGTGACCTCGGCCCTGGCCGGACCCGACCCACCGGCGTCCTCATGCGCACACGGGCGGAGCGGCTGGACGGCATGGCCCGCCAACTCGCGTCCCTGGAATGACCCTTCACCATAGTGACCGAACCGGGGCAGGCGGCGCCACGTGGGGCTCGCTTATTTGCTCCGCAGCCTGCCCAGCGGGCTGGGGTCTTCCTCCAGCGCGGCGGCCGCCACCTTCCATGCCGTGTCACCGGGGTTGAGGGCGCTGCGCAGGAAAGCCGACGTGAGCCGCTGGATCAGCGCCACGCGCGCGGGACTCTCGTCCGTCGTCGCCGCGACCTCGTAGCCGGAGATGCCGCCGAGCGAATGTTCCGCCTCGGCCAGGGTGAGCAGACTCTTGTCTCCAGGGCTGTAGATGAAGGGGTCGATGAACCAGTCCGGTCCGCGAGTGGACAGGAAGGACTGGTCGTTGTCCCCGGCGACGATGAGGGCGGGCGTGGTCATCTTGTCGAAGGACGGCTTCATGAAGGGGAAGTTCTCCTCGGCGAAGGGGGTCAGAGAGTCACCCAGGCCGGTCAGGGCGAGCAGGACACCCGCCTTGACGCGAGGGTCGGACATGTCCTCGCCGGGAACGCCGTCGGAGTCGAGGACGCGCGCGCCCAGCAGCGTGCTCGCCGTCTGGGCGCCATAGGAATGGCCGGCCACAGCGATGCGGCTGCGGTCGAGGCGCCCGCTGAGGCCCGGCACGGAAGCTTCCAGAACGTCGAGGCTGTCGAGCACGCGCGTGAGGTCCTCCACGCGGATGCGCCAGATCCGTGGCGTACGTGGGTCGTCGGCGGGCAGGCCGAGCGTCTTGGAGTCGAGGTGGGTGGGCTGCACGACCACGAAGCCCTGAGCGGCCCAGAAGTCCGCCAGTGGGGCGTAGTCGTTCATGGAGAGGCTGAATCCGTGCGAGAACACGATGACGGGCAGATCGCCGCCGGTCGCGGGGGCGGATATGCGGACCTGGAGGTCCTCACCGCGGCCCGGGGCGGACAGGACGACCGGCCTCACGGATATCACCGTGGCGGGCGCGTTCGCAGTGGTCGAGTCGGACATGGAAAGTGCCTTCCGTTCAGTGTCGTCGTGCTTCTGGTTCGGTGGGCGGGCCCGGTGGGCGGTGGCGCCATGGACCGGGCCGCTCTGCCATCATGGGCGAAACGGAACCTTGCTCCGCTCACAATACGGAGCAGTGTTCCGGTTTGCAATATCCACAGTAGGAGCATCGCGGTGAACGAAAGCGACAAGAACAAGACGAGTGCGGCGGAACCCAGACGCAAGGACGCCCGGCGCAACCGGCAGACGCTGCTGGACGCGGCCGCCGCGGTCTTCGTCACCTCGGGCGTGGAAGCGCCGGTACGGGACATCGCGGCCAGGGCGGGCGTCGGGATGGGCACGATCTACCGCCACTTCCCCACCCGGGCGGACCTCATCGTCGCCGTCTACCACCACCAGATCGAGGCCTGCGCCGAGGCCGGTCCAGCCCTGCTGGCCGCCAGCGCGTCCCCTCACGCCGCTCTGCGGGAATGGATCAACCTCTTCGTCGACTTCCTCGTCACCAAACACGGACTCGCCGCCGCGCTGCGCTCCGACAACGCCGGCTTCGAGACGCTGCACGCCCGCTTCCTCGACCGGCTGCTGCCCGTGTGCGCCCAGCTGCTCGAGGCCTCGGCCGCAGCCGGCGAGATCCGCCCCGGCATGGATGCCCTCGAACTCCTGCACGGCGTCGGGAACCTCTGCATAGGCATGGAGAGCAATCCCCACTACGACGCACGCCGACTGGTCGAACTCCTCATCGCGGGACTGCGCCTGCCGCACTAGGGTCTGTCCGGAGTCGTGATGACGTGGCGGGAAAAGGGTTGAGGGGTGATCATCGGGCTGTTAGCTTTCACTCGACCGTGAAGCCGCCCGAGGAGGTGAGACCCATGAACGCTGTATCCATGTGGGTGCTCCCCCTCGCGTCACGGTTGGGCGATTGACGTAGGTGTCGCCAGGAGCGCCTCGACAGCAAGGCACTCCCGAAAGGCAACATCCCATGCAGTTCCTGCAGTTCACCGCCGAGTCTTCGTCGAACGGCATACGTGAGCGCGACTTCACCGTGGGCGGTGTCCCCGGTGTCCTCTGGTCGCCGGCCGCCGACGCGGCCGACCGCGCGCCCCTGGTCCTGATGGCCCACGGTGGCGGCAACCACAAGAAGCACCCGGCGATGTCCGGCCGCGCACGGCTCCTCGTGGCCGGCTGCGGCTTCCACGTCGCCGTCCTCGACGCGCCCGGTCACGGCGACCGGCCGCGCACGGCGCACGACGAGTCGGAGATCGCCGCCCTGTTCGCGGCACGGGCGGCGGGCGAGCCGGAAGGCCCGATCGTCGTGCGCTACAACGACCACCTGGCGGAGCTGGCCGTGCCCGAGTACCGAGCGCTGCTGGACGCCCTCCAGGAGCTCCCGGAGATCGGCGCCGACGGGCCGGTCGGCTTCTGGGGCATCAACATGGGCACCGCGATCGGCATCCCGTTCGTGGCGGTCGAGCCCAGGATCTCCGCCGCGGTCTTCGGCCAGCACTGGCCCGATGTCCTGGCCGAGAAAGCGAAGCAGATCACCATCCCGATCGAGTTCGACCTGCAGTGGGACGACGAGCACATCTCGCGCGAGGAGGGTCTCGCGCTGTTCGACGCCTTCGCCTCGAAGGAGAAGTCGTTGCACGTGAACTCGGGCAGGCACAAGGAGCTGCCCCGGTTCGAGGCGGACAGCGCGGTCCGGTTCTTCGCCCGGCACTTCGGCCGGGCGGTCACCTCGCTGGTCTGACCTGAGCGGTTACGGCGTCCGGCTTGCCGGCCGGGCGCCGCGACCGCGGCCCCCGGGTGAGGCTGCGCATCCAGATGACGGATCCGCGTAGCCGGAGTTCCGCCGTGTGGCTCGCGGGCGTCTTGTCGTGGCGCGGTGGCCAGACCCCGCCATGCCCGGATCCTGTTGGTGCAGCGCTCCACCGTGTCCAGCTCCTCGTACTGCTCAGCGTCATGCGCCACCGTCCGCACGTTCGTATCGCACGCGGGCGCGCGGGGCGGGTGCGCCGGGGCCGACCGGGCACGGACGGCCGCCGGTTTCGTCGTGGTGTGCGCACTTGCGCCCGTTGGAACTGCCTTTTCCGGGCAGACGGAACACGCACTCATGTGGCTCGGCTCAAGGAGAGACAGTGGCGAAGGACTCATCGCTGAGGGCTGTGGGATGGGCACGCTCGCTGCCCGTGAGCAGTGGGGTGAAGGCGGCCAGAGACTGGACGCGTGCGCACCTGGCGACGCTGGGCTGGACGCGCACAGCACCGGATCTGGTGGACTCGGTCGTGCTGGCCGTGTCCGAACTGGTCACCAACGCCCACATCCACGCCCGCAGTACGGCACAACTGCTCCTGACCTGGGACCAGGAATGCCTGCACGTGACCGTGCACGACGACTCACCCCGGTTGCCCGAACAGCGGTACCCGGGCGCCGGAACTCCAGGAGGGCGCGGGCTGCAGCTGGTTGCCGCTCTTGCCGATGACTGGCAGGCCTACCGGTGTCCCCGCGGCAAGGACGTGACTGCCTGCTTTCAGTCTCCTACGGCAGGACGACAGGGCAACGGCTGCGGTTGAATCCGGGAACGGGGTCGGGAACGTAAGCGGGACCGGGTAGGGGGGCGGGATGTGCGCGGGTTCCTTTCACCCACGCCCGTCCCGCCGCGCCCGTCCTCAATTCTTCGCCCTTTTTCCTTTTCCCCCTTTGCCCCTTTGCCTTTGAGAGACCTTCGCCCGGTCCGTTGAGGTCCGGTCGCTTGCCCGTCGAGGCATGCGGATCCCGTCCGCGTATCACTGGTAGGGCCCCGCCGTCATGACGGCGGCAGGACCCGGTGGCCGGGCATCACGACGGAACCGGCAGCGTCACCATCCCCGAC
>NZ_JBEZBT010000049.1:0-64852 GCF_040647235.1 Streptomyces sp. NPDC042638
CTGGTCGCAGTCCTCAACGAGTGGCTGTGACCAGCACTTTCGCAACAGGCCCTAGCGCTTGCTGTCTTCGCCGTCGTCCGTGCTCCGGAGAAGGGCTGGACGTCGACCGGCACCGTGCTGCAGCTGGCCGGCGCCGCCGCGCTGCTCGTGCTCTTCTTCGTTATCCAGAAGTCGGTGCGCGAGCCGCTGATGCCGCTCGGCATCTGGCGTGTGCCACGGCTGGGTTCGGCGAACCTCGCGATGGCCCTGCTGGGCGCAGCGTGGATCCCGATGTGGTACTTCCTGAACCTGTACCTGCAGCAGGTGCTCGGTTACGGGGCCTTCGCCTCCGGTGCCGCGCTGCTGCCGATGACCGGCCTGCTGATGATCTTCATGACCGCGATCACGGCGAAGCTGCTGGCGAAGTTCGGGGCCAAGCCGCTGATCGGCGGTGGTCTGCTGGTCCTCGCGGCCGGGCTGCTGTGGCTGTCCGCCGTGGAGCCGACCGGCACCTTCGCCGTCGACGTCCTGCCCGCGTCACTGGTCGCGGCGCTCGGCATGTCGCTGGCCTACATCCCGGCAATGCTGGCCGCGATGTCGGGCGCTCCGCAGGAGCAGGCGGGCCTGGCGTCCGGCATCGTCAACACCACCTACCAGGTGGGGTCGGCCCTGGGCCTCGCGGCCCTGACCGCGGTGGCCACCTCGCAGGGCGCCGGCCAGCTGGGCAACCTGCCCGCACTGACGGACGGCTTCAGCGCCGCGTTCGTCTGGGCAGCCGCGATCGCCGCGGTGGGCGGCCTGATCACCCTGCTGGTGATGCGGGGCGAGAAGACTGCCAACGGATCCGATGCTGACCCGGTCGGGCAGGGCGAGAGGGTCCGCGCATAGCTGCCCAGCCGGTCCGCGGACTGCGGCACAGCGCCGAGAGATCACCAGGAGCCATCCGCTGCACGGTCCCAGACCGGGCAGCGGATGGCTCTGTCCCCAAGCGGCGCAGCTGGTGACGCGGTTCCACGCGGCGCACCAGCGCAGAACCACTCGAAAGGGCGCCCGGGACTACATGGCCCCTCGTCCGCCTCCGGCCGCGGCCAGACGGTAGGTGAACTCCTTCCCGCCCCTCTGGGGTCCGGCAGAACGCTCCCGGTACAAGGCTCCGGCTTCGACCAGGCGCCTGAGTCGGTTGTTGGCATTGGGCAAGGAGATGCCGAGTGCCTCAGCCAGCTCGGCGGCCCGGAAGTCACCCAGCCGACGTGCTTCTTCGTAAGTGCCGGCGAGAATCGATGCGTCACCCAGCAGCTCGTGGGTGTCGCCGTCGACAGCGACCTGCTTACGTCGCTCCAGGCAGACAGTGACTCCCTCGCGGGTCTCCTCGTCCAGGCCGACCAGCCGGACGCCGTCTGCGCTGACGTCTCCGGCAGCCAGCAGGAGATAGAACTTGCCGAGGAACTCGTCCACGAAGCTGTTGGTCATCGCTTCCACGCCGCCGAAGTCGATGGTCAGCAGGGCGACGGGAGCTCCGGCCGTCAGTTGCTCTTCCAGAGCTCGGCGAGCATCGGCACCCTTAACCCTGGTGGCGAGAAACGTGCCGTGCTCTTTCACGGGGTAAGTGAGCAGCGTCTCGCGTTTCTGCGGTTTCATTTCATTCATTGAAGCACAGGTCGGTCAAGGGCGATACGAGACTCTCACTTGACGACCCTGCCGAGGATCCGGTCTTCCGGTACGCGGACACCGCCTCCAGCAGGGCCGGCATCGCAACCGTCTCACGCCGCCTTCAGGGCCTGCGTGTTGCCATCGTGGGGCTGGGAGGAACCGGAAGCTACATCCTCGACCTCGTCGCGAAGACTCCCGTGGCGGAGATCCATCTCTACGACGGTGACAAGTTCCTGCAGCACAACGCCTTCCGCTCGCCTGGCGCGGTCTCACGCGAAGAACTTGAGGCGACCCCGAACAAGGCGGAGCACTTCGCTGCGGTCTACAGCCGGATGCACCCCGGCGTCATCGCCCACCCCCTATACGTGGACGAGGCCAACATCGACACGCTGGGCACAGCGGATTTCGTCTTCTTGTCCCTGGACGACAACACCGCTCGACGCCGGATCGTCGAGGGACTTGAGGGGCACCAGGTGGCGTTCATCGACGTGGGGATGGGCGTATACGAGACCGACGGACAACTGTCCGGCCTGGTAAGGGTCACCACCAGCACCTCGACCAGGCGTCAGCACGTGCACGACCACCAGCGCATCCCCGTGGCAGACGGTGTCGGCCCTAACGACTACCAGCGCAACATCCAGATCGTCGATCTCAACGCGCTCAACGCAACGCTGGCTGTCATCAGGTGGAAGAAGCTGTGCGGGTTCTACCTGGACCTTGAGCAGGAGTTCCACAGTGTGTACCAGATCGATGGCAACGTCCTGACCAACGAGGACACCCCGTGAGAGCGGTACGGCTCACCCACGAGTTCGTCCACTACGTCCCCGAACAGCTCGAACCCGGCGTCCTCTACGTGTCCCCGCCCTTCACGACGGTGGTCCACCTGTGCTGCTGCGGGTGCGGCAACAAGGTCGTCACGCCGCTCAGCCCGACCGACTGGAGCCTCACGTTCGACGGCGCATCCATCAGCCTCAGCCCCTCCATCGGGAACTGGAGCTGCCCCTGCCAATCCCACTACTGGATCCGCGGTAACACCGCCCAGTGGGCCGAACGGTGGACGCCCAGACAGATCGAAGCTGCACGCACCGGCACCGGCCAGTCCGGCCAAGGACATTCCGAACCAAGGCGCCGGTCCCTCGCCGCTCGCTTTCGGCAGCGCGTGCGGCGGTGGCTACGGCAATAGTCCGGGCGCCGGCGGTTGATCCGCCGGCGCCCGGACCTTCGGTGGTCAGGCCCGTACGAGCCGGGCGATGGCCTGGGACGCCTCGCTGACCTTTGCCTGGGCTTGCTCGCCGCCCTCCACGATCGCCTCTGTGACGCAGCCGTTGAGGTGTTCCTCGAGGAGGGCCAGAGCGCAGGACTGGAGCGCGGCGTTTGCGGCGGCGACCTGGGTGAGGACGCTGATGCAGTAGGCGTCCTCCTCGACCATGCGCTGAAGCCCTCGCACCTGGCCCTCGATCCGGCGCAGCCGTCGGACGATGTCTTCCTTCTTGCCTGCGTATCCAACCACGGTGGTCTCCCTCACTCCGTCGGTGGCGGTTCAGCGGTCGGCGGGCTGAAAGCCCCGCAGGCGCAGGCTGTTGCCGACCACGAAGACCGAGGAGAAGGCCATCGCCGCGCCCGCGATCATCGGGTTGAGCAGGCCGGCGGCCGCGAGCGGCAGAGCGGCGACGTTGTAGGCGAACGCCCAGAACAGGTTCGACCTGATGGTGCCCAGCGTCTTGCGGGAAAGGCGGATGGCGTCCGCCGCCACCCTCAAGTCACCCCGCACCAGCGTCAGGTCGCCCGCCTCGATCGCGGCGTCCGTACCCGTTCCCATCGCCAGCCCCAGGTCCGCCTGAGCCAGCGCAGCCGCGTCGTTGACGCCGTCGCCGACCATGGCGACCGACCGGCCTTCGCTCTGCAGGCGCTTGACGACGTCGACCTTGTCCTGCGGCATGACCTCGGCGATCACGTGCTCGGGAGCAATGCCGACCTCCGCGGCGACGGCTTCGGCGACCGCCTTGTTGTCGCCGGTCAGCAGGATGGGTGTCAGGCCCAGGGCGCGCAGCCGCTTGATCGCCTCCGGGCTGGTCGCCTTGATCGCATCGGCGACCTCAAGGACCGCGCGAGCCTCGCCGTCCCAGGCGACCGCGATCGCCGTGCGACCGGCATCCTCGGCCCCGGCCTTGGCGCGCTCCAACTCCACCGAGAGGCCCATCGCCCACTCGGCCAGCAACTTCTCGCGGCCGACGAGGACCGCGTGGCCCTCCACGATGCCCTGGACGCCGAGCCCGGCGATGTTCGCGAAGTCCTCCGGGGCGGGCAGCGTGCCGACACGTGAGGCGGCGCCGGAAGCGACGGCCTGGGCGATGGGGTGCTCGGAGGAGTGCTCCAGGGCTCCCGCGAGGCGCAGGACCTCGTCCTCGTCGGTGCCGTCGGCGGTGTGCACGGCGAGCAGGGTCATCTTGCCGGTGGTGACGGTGCCGGTCTTGTCCAGGACGATAGTGTCCACCTTGCGGGTGGTCTCCAGTACCTCAGGACCCTTGATGAGGATGCCGAGTTGGGCGCCGCGTCCGGTGCCGACCATCAGCGCGGTCGGGGTGGCCAGTCCGAGGGCACAGGGGCAGGCAATGATCAGGACGGCGACCGCCGCGGTGAAGGCGGCGGTGAGGCCGGCGCCGTTGCCGAGCCAGAAGCCCAGGGTGCCGAGGGCGAGCGCGATCACGACGGGCACGAAGACGCCGGAGATCCGGTCCGCGAGCCGCTGGGCGGCGGCCTTGCCGTTCTGGGCGTCCTCCACCAGCTTGGCCATCCGGGCGAGCTGGGTGTCGGCGCCGACCCGCGTGGCCTCCACCACCAGGCGTCCGCCGGCGTTCAGTGTGGCCCCGGTGACCGCGTCGCCGGCGCCGACCTCGACCGGTACGGACTCGCCGGTGAGCATGGAGGCGTCCACGGCGGACGAGCCCTCCACGACCACACCGTCGGTGGCGATCTTCTCGCCGGGCCGCACGAGGAACCGGTCGCCGACCCTCAACTCGCCGACGGGGACAAGTTCCTCCCGGTCGCCGCGCAGGACAGTGACCTCCTTGGCGCCCAGCTCCAGCAATGCCTTGAGCGCCGCCCCCGCCTTCCGCTTGGAGCGGGCCTCGAAGTACCGGCCGGCGAGGATGAACGCCGTTACACCGGCCGCGGCCTCCAGGTAGATGTTCCCGGCGCCGTCAGAGCGGGCGATGGTCAGCTCGAAGGGGTGAGTCATGCCGGGCATGCCGGCGGTGCCGAAGAACAGCGCCCACAGCGACCACAGGAACGCCACCGAAGTGCCGACGGAGATAAGCGTGTCCATGGTCGCGGCACCGTGTTTGGCGTTGGCCCAAGCGGCCTTGTGGAAAGGCCAGGCGGCGTACGTCACCACCGGCGCCGCCAGCGTCAGTGAAAGCCACTGCCAGTAATCGAACTGAAGTGCCGGGACCATGGCCATCGCTATCACGGGCACGGCGAGGACCACGGCTGTCGTCAACCGCTGACGTAGCGGCCGCAGTTCATCACCCTCGGCCGAGTTGGTGCCGCTGCCGACCTCCGGTGCAGTGCGCGCGGGTTCGAACTCTCGGGCGGTGTAGCCGGTGGCCTCGACCGTGGCGATCAGGTCCCCGACGGTGATGTCCTCGCGAAAGGTGACCTTGGCCTTCTCCGTGGCGTAGTTGACGGTGGCCTCGACCCCGTCCATGCGGTTGAGCTTCTTCTCGATCCGGGCAGCGCACGAGGCACAGGTCATGCCGCCGATGGCGAGTTCGACCTCGGCGGCGCCGGGCGTGGTGGTGGTCATGTCTGCTCCTCGCAGCTCACGGACGTGATCTGGATGGGGGCGGGGCCGGCCGGGCATGCCGGCCCCGCCGAGGTCGGTGGATCAGGCGGCCACGCGGCCGGCGAAGTCGTATCCGGCCTCGTCGACGGTCTTGCCGATCAGCGCGTCGAGCGACTCGTCCGGCTCGGCGGCGGTCGTCACCGTGACCAGGCCGGTACCGACCTCGACCTCGACCGCGGCGACCTCCTCCAGGGCACCCACCGCCCTGGCGACAACGCCCTGGCAGTGGGCACTGCCGACACCGTCGACCTTGTAGGTGGTCTTGATCTCCGAGTTGGTGTGGCAGCTTCCGTCGGGGGTGCAGCAGTTCGACATGGGATCGTCCTCTTCAAATGGTGGCGGTGATACCCCCCAGGGGTATCGGCAACGGGTACATGTATACCCCCCACCCGTATCTCGCGCAAGGGTCGACGTCTGCTTGACTTTATACCCCCTGGGGGTATCTTGAGGTGCGTGGTCGCACCTACGAGCGGCCAGGGAAATGAGGAGTGGGTCATGAACACCGGACTGCGGATCACTGTCTTCGCCGCCGCGCTCGCCGCGACCTTCGGCACCGCCTTCGGCGTGGGAGGGTCCGTTGGCGAGCTCTCGCCCGCGCCGAAAAGCGCCGCCCACGACGGCCACGCGGCTGCCGGCCACGAGCAGACGAGCGGCGGGCACGAAGCGGCGGTGTCGCCAGGAGGGCTGCAGGTCTCACAGGCTGGCTACACGCTCGACCTCAAGACCCCGCTCCTGGAGGCCGGCGAGAAGTCCGAGCTGCGCTTCGCCGTCGTACACGACGGGACCGGCCACAGTCTCACGGCGTACCAGCGCGAACACGGCAAGGAACTGCATCTGATCCTGGCCTCGCGCGACCTGACCGTATACCGCCACCTGCATCCCACCCGTGCATCGGACGGCACTTGGTCCACGCCGGTGGAGCTGTCCAAGGCCGGCAGCTACCGCGTCTTCGCCGATTTCAAGCCCGAGGGCGGCGCGGCTGTCACACTCGGTACCGACCTCGCGGCAGCCGGGACGTACAAGCCCGCCGCCCTGCCGGAGCACAACGTGACCGCCGACATTGACGGCTACGAGGTGAAGCTCAAAGGCGACCTGATTCCCGGCAGGGCCCGCGAGCTGACGCTCACGGTGACGAAGGACGGCAAGCCGGTCCAGGACCTTCAGCCGTACCTGGGCGCCTACGGTCACCTGGTCGCCCTGCGCTCAGGTGACCTCGCCTATCTGCACGTCCATCCCAACGGTGAGCCCGGCGACGGCAAGACCCAGTCCGGCCCCGAGGTCTCCTTCACGGCCACGGCGCCCAGCGTCGGCGCGTACCGCCTGTTCCTGGACTTCCAGCACCAGGGCAAGGTGCGTACGGCAGCCTTCACGGTGCACGCGAGCGCCGCTGTGGGCGAGTCCGGCAAGCCTTCGCCTGCCCAGTCCGACACGGAAGAGGCCGGGCACGCGCACTGAGGCTTGCGGGCCTCACCGATCACCGACTGAGGTCGCGCCGCCATCCGCGACCGGGCGCCGATGCTGGTCTGAGCGTGATCGCTGCATCGGCTCGCGCTCTGCTCTGGCTGAATCGAACGTTCTTGACACCCGACCTGTGTCACCGCCAAGAGCCACCGGACGAGCTATTCCATGGTCATGAGAATCGCCGGTTTGGCTAACCGGCGATTCGCTGCTATGTTGCCGCGCCCGTTCGGCACTCGGGATCTTTGATAAACCTTGGCTGCCTGCACCTGCGGGGCGGTATGGAGGCGCTCGGGCCAGCTGACCTAGGGCGGTGCGTGGTCCGGGTCCCGGTCCAGCGCCGCTGGCTCTGGCTGCCGTCCAGACCGCCCGAGTGACGGTCATCACGGATGCCCCTGAGAGGGTGCTGCGTAGGCTCGTGCCGTCGTCGCGGTGGGGGACGGGGAGCGTGCGAAACCCTCGTCCATTCGCCTGACGGTGTGTCAGGAAAGTCAGCAAGTGGTCAGCATGAGTCCTGAAAAACCTGGGGAAAGCTGCCCGAACGTGCGACTCGTTGTAGGGTGTGGAAACAGCCCTTGACCTGCAAAAACGCAGGCAGGGAGCCTACTTGTGGGAGTGCCCCAATGTTGCGTACTATGTTCAAGTCCAAGATCCATCGTGCCACTGTCACCCAGGCCGACCTGCACTACGTGGGATCGGTGACCATCGACGCAGACCTCCTCGACGCCGCCGACCTGCTGCCCGGCGAGCTGGTCCACATCGTCGACATCACCAACGGCGCCCGCCTGGAGACGTACGTCATCGAGGGTGAACGCGGCTCCGGAGTCGTGGGGATCAACGGGGCGGCGGCCCACCTCGTCCACCCGGGCGACCTGGTGATCATCATCAGCTATGCCCAGGTCACCGACGCGGAGGCGCGTGAGCTGCGGCCCCGGGTCGTGCACGTCGACGCCGGCAACAGGATCGTCTCCCTCGGGGCCGACCCGTCGGAGCCGGTGCCCGGCTCGGACCAGCAGCGCAGTCCGCAGGCCGCAGGGGCCTGACCGGGGGACCGGCACCAGGACCAGGAGCGTGCGTGCCCATGACCGAGATCGAGATCCGCGACGACCGGGCGGCGGGCCGGCTGGAGGCTGTCAGCGCCGGTGAAGTCGTCGGCCGCATCGAGTACTTCGTCCTGGAGTCGCCCGCGCGCGCCCTGGTCCCCGTCCACACGATCGTCGAGCCCGCCCACGAGGGGAAGGGCATCGCCGGATCACTCGCCCGCGAGCTGTACGCCATCGCCGAGCGCGAGGGCGTCCCGGTGGCTCCCCTGTGCCCGTACGTCGTCAACTGGGCCGAACGTCACCCCGAGGTCGCCCCTCCGGCCGACCCTGAGCTGCTGTCGGCCGCCGAGGACTGGCTGCGCGCCCACCCGGACCGGTTCTGAGCGGGCCTCGGTTCCGGGTACCGCCGGCCACCCGCCCGGATGCGTCCGGTGACGCCGTCGGGTGAGTGGCCGCGCGGCCGTCGGGTAGGCGGGGCAATAGTCCAGTGGTGACGCCCCGTGACAGCCCGGAGGGCATGATGACGAACCCGTACCCCGACCCGGTCCCGCCCGGTCCGCAACCCGGTCCGGGCCCGACCCCGCCGGATCCCTATCCCAGCCCGGTCCCACCGCCGGAGCCGGCCCCGCAGCCGACTCCGCCCGCCCCGGGACCCGACCCGACCCCGCAACCGGCGCCCCCCGCCCCGGGCCCACCGGAACCGTCCCCGTCCCCGATCCCCCCGGGCCCGGAACCCGTTCCGAACCCGGAGCCGGGCCCGCCCCTCACCTGAGGAGCGGGGGCGCGATACGCCGTCTCCTCAGAAGCACAGGGGCACGCGCCAAGCCCCGCCCCACCGGCACCGCCCCGATCGCCGGACGCCCGACACCGGGGCTTGGCGCAGACCGCCGAGCGGCCACAGCGCGCCCAGCCACGACGCCTCGGCACCGCACGGCCCGTGATGGTGGGCGCCCGCCACCGGGGCTCGGCGGAGACCGCCGGCCGGCCAGAGCGCCCCGCCATGGCACGCGGAACCACCCCCCCCCGCTCAGGCGCGACGCCTCCGTACCCGCGCGGCACCGGGGCCTTCATGGCCGCGCGGGTACGGGGCAGTCCCTGGCCGGCGTGCCGTAACCGGCCCGCGGTCCGCGCCGATGCCGAGGCGCGGGCTCGTGCGCCTGCCGGGGCCACTTTGCCCGGCTCACGCACGAGCAGGCCCAGCCCGGCGGGCGCCCGGACCCCTGCCTCCTCACACACGAGCAAGCCCAGCGCCGCCGGCGCCCGGACTCCTGCCCCCTCACGCACGGGCAGGCCCAGCCACCGCAGCCCCACGAGCCGCAGCCTCCTCACGGACGAGGAAGCACGCCCTCGGCAGGCGTACGAGCACGCCCTCGGCAGGCGTACGAGCACGTCCTCGGCAGGCGTACGGGCCCGCCCTGGGCAGGCGCACGAGCCCCAGCCTCCTCACGGACAAGGAAGCCCGGCCTCGGGAGGCGTACGAGTCCGGCCCGGTCGGCGCGCGGGCGCCTACGCGGAGACCTCGTTCCGGTCGCCGCCCCACAGCGTGTGGAACGCGCCGTCGCGGTCCACCCGCCGGTACGTGTGCGCTCCGAAGAAGTCCCGCTGTGCCTGCGTGAGCGCCGCAGGCAACCGTTCCGCCCTCAGCGCGTCGTAGTACGCCAGCGCCGCCGCGAACCCGGGCGTCGGCACCCCCTGCCGTACCGCCGCCACCAGGACCTCCCGCCAGTCGTCCTGCGCGGCGGCGATCTCCCGGGCGAACGTCTCGTCCGACAGCAGGCTGGGCAGGTCGGGCCGGGCGCCGTACGCGGCGCGGATGCGGTCGAGGAAGGCCGCCCGGATGATGCAGCCACCGCGCCAGATCGCGGAGATCGCGCCGAGGTCGATGTCCCAGCCGTACTCCTCGCTGCCCGCCGCGATCTCGTGGAAGCCCTGCGTGTACGACACGATCTTGGACGCGTACAGCGCCTGTTCCACCCGGTCCGCGAAAGCCGCCGCCTCCGACTCGCTCAGCGCGGACGCCGTCGGCCCGGCGAGGCCGCGCGAGGCCTCGCGCAGTGCCGCGTGGCCGGACAGGGAGCGGGCGAAGACCGCCTCGGCGATGCCGGACACCGGGACACCCAGGTCGAGCGCGATCTGGACGGTCCAGCGGCCGGTGCCCTTCTGTTCGGCCTGGTCCACCACCACGTCCACGAACGGCTTGCCGGTGGCCGCGTCCACGTGGGACAGCACCTCGGCGGTGATCTCGATCAGGTAGGAGTCCAGCCGGCCGGTGTTCCAGGTGCGGAAGATGTCCGCGATCTGCGCCGGCGTGTACCCGGCGACATCGCGCAGCAGCTGGTACGCCTCGCCGATCAGCTGCATGTCGGCGTACTCGATGCCGTTGTGGACCATCTTCACGAAGTGGCCGGCGCCGTCGGGACCGCAGTGCGTGACGCAGGGGGCGCCGTCCGCCGCCTTCGCGGAGATCTTCTCCAGCATGGGGCCGAGCGACTCGTACGACTCCTTCGAGCCGCCCGGCATGATGCTCGGCCCGTGCAGCGCGCCCTCCTCGCCGCCGGAGATACCCGTGCCGACGAAGTGGACGCCGCGTTCGCGCAGGTCCCGCTCCCGGCGCCGGGTGTCCGCGAAGTGCGCGTTGCCCCCGTCGATGATCATGTCGCCGGGCTCCAGCAGCGGGGCGAACTCCTGGATCACCGCGTCGGTCGGCTCGCCCGCCTTGACCATGATGACCAGGCGGCGCGGGCGCTCCAGCGCCGCCACGAACTCCTCGGCGGTCTCGGCCGCGATGAAGTCGCCCTCGTGCCCGAACTCCTCCACCAGGGCCTTCGTCCGGGAGACCGTACGGTTGTGCACGGCGACCGTGTAGCCGTTCCGGGCGAAGTTCCGGGCGAGATTGCGGCCCATGACCGCGAGGCCCGTGACACCGATCTGCGCTGAAGTGCTCATACCGCCTGCTCCCTGGTTGCCTCGGACTACGGCTCCGTCAGTACGGGTCCCTGCCCATCCTGACGTGCCGCTACGGCGAGCGCACATCCGACCCGCCCCACGCATGGGTACGCAGCGGAGCCGCCTCCCGTCTCAGTCGCCGGCCGCTCTCCTCAAGCAGCGGCCGTTTACGGCCACTTGAGGGTGCGAGAGGCCGATTGCCGTCTTGTCATGGTCTGTTCGCGGCGCTTACTTTTGCCGCTCCTGACGCATGCCGAGGGGAATCGGACATGGCCGTACGCGGCCGGCACCGCCGGTACCAGCCGAACAGGATCAACCGCGCCTCACTCACCGTCACGGCGAGCGGCGCCGGCCTCGCGATACCGCTGGTCGCCGCCGGCACCGCGAACGCCGCCGACGCGGCCACCTGGAACAAGGTCGCCGCCTGCGAGTCCAGCGGCAACTGGAGCGTCAACAGCGGCAACGGCTTCTACGGCGGGCTCCAGTTCACCCAGTCCACCTGGGAGGCCTACGGCGGCACCCGCTACGCGCCGCGCGCCGATCTGGCGGGCCGGGCCGAGCAGATGGCCGTCGCCGAGAAGGTCCTGGACGGGCAGGGGCCGGGCGCCTGGCCCGTGTGCTCCGTGCGGGCCGGACTGACCCGGGGCGGAGGCGGCCCCGACGTGCGCACCGACTCCGCGGCCACGCGTCCGGCGCACACCGGCTCCACGAAGCCCGGCACCCGGAAGTCCGCTTCGGTCAAGGACGTACAGCCGCAGACGACCCCGCAGTCCCGTGCGGGCCGGGCCGAGATGTACACCGTGGTGCACGGCGACACCCTCTCCGGCATCGCCGGCGAACACCACGTGACCGGCGGCTGGCACGCGCTGTACGCGGGCAACCGGACCACGATCGGCCCCGATCCCGACCTGATCATGCCAGGGCAGCGGCTCGGCCTGAGCGGCACCCGCACCACGGCCCCGCCCCCCAAGCCCCCGAGGACGAAAGCCCCTTCGGAGCACCACACCGCGCACCCCACCACACACCCCACCACGCACCGTACCCCGGCCCCGACCCGGCACACGCTCGTCGCCCCGGTGACCGCCGCCATCGGCACCGGCTACCGCGTGGCGGGGTCCCACTGGTCGAAGGGCTACCACACGGGCGTCGACTTCCTCGTGGGGACCGGCACCTCCGTGAAGGCGGTTGCGGCCGGGCACGTGGTCGCCGCGGGCTGGGGCGGCTCGTACGGCTACCAGGTGGTGCTCCGGCACGCCGACGGCCGCTACACCCAGTACGCCCACCTGTCCGCCATCTCCGTGCGGGCCGGGCAGAGCGTCACCGCGGCCCAGCGCATCGGCCGCTCCGGCGCCACCGGAAACGTCACGGGTCCGCATCTGCACTTCGAGGTGCGGACGGGGCCCGCCTTCGGCTCGGACATCGACCCGCTCGCCTATCTCCGGGCCGGCGGCGTCAGGATCTGACGCCGGCACGCTGCCGGCCCACGGCCGGCAGCGGCGCGAAGATGCCCGCGCACAGCAGCGTGTACGACAGGGGGAGTGCGTGGTCGGCCGACGGTTCGCCGCCGTCGGTGTCCGCCCCGCCGCTCACCGCCGGGCCCGGCGGGAACTCCCCGCGCAGGACCGGTTCGTCCGGCCCGGCGCCGGTCCCGGCGAGCCCCGCCAGGTCCGCCAGGTCCGCCAGGTCCGCTCCGAGGCGCCCGGCCCCGCGCTGCCGCGGCACACCGGGGCACGGTTCGGCGGCGGCACGCGCCGGTTCGGCGGCGGCCGGCACCTCGTGCGCCGGGGAGCCGCCGTCGGACGCCGACGACAGGACAGCCGTCACCGGTACAGCCGCGACAGCGGCCTCGCCGACCGCCGCGACCGCCGCCTCGCCGACCGCCGCGACCGCCCCGGCCGGAGCTGTTCCCGCAGAGGCGTCCTCCGCCGCAGCACCCGTCACGGGAGCACCCGTCGCCGGAACGCCCGCCCCCACGACAGCCGCCCCCACGACAACCGTCCCCGCGACAGCCGCCCCCGCGACACCGGGTGTCGGCCCCGCCGAGGCGGTGGCCGGGGCCGGCGTGGCAGCCGCCGGGTCCGTCGTGCGCTCCAGCCGCTCCGTCGTCAGCATGATCAGGCCGCCCGCCGCCACCACCCCGCAGCCCAGGGCGAGCACGGTGCCCGTGTCGCCGTAGCGGAACGTCTCGCCGAACATCAGGATGCCGACCGCGGCGGCCAGCATCGGATTGACCACGGTCGCCGTGGCCAGCGGCGCGGCGAGGCCGCCGCCCCGGTAGGAAGCCTGGGACAGCAGGACGCCGGCGACCGTGAACAGGCCGATCACCGCGAGGGAGGGCATCTCGCCCAGGCCGAGGTCGTGGGACCAGTCCACCGCCACGGTCTTGGTGAACACCGACGACATGCCGAACGCGATGCCGGAGGCCACGGCCAGCAGCACGCTGCGCACCGCCGGGTGCCGGTGCGCGGCCAGACCCACGAACACCAGCGCCGCCACCGCCCCGCCGGTGACCAGCGCGACCGCCAGCCGCTGAGCCGGGGCCAGGGAGTGCGCGGAGGAGGAGCCGACCAGGGACAGCAGACCGGCGAGGCCCACCGTGGCCATGAGCGCACCGCGCCAGGCGGTCCGGCCGGCCCGGCGGCCGACGCACAACGCCGCCATGGGCAGCGCGAAGACTATGGTCAGCGCGCCGAGCGGCTGGACCAGGCTGAGCGGCCCGTAGGCCAGCGCCACCACGTGCAGTACGCCACCGAGACCGTTGAGCGCCAGCGCGCCCCACCAGCCCGGCCGGCGCAGCGGCAGGTACGCGCTGTCGGGGGAGGACACCGCGACCTGCTCCTGCGCGATCGCTCCGCCCGCGTAGGCGAGGGCGGAGACGACCGACAGGAGCACGGACAACGCCAGGGCGCTCATCGGTGTCTCCTCGGGGTGCGGCGGCCGTCCTGGGCCCGGCGCGGCGTACGGTCGGCTTCCATGGCCAACACTCTGCCCGGCCGGGGCCGTTCCGTCGTCGTACCTGAGCACGCAATGGGTCCTACTGCCGATGGAGTACACCGGCCGGGTGATCATCCCCAGGGCGGGTGGCCGCGGGCGGACCCCCGCCGGACCGGCGCGGGCACGCGCCTGGTACCAGTACCTGTCGTGGATCTCGACCCCGGTCTCGCCGCACTGCGCCCCCTCGGCGGCTTCTTCGTCCTGCGCACGCCGCCCGGCCCGGCCCCAGCCGCCGACGGGGCCCCTCCGCGGCGGCTGCCGACCCTCGCGCAGGGGTACGAAGGGGCGGCCTCGGACGGTCACCGGGATCCGGTGGCGCTGCGGGTCGCCGCCGTGGGGGACCGGCTGCGGACCGCCGAGGTCCGGGTCGCCGCCTCCATCGCCCAGCAGGGCCTGGCCGCCCGGCTGTGGTCGGCGGCCCTGGGCTGTGCCACGCTGTACGGCCGGGTGCCCGACCTGGACCCGCGGCTGCTGCGCTGGGACGCCCTCGCCGCCGCCCCCGACGACCTGTGGCTCACCGAGCTGCGCGCACTGCCCGGCGACGCGGCCACCCTCACCGGCGTCGTGCTGCACGGTCATCTGGAGCCGCTGGCGGCGGTGCTGCGGGCCCGCTACGGCGTCGCGGCGGGCCTGCTGTGGGGCAACGCGGGCTCCGCGCTCGCCGCGACCGCCCGGGAACTGAGCCGCTGGGCGCGCGCCCACGGCCGTACCGACGTGGCGGCCCGCACCCGCGCCCTCACCGGCGAACTGTTCGCCCACCCTCTGCTGAGCACCGCGGGAGTGCGCACCGGTACGGCGTTCCGGCGCCGCAGCTGCTGCCTGTACTACCGGGTGCCCGGCGGCGGGTTGTGCGGCGACTGCTGCTTCACCCGCCCTCCGCGCTCTTCCCCGGACACCGCATCCGGGTGACCATGGGGAGAACCTGCCGACGAGACCAGGGGGTTGACGGGTGCGAGTGGGACTGCTGACCCGGGAGTACCCCCCGGACGTGTACGGCGGCGCGGGCGTCCATGTGGAGTTCCTCGCCCGCGAGCTGACCTCCCTGGTGGACCTGGAGGTGCACTGCTGGGGCGAGGGGCGCGGCGTCGGCGTCGTACGCCACCGCCCGTGGTCCGCCCTGGACGGCTCCAACGACGCCCTGCGCACCTTCTCCGTGGACCTCGCCGTCGCCGCCGCCCTGGAAGGCCGTGAACTCGTCCACTCCCACACCTGGTACGCCAATCTCGCCGGCCATGTCGCCAAGCTGCTGTACGGCGTGCCGCACGTGGTCACCGCCCACTCGCTGGAGCCGCTGCGCCCCTGGAAGGCCGAGCAGCTCGGCGGCGGGTACGCCCTGTCGAGCTGGGCCGAGCGCACCGCGATCGAGGCCGCCGACGCGGTGATCGCCGTCTCGGGCGCCATGCGGGAGGACGTCCTCGCCTGCTACCCGGCGCTGGACCCGGCCCGCGTCCACGTCGTCCACAACGGCATCGACACCCGGCTCTACCGCCCCGCCCACGGCACCGACGCCCTCACCCGGCACGGCATCGACCCCACGCGGCCGTACGTCCTGTTCGTCGGCCGGATCACCCGGCAGAAGGGCGTGCCCCATCTGCTGCGCGCGGTACGGGACATCGACCCCGGCGCCCAGGTCGTGCTCTGCGCGGGCGCGCCCGACACCCCGGAGATCGACCGGGAGTTCCAGGAGCTGTTCGAGGAGCTGCGCCGGGTCCGGGCGGGCGTGTTCTGGATCCCGCAGATGCTCCCGCGCCCCGAGGTGGTCCAACTCCTCACGCACGCGGCCGTGTTCGTCTGCCCCTCGGTGTACGAGCCGCTCGGCATCGTCAACCTGGAGGCGATGGCCTGCGGCACGCCCGTGGTGGCGTCCCGGGTGGGCGGCATCCCCGAGGTCGTGGCGGACGGCCGTACCGGCCTCCTGGTCGACGCGGACGACGGTTTCGAGGCGGGTCTCGCCCGGGCCCTGGACACCGTCCTCGCCGACCCGGAGGCGGCCCGGCGGATGGGGGAGGCCGGACGGGCGCGTGCGGTGGGCGAGTTCGGCTGGGACGCGGTGGCCCGCCGTACCGCGGGGCTGTACCGGGAGATGCTCGGGCAGGCTTAGTCCGGCCCGCTCGGGGCATCCATGGTGGAACCAGGGGTGAGGGGAGCGGCCATGCGTCGTGGAGGGCCTTCCGTGCTCGGGATCGTGCTGGCGGGCGGGGAGGGCAAACGCCTGATGCCGCTCACCGCGGACCGCGCAAAACCCGCGGTCACCTTCGGCGGGACGTACCGGCTCGTCGACTTCGTCCTGTCCAACCTCGTCAACGCCGACGTGCTGCGCATCTGTGTGCTGACCCAGTACAAGTCGCACTCGCTGGACCGGCACATCACCACCACCTGGCGGATGTCCAGCTTGCTCGGCAACTACGTCACTCCCGTCCCGGCCCAGCAGCGCCTCGGCCCGCGCTGGTACCTGGGCAGCGCCGACGCGATCCTGCAGTCCCTGAACCTCGTGTACGACGAACAGCCCGAGTACGTCGCGGTGTTCGGCGCCGACCACGTCTACCGCATGGATCCCCGGCAGATGCTCGCGCAGCACATCGAGGGCGGCGCGGGCGTGACCGTGGCCGGCATCCGGGTGCCGCGCGCGGAGTCCTCGTCCTTCGGAGTGATCACCCCGGGTTCGGACGGCCGCACCGTCGAGCGCTTCCTGGAGAAGCCCACGCACCCGCCGGGTCTGCCGGACGACCCCGAGTGCGTGTTCGCCTCCATGGGCAACTACGTCTTCACCACGAAGGCCCTCGTGGAGGCGTTGCACCGGGATGCCGAGGACGAGCAGTCCGCGCACGACATGGGTGGCTCGATCCTGCCCCAGCTGACCGCGCGCGGCGAGGCCCAGCTGTACGACTTCAGTGACAACCACGTGCCCGGGGAGACCAGCCGCGACCAGGGCTACTGGCGGGACGTGGGGACCCTGGACGCCTACCACGAGGCACACATGGACCTGATCGCCGAGCGCCCGGCGTTCAACCTCTACAACCGCCAGTGGCCGATCTACACCCACTCGGGCCAGCTCTCCCCGGCCCGCTTCAACGCGGGCGGCATGGCGAGCGAGTCCATCATCAGCGCGGGCTGCCTGATCCGCGGTCAGGTCAGCCGGTCGGTGCTCTCCCCGGGTGTCCGGGTCGACCCGGGCGCGGTCGTCCAGGGTTCGGTCCTGCACGACAACGTCCGCATCGGCCGCGGCGCGGTGGTCCGCGGCGCGGTCCTGGACAAGAACGTGGAGGTGCCGCCGGGCGCCACGATCGGCGTCAACCCGGAGCGGGACGCCGAGCTGTACACCGTCTCCAAGGGCGGCGTGATAGCGCTGGGGAAGGGCCGGCGGGTGTCCTGACCGACGCTTCGTCAGAGGCTCTCCGGCGCGACGCGTCACGCGCCGATTTCGCGGAATGCCCGGGTTCGCGGCGTCCGGCCCTCAGGATGCAGGCAACGATGTCCAACCTGCGGAGGTCATCCGACATGAGAGGGACCCGGCGCACGCGGCTGTGTCTGGCCGGGGTGATGGCAGCGTCGGCGCTGGTCACCGCCCCCGCCGTACGGGCCGCCGAGCGGGCCGACGGCCGACTCACCGACCTGGTCAACCCGTTCATCGGGACCCAGAACGAGGGCAACACCTTCCCCGGCGCGGCCGTGCCCTTCGGCATGGTGCAGTTCTCCCCGGACACCGGGCACAGCACCGGCTACGACTACACACAGAACCGAGTCCGCGGCTTCTCCCTGGTGCATCTCTCGGGCGTCGGCTGCCGTATCGGCGGCGATCTGCCCGTGCTGCCCACCACCGGTGACGTCACCCAGACGGACTACGCCCAGTACGCGGCGGCCTTCTCGCACGACGACGAGGAGGCGAGCCCCGGCTACTACCGGGTCGGCCTCGCCTCCGGCATCCGGGCCGAACTGACCGCGACCACCCGCACCGGAGTGCAGCGCTACACCTTCCCGGCCACCGACAAGGCCAACGTCCTGCTGAACGCGGCCCAGTCGCTGCACAAGGGCGTGAGCAGCACGGTGGAGATCCTGGACGACCGCACCGTGCGCACCGAGATCACGGGCCACGGCTTCTGCCGGGACACCGGCCCCTACACCGTCTACACGATCACCCGCTTCAGCCGCCCCTTCACCGCCCACGGCACCTGGGACGGCCGGACCGTCAGCCCCGGCTCCCGCAGCGGGCCCGGCGGCGCCTACGTCCGCTTCGACACCACCCGGGACCGCACGGTCGAGGCGACCACCGCGCTGTCGTACGTGGACGCGCGCGGCGCCGCGGCCAACCTGCGCGCCGAGGGCGGCCGGTCCTTCGACGCGGTACGCGGCCGGGCCCGCGAGGAGTGGGAGCGCCGGCTCGCCGGGGTCCGGGTGCGAGGGGGCACGCCCACGCTTCGCCGGACCTTCTACTCCTCGCTGTACCGGTCGTACCTCGCGCCCAACGTCGGCGACGACGCCGACGGCCGCTACTTCGGCTGGGACCGCCGGGTCCACCGGGCCAAGGGCTTCACCTACTACCAGAACTGGTCCCTGTGGGACACCTACCGCACCCAGGTCCAGCTGCTCACGCTGCTCGCACCGCGCGAGGCCCGGGACATGGCGCGGTCGGTGGTCGCGGTCGACGAGGACGGCGGGTGGCTGCCCAAGTGGGGCTACGGCCCGGTCGAGACGAACATCATGAGCGGCGACCCGGTCACCCCCTTCCTGACCACCGCCTACCAGGCGGGGCTGCTGAAGGGCTTCGAGGAGCGGGCCTACCGGGCGCTGCGCAAGAACGCCGACGGCGTGCCCCCGGCCGAGTACCCGGGTATCGGCCGGGAGGCCAACGCCGAGTACATCGCCGACGGTTTCGCGCCCTACGTCAAGGGCAGGCCGTACGCCAAGATGGGCGACTCCGACTACCACCACGGCGGCTCCGTCACCCTGGAGTACGCGCTCGCCGACGCGATGCTCGTCCAGATGGCCCGGGGTCTCGGGCACCACGAGGACGCGGCCCGCTATGCCGCCCGCTCGCGGAACTACCGCAACGTCTTCGACCCGGCCACCGGCTTCTTCCGGGCCCGCGACGCCTCCGGTGCCTTCACCGGCCCGGCCGACCCGGCGCGCGGCACCGGCTTCCACGAGGGCACGCCCTGGCAGTACCAGTGGCTCGTCCCGCAGGACGTACCGGGCATGGTCCGTCTGATCGGCGGCGAGCGCGCGGCCGAGGACCGGCTGGACTCCTTCTTCGCCTACGACCGGCTGCTCGCCGACCCGGAGCGGACCGCCCGGGAGGCGTGGGTGCACGGCGACCCGTACGCCTACTACAACGCCGCCACGTACAACCCGATGAACGAGCCGGACCTCATCGCGCCCTACACCTACCTCTCCCTCGGCCGGCCATGGAAGACCACGGACGTGGTGCACGCGGCGCTGAGCCTGTTCACCGACGGTCCCACCGGCATGACCGGCAACGACGACCTCGGCACCATGTCCGCCTGGAACGTGCTGTCGTCGATCGGACTGTTCCCGGTCCAGCCCGGCTACGGCACCTGGGGCCTGACCACGCCGGTCTTCGACCGCGTCGAGCTGACTCTGGACCGCCGCTACTGGCCGGGCGGCCGGCTGACGGTGACCGCGCCCGGCACCTCGGCCGCCGACCGTTACGTCCAGGCGGTGCGCACGGACGGCAGGCCGCACGGCCGGACCTATCTGACGACCGGTGCGCTGCGCTCGCTGCGCTCCCTCGCCTTCACGGTCGGCCCGCGCCCGTCGGAGTGGGGTACGTCACCCGAAGCGGCGCCACCCGTTCTGAGATGACCTCGACCGTCTCCCACGTCCCGCCGCTTTCTGTGGCGGCGGGACTTAACCCGACGTTAACTGTGCGTAGCCTGATCGTACTTGACCGTAATCGCCTGCCGGGGATTGACTGCTGTGCACCCGTCGCCGACGCGTGAGGCAAGCCCTTGACTTCCGACCTGCTCGCTCCCCTCGACCTGGCCTTCTGGAACATGGAGTCCGACCGGCACCCCATGCACCTCGGCGCGCTCGGTGTCTTCGCCGCGCACTCGCCCACCGCCGGGGCGCACGCCGCCGACCTGCTCGCCGCCCGCGCCGCCGCCGTGCCCGGCCTGCGCCTGCGCATCCGCGACCTCTGGCAGCCGCTCGCCTTCGGCGGCGCCGCCCGCGAGAGCGACCCCGACTTCGACCCCCTGAACCACGTCCGGCTGCACGCCCCGACCGACGGCTTCCACGCCGCCGCCGGCCGGCTGATGGAGCGCCCGCTGGAGCGCGGCAGGCCGCCGTGGGAGGCGCATGTGCTGCCCGGCGAGGACGGGGTGTCCTTCGCCGTGCTCTTCAAGTTCCACCACGCCCTCGCCGACGGGCTGCGCGCGCTGAGGCTCGCCGCCGGCGTCCTGGACCCCGTCGACCTGCCCGAGCGCGCGCCCCGCGCCGTCGAGCCGCCGCGCGGCCTGCTGTCCGACGTGCGCCGGCTGCCCGCGCTGGTCCCCGGGCTGGTCAGGGGCGCCCTGGCCGATGCGGGCCGGGCCCTGGACATCGGCGCCTCGCTCGCCCGCTCCACCCTCGGCATGCGCCCGTGCGCCGCGCTCACCTCGGCGCCCAGCGGCACCCGGCGCACCGCCGGCGTCGTCATCGACATCGACGACGTGCACCGGGTGCGCAAGAGCGCCGGCGGCACCGTCAACGACGTCCTCATCGCCGTCGTCGCCGGCGCCCTGCGCCGCTGGCTGGACGAACGCGGCGACGGCAGCAAGGGCGTGGCGCCCCGCGCCCTGATCCCCGTCTCCCGGCGCCGCCCGGGCGCCGCCCACTCACAGGGCAACCGGCTCTCCGGCTATCTGATACGGCTCCCGGTGCACGAGCCGGACCCGCTCGGCCGCCTGCGCACCGTGCGCACCGCGATGGTCCGCAACAAGGACGCCGGCGCCGACCGGGGCGCGGGCGCGGTGGCCCTGCTCGCCGACCACGTCCCGGCCCTCGGCCACCGGCTCGGCGGACCGCTGGTCGGCCAGGCGGCCCGGCTGTGGTTCGACATCCTGGTCACCAGCGTGCCGCTGCCCGGCATCGGGCTCCGGCTCGGCGGCCACGAGCTGACCGAGGTGTTTCCGCTGGCCCCGCTCGCGCCCGGCCAGGCGCTGGCGGTCGCGATCTCGACCTATCGCGGGCACGTGCACTACGGGCTCGTGGCCGACGCCCGGGCCGTGCCGGATCTGGACCGGTTCGCGCAGGCGGTCTCGGCAGAGGTGGAGACGCTGCTGTCGGTGTGCGATCACTGAGGCGCCGCGGGGTGCCTGGCGGGCGCGGGGCTCGGGGAAGCGGTTTGGTCCCCGGGCCCGGCGCTCCGTAAAATCCGCTTTTCGAAGGCGGGCGCGAGTCGGAGCGCTGCGCGGGTGATCAGGGAAGCGGCAGCGCGATGACGGTGACAGAGGACGGCTCGGCGTCCATGGACGAAGTGGTCTACGGGCCGGGGATCGACCCCGAGCGGCTGGCCGTCTGCCTGAGCGTGCTGGAGGAACTCGACCGGATCGAGGTCGACCACCCCGACGCGATCACGGTGCGCCGGGCCACCTCGGCCATCTACCGCACGGTCAAGCAGCGCCGCCGCCAGGAGCGCCGGGCCGCCAAGACCGCGCACGACCGCACGGTCACGGAGGCCACCGCGACCGGCTCCGCCGAGCGCATCGACGACGAGACCGAGGGCATCCTGCCCTCCTCCAAGGTCGACGAGGGCCGGATCGCGGGCATACTCCAGCGCCCGCGCTCCTGCTACGTCTGCAAGCAGCGCTACGTCGAGGTCGACTACTTCTACCACCAGCTGTGCCAGAGGTGCGCCGCCGAGAACCGCGCCAAGCGGGACGCCCGGGCCGACCTCACCGGCAAGCGGGCCCTGCTCACCGGGGGCCGGGCCAAGATCGGCATGTACATCGCGCTGCGCCTGCTGCGCGACGGCGCGCACACGACCGTCACCACGCGGTTCCCCAAGGACGCCATCCGCCGCTTCAAGGCGATGGAGGACTCGGCGGACTGGATGCACCGGCTGGAGGTCGTCGGCATAGACCTGCGCGACCCGGCCCAGGCGGTCGCGCTGGCCGACCAGGTCGCCGAGGCGGGCCCGCTGGACATCCTGATCAACAACGCCACGCAGACCGTACGCCGTCTGCCCTCCGCCTACGCCGCCCTCGTCGAGGGCGAGAGCGCGCCGCTGCCCGCCGGGGAACTGCCCGCCCACCACGTCATCGGCGCCTTCAACTCCGGCGCGGTCGGTGAACTCGGCGGTCCGGCCGCGCTGGCCGTCGGCGCGAGCGGTCTGGACGCCCAGCAGGTCTCCGACCTCGCGCTGGTCGCGGGCAACGCCAGCGTCGCCCGGCACCTCGACGGCACCGCCATCGACGCGGGCGGCCTACTGCCGGACGTCGTCGACACCAACACCTGGGTGCAGACGATCGAACAGATCTCCCCGGTGGAGCTGCTCGAAACCCAGCTGTGCAACTACACCGCGCCGTTCATCCTGATCAGCAAGCTCCGCCCGGCCATGGCCGACGCCGCCGGGAAGGCGGCGAGCGGACGGGCGTACGTCGTGAACGTCTCGGCGATGGAGGGCGTCTTCAGCCGCGGTTACAAGGGCGCGGGCCACCCGAACACCAACGCCGCCAAGGCCGCGATGAACATGGTGACGCGGACCAGCGGCGAGGAGATGTTCGAGACCGACCGCATCCTCATGACCTCGGTCGACACCGGCTGGATCACCGACGAGCGCCCCCACTACGACAAGCTGCGCCTCGCCGAGGCCGGTTTCCACGCCCCCCTGGACCTGGTCGACGGCGCCGCCCGCGTCTACGACCCGATCGTGCGCGGCGAGGCGGGCGAAGACCTGTACGGCGTCTTCCTGAAGGACTACGCGCCCGGCAAGTGGTGACGCCCCGGCGGGGCAGGGCGGCGGCCGGCGCTCGCTCGACCGCGGGGCAGGGCGAGGGCCGGCGCTCAGTCGACCGCGCCGAGCCGTGCGTGGCGGGCCGCCACCAGCTCCAGCACCGTGCGCCAGTCCTCCAGCACGCCCGCGTCGACTCCGGCCGTACGGCCCTCCTCGTCGGCCTGACGCAGTCGTAGCAGATCGTCGTCCGCCGGGTCCGGCTCCCCGCGCACCAGCCGGAACACCCGCTCCCCCAGCAGGGAGCGCACCGCCTCGGCCGCGCTCCGCGCCCGGGCCGCCTCGTCGCCCGGGCGGAGCACCGGTCCGATGCCCCGCACCAGGGCCGCGACCTGCAGCTCCTTGTCAGCGGGGCGGCTTCGGCGCAGCAGCGCCGCGGTCCGCAGCGCGTGCTGGTGACGCCCCGCGTACAGCAGATCCATCAGCTCCTCGACGCTGCGCAGCTCCATGCGTCAGTCCTTCCGCGAGACAGCCGTTGCCGCGTCAGCAGATCATGGCGAGCTTGCCACCCGGCCAACGGCACCTGAACTGAGCCGGGTCCGGCCGGCGGTTGCCGACCGGCTCGAAGGGATGTTCGCTCCAGTAGGCCGAGTGGGTGATTCCGTATGTCGGCCGAGTAAGCATCTTGTTGCAAAAAGCCCCATATTGGGGGGTATTGAGGAGCCGCTCGAAGCGCAGGGCTTACGGGTTGTTTGCATTCCCTATCGAGCGGATGCCTGCTCATTTGGTTAATCTGGAGCGGACGGACAACAGTACGGGGTCCCACCCACACCCATCGTCCGTCCTGGGGCGAGCCGACCACGGCATGCTCTGACAGAGGTACCGGCGCCACCGCGTCCGAACTGGCTTTCCATCCAGACCCCAGCGGGCGTCCAGCGCCGAAGCGCAGACTGTTCGGTACGCCCCGAGGGTGACCCGACACATAAGGAGTGCGCGGTGACACCGGAGAAGACGAATCGCGAGCAGCGCCCCGCGGAATACGCGGAGCGCGTGGGCCGGCGGCCCGGGGAACTCGGCAGCCTCGACGTGTGGGCCCGGTCCGCCCCGATCCGCCTCGCGGGATACGAGGACGACCTGGCCGAGCCCCACATCCTGCCGAGCGTGGACTGACCCCCGGGCCGGATCCCCTCGCGATCGCCCCACGCATGGGCGTGGCAGACTCACGCCCATGCTGATCAGAGAAGCCGCGGCCGGGGACTGGCCGCGGATCTGGCCTTTCTGGCACCGGATCGTCGCCGCCGCCGAAACCTACGCATGGGACCCGGAGACCACCGAGGAGGCGGCCCGCGACCTGTGGATGAACCCGGCCAAGCGGGTCTACGTCGCCGAGGACGAGAGCGGAACGGTCGTCGGCTCGGCCTACCTCACCCCCAACTACGGCGGACCCGCCGCCCGCGTGGCCAACGCCGGCTTCATGGTCGACCCCGACTGCGCCGGACGCGGCATCGGCCGCGCCCTCGCCGAACACGTCCTGTCCGAGGGCAGGGCGCACGGCTACCGCGCGATGGTCTTCAACGCCGTGGTCGAGACGAACCCCGCCGTCGGCCTCTGGACAGCCCTCGGCTTCACGATCCTCGCCACCGTCCCCGAGGCGTTCGAGCACCCCCGGCACGGCCGGGTCGGGCTGCACATCATGTACCGGGCGCTGGACTGACGCCCCACCTCACCGCCAGGCGGTCGAGGACGCCGTCCGCCGCCAGGGGATCAGCTCCTCCAGCTGTGCCGCCAGCTCCAGCAGGACGGACTCCGTGCCCGGCCGGCCCACGAGCTGTACGGCGCAGGGGGCGCCCGAGGGCAGGATGCCGGCCGGGACGGACATCGCCGGCCAGCCGGTCAGGTTCCACGGCGGAGTGAAGGGCGAATAGGCGGAGTTGGCGAGGACGTTGCGCAGCCAGCCGCGTTCGTGCCATGGGCCGGCCTGCGGGGAGCGGCGGGCCAGGGCCGGGGTGAGCAGCACGTCGTGCTCGGTGAGGAACGGCGTCAGCCGGGCGCGCAGCCGGTCCCGGGCGGCGCCGGTACGGACCGCGCCGTCGAAGCGCCG
Organism: Streptomyces sp. NPDC042638; assembly: GCF_040647235.1. NCBI lineage: Bacteria > Bacillati > Actinomycetota > Actinomycetes > Kitasatosporales > Streptomycetaceae > Streptomyces > Streptomyces sp. NPDC042638. Next base: position 24,906 of record NZ_JBEZBT010000049.1, read on the forward strand.
GCCCAGGGCCGCGTGCACCCGGGTCCGGCGGGCCAGCCGCGCCCGGTCCAGGCCCTCGGCGTCCCTCGCCGTCCCGGCCGTCCAGTGCTGGAGCGCGGTCACCCCGAGGGAGAGCGGATACGGCGGTTCGGCCCGCCGCACCTGGTGCCCGGAGCGCGCCAGCGCCCCGGCCGCCTGTCGCACCGCGGTCGTATACGGCCGGCTCACACTCACCCCGGCGAGCGGGCTGCGCAGCGCGACGGCGATCTTCCGGGGGCCGCGCTCCGCCGGGCGTGCGAACTCCGCGTCGGCGAGGACGCCCAGCATCAGGCGCGCGTCCTCGACGGTCGTGGCCAGCGGGCCGTTCTCCGCCATGCCGAACCAGTCGCCGTTGCCGATCCCCGCCGGCACCACCGCGTGCCCCGGCTTCAGCGTGACCAGCCCGCAGTTCGCGGCCGGAATACGCAGCGAGCCCATCCCGTCGTTGCCGAGCGCCAGCGGCACCAGCCCGGCGGCCACCGCCGCCGCGCTGCCACCGGAGGAGCCGCCCGCCGTACGGGACATGTCCCACGGGTTGCGGACGATGCCGTACGGGCCCTCCGTGGTGGCGAAGACGCACAGCTCGGGCACGTTCGTCAGGCCCACGACCACCGCACCGGCCGCGCGCAGCCGGGCCACCGTCACATGGTCCTCGGCGGCCGGGGTGCGCGGGGTAGCGGCCGAGCCGTTGCGGCACGACTCGCCGCGTACCGCCAGGTTGTCCTTGACCGCCACCGGCACGCCGGCCAGCGGCAGTTCGGCCAGAGCCGCACGGGAGCCCACCTCGTCGGCCTCGGCGAGCGCCGCCTCGGTCCGGACCTTCCGGAACGCCCCGATCCGGCCGTCGAGCCGCTCGATCCGCGCGAGGTGCTCGGCCACCACCTCCCTGGGCGTCACCCGCTTCTCGCGGACGGCGGCGGCGATCTCGGCGGCACTCCGGCCGGCCCAGCTGCTCACAGGCGCTCCTCGGCTAAGTCGTCGGCTCCGCGCCCGCCGACACCGGCTACCGGCCGGTACGAAGGCGCGTAGGGAGAACTGTGCACGGCCGCGCCGGGTACGTCGAGAGGCAGTGCGCTGCCGAGGGCCGAGTCCGTCAGCCTCCGTGCCCGCCGTGGCCGGACGGGGCCCGGTGCGTGGACCCGTCCGCGGCTTCGGCGCAGGCCCGCAGGTCCGCCGGGAGGAGGTCCAGGACCCGGTCCCGCGAGGCCTCGGCGGGGCCCGGCTCCCGGGCGAGGCGGAACAGGCCGAGGTGCGCCTCGGCGGTCGCCCGCAGGCCGAGCAGGGCTTCGGCGGCCTCGACGCGCGCCGGCCTGGGAGCGGCCCCGTCGGCGAGCGCGTCCTTCAGGGCGCGCAGGGCGATGTGCCGCACCGGGCGGTAGCGCCCCAGTGTCCTGGCGGCCCGCACCCGGTACCCGGCCGCCGTGCCGTCGGTGTCCAGGACCCGTCGGCAGGCGGCCACCACCTCGTTGCCCACGTCCAGTCGCTCCCAGGCGGCCGCCACGGCGAGGTGCGCCTCCGGGTCCGTGGTGTCCGGGTGGGAGAGGGCGCGCAGAAGGGTCCGGCCCTCCTCCCCGAGGTCCTGGGCGAGGAGCGCGGCGGCCCGGGCCCTGGCGGACGGCGGCGCGGCCGGGTCGGCGGCCAGGGCGCGGGCGAGCGGGACGCGGCTGCGGGCGCCACTGGTGGGCAGCGACCCGAAGATGCGGACGCGCAGGTCCGGCGGGGTGGCGGGGTCGGCGGCGAGCGCGGACCAGCGTTCCGTCGGCGCGATGGTTCCGGTCTCCGCTGCGGCGATCCGTTCCGCCAGAGGGGCCCGGGCGTCCTCGGCCCAGGCGAGCAGGAGGGAGTCCGCGTCACCTTGTGATCGCTCGTGGTAGGCCAGCTGATACAGGTTCCGGAGACCGGTCACGGCCGACACGTCACGCTGTCGCAGCAGTTCGATCCACTGGGCCCGGGCCGTTCCTGGATCGATGCCGGCGACAACACCGGTCGGGATCTCGACACTGTCCACCCCGTGGCCGAAGTTCATGAACTCCCAGACTCCGGGCGCGGGGACGTAAGTGCTGAAGTGGGCCTCGTCGATCTGCCTCGCGAGGCGCAGCAGGGGATCGGTGCCCTGCTCGGCCATGAGCTGCCGCCACCGTGGGTAGGGGGTCCGGCCGGCGGACCGTGAGAGGGCCCGGTACCGGGTATCAGGGGCCACACCGGGGTCGTCCGCGAGCCGGGCGAGCGCGCGACGGGACACCGGGACCATCTCCGTGCCGTACCGGGAGTGGTGGCTGTCGATGTGTATCACTGCGGCTGCCGGGACGGTCTCGTCGTCGAGCAGCGCGTGAAGGCGGCCGCGGAGCGGGGCGTCCGGCAGACAGGCGTCGGCGAGTTCCAGAAGACGCCACAGATCCTCGTCCGGGATTCCCGGCTCGTCCAGCACCCGGTGAAGGGTCTCGGAGGCCGCACGGAGATCGATCTCCGCCAGGGAGGTCAGGGCGACGATGCGGTCGTCCATGCCGGACAGGACGTCGGCGGCCAGGGTGCGCAGCGCGCCTGCGGCACCGTCCCGACGGCCTGCGGCCAGGAGATCCTGCGCGGCCTCGTGGCGTACCGAGGCCGGCAGGGCGATGTCGGAGGCCATCGCGGCGCTGCTGTTCTCGTGTTCTTCCGTGCCCTTGTGCAGAAGCCTGAGGGCTGACCGGCGGTCGGCGGGTGTCACATCGGGGTCGGCGATCAGCACCGCCAGCGTGTCGCGCACCACCGCGGCGTCCTCCGTGTCGATCAGCTGTGCGGCACACTCGAGCCGGTCGCTCACGGGCAGGTCCGGCGCGGTCAACGCCGAGAGCGTCAGTTCTCTGTGTCGGGCAGTCCGTCCCAGTTCGCGCAACACGTCGTAGACGCTGAGGACGGCGGAGTCGTCCGACGCGGCTGAGAGCAACTCGTCGACGCAGGACTCCGCGGTGTCGGGCTGGTCGAGTTCCACCAGACGACGGACGGCGTCGGTGCGCGTGTACATGTCGAGCCTGCCGTCGCGGGCGGCCTTCGCCACGAGGAGAGGATCACCGCACAGCTTGAGGACGGGCCGGACGAGTCCGTCGGCCCCTGTCGGATCAACGAGCAGTTCAGCCAGTACCGACTGTGCGGCGGGGCCGGGAGGGGAGAGGTGCCCGAGTGCCCTGATGCGGAGGTGGAGGGGCGCGGACTGGTCGTCGGCCAGGCCCTCCAGCACATCGGGGGCCGCGGTCCGGAGCAGGGAACCGAGGGCGTAGCGAAGCTGGTGCGGACTCATGCGGTCACGCGCCGGGTTGGCCGCGAGCGCTTCGCCCAGGCTGGTCGCCGTGTCCTTCTCCGCTCTGAGACCGACCACCATCAGCCCCCCGACCAGGTCGGTTTCCCCGAGGTCCGGGGCCGTCCGCAGCACCTGGGCGAGCAGCCGCGTCCCTGCGACGGTGTCGATACGCAGAGCCGCCCCGGCAGCCGCGAGCCGGTCACCGGGCCACAGCAGGGGATCGACGGCCAGGGCGGTGAGCCGGGCGCACGCGGCGGACGTCTCTCCCGCCTCGGCCATGAGGCCGGCCGCGGTGACGCGCCGGCGGACGGGGAGATCCGGCTCCTGCGCCAGCTCGGCGGCCAGGGCGGCCGCCTGGCGGCCCTCGCGCCGCACGTAGCTCTCCAGGGCGGCGAAGCGCGGCGCGTGCGGGAGGGTCCGGTCACGGACGATGTCCCGCAGGTCCGGTTCGTGCAGGACCGCGTAGAGCCGGGCCAGCACAGTGCTGTCGTGGAGGTCGCCGCCGGCCCCGATCCCCCGCCCGTCCAGCTTGATCACGGCCCGGGCGAACCAGGTCATCAGCTCCCGGTCGGTGCTCGCCTCGTCGCTCAGGACGGTCGCGCACAGCAGCAACTCCCGCCAGCCGCCCGCCCGCACGGCGGTGCGCAGGAACTCGTCCAGCGGGTGGCCCTGGGCTCGCCAGGCCGCGGCCATGAACAGGATCACGTTCGGCCGTTCGGTGGCGATCGCCTCGCGCAGGGCGTTCAGTGCCGCCGGATCGCCCGGGCTCAGCCGTTCGGCGATGGCACGGCCCGCAAGGTACTCCTGGATCGTGTGGTGGAGGAAGGACAGACCGCCCGCCCGTTGCGTGATCAGTCCGGTGAAGGTGAGCGCGCGCAGCACGGCGTCCCGCTCGGGCGGCTCGTGGCGGCCGTCGGCGGCCAGCAGGTCGAGCACCTGGTCCAGGAGGGGACGGACGTCGCCGGCCTGACGCCGTTCGGCCACGGGACTCAGCACGTCGTGCACGCGGGACAGCAGCGCGGGGGTGATCCCGTTGCCGCCGGCTCCGTCGTGCGCGAGGTGCTGGGCGCCCTTCTGCCGCAGCAGCCTGATGAAACGTGCGTACAAGTCGGCGGGGTTGCGCGGCAGTTCGTCCGTGGCGGTGACGATGCAGATCATGGTGAGGTACAGCGGGTTCTTCGCGACCTCGCTGAGCCTGCCGTGGCGGAGATCGGCGATCAGCCATTCCGCTCGCCGTGGCGCGTCGGCGACTTCCAGCGCCTCGAACCAGGCCCGTGCGACCTCCTCGATCTCCTCGTCCCCGAAGTCGAGCAGGGCGTACCGGCGCAGCGCCTTGAGCTTGTGCATCTCCGAGGTGACCAGCGAACGGCTGGCCACCACGAACCGCATGTGCGGCTCGCGCGCCGCCCAGAGCTGTATCAGCTGGATGACCTTGTTCCGCCTGCCCGAGTCCAGCACCTCGTCCAGGCTGTCGACGCAGACCAGCCAGTCGACGCCGGGCAGGGGAGCCGAACCGAACAACGCGGCGGGCAGTGACCGGCGCAGGCCCGTGAGGTCCCGGCGTACCGCCTCGGCGAGCGCCTCCGGGAGGGGGCGGTCCCCGAGCTGGTCGGCAGCCACACGCACCGGTATGTAGGAAGGTGCTCCCGCCGGGTCCTCGATCCAGGCGTCGGCGGCCGTGTACGTCAGCCGGCGCAGCAGGCTCGATTTCCCCGCCCCGGCGCCACCGGTGAACAGCACATGCCGCTCGGTGCCGAGAACGCTCTCGGCGGCGGGCGGCCGCCGCTCGCCCGGCTGCCGGTCCGTCGCGTCCTCGACGTCGGCGGCGTCCTGCTGGACGTACACCGTGGACAGCGGAATGTCCCTGGTGTCGCTCAGCAGCATCGCGTAGGGGTGCTCGTCCGCTTCGGCCCGGGCCGCCTCCAGGTAGTCCAGGAGGTCGGGGCCCGGATGGCGGAAGCCGCCCGCGCGCAGCTGGGCGTCCGTCAGGGTCCGCAGCCAGGCGACGGGCGGCTCCGGCGCCGTACACCGCGCCAGGATCTCCGCGACGGGCACCAGATGGGTGCTGCCCGCCAGGTCGGAGCGGGCGAGCATGCCGCAGACCGCGCCGGTGCGCTCGTTGACCACGGGGCTGCCGCTGTAGCCCTCGCCGACCGGTGTGCCGTAGCCGCGCGGCATGGGCATCGGGTCGTCGAAGGTGAGCCGGGAATCGCCGAGGTACTCCAACACGGCCCACTGGCCCGGCCGGTAGTGCCCCTGCGGGTGACCGTGGGTCCGCATGCGGTCACCGGGGGACAGGGCCGGTGCCGTGAGCACCACGCCGGTGCGGGAGGCCGCCGGGTCGAACCGCAGGAACGCCAGGTCCAGTCCGTTGGCCGCCCTGTGCTGTTCGTCGTCCGACAGCGTGACCGCGAGGTCGAGCCCGGACCTGACGATCCGCGCCCGCACGCCTCGCGCGCCGGCCACGACATGGGCGCAGGTCACCACCAGCCCGGGGGCGATGACGAAGCCGGTCCCGAAGCCGTCGCCGTCCGGCAGGTCCAGCGCGACGGTCGCCGCCTCCAGGTGCTCTGTCCAGCCGTGCATCCCTCAGGCTCCCGGTACCTCCGGGGCGGTCCATTCCAGGGTGACCTTCCATGTGGACCGGGACGACGCCTTGCCCACCACGGCCAGGAACTGACCCGTGTCGAAGGAGACGTCGCAGCCGAACTCGACCGTCGCCCTGGACGCCCCGGTCTGCTGCAACCGGGTACCCATGGCGCGCGCGACCGCCGTCAGGCCGTCGAGTACGGGCTCCAGCCGGGGCCTGCGCCAGCCGATCTCCTGTTCCTCGCCGAGCGCCGGAGCCGCCTTGCCGCCCGGCCCGATCGCCAGCAGCACCTTCTGGCCGTCGATCTCGACCGGGACGACCGTCTCGTCGTCCGCGCCCCGTTCCTCGTCCACGCCCGCTCCCCTCTTCCCCGGCTTCCCGCCACGCCCGTCGCAGAGCCGGCCGGAGGGCTCATCCTAGGGCCTGAGATCCGTCAAGTCGCTTGCCCGGCAACCTGATCGGCCGGTCCGGTGCCCGTGCTGCCCCGCACCGTCAGACGCGGTGTCGGCACGCGTACCGCTCGTGCCGAGCCGCCGTCCAGCAGGGCCGTCAGTTCCCGTGCCGCCGTGCGGCCGAACTCGGCGCTGTCCCGGGACAGCGCGGACAGCCACGGCTTGACCATGCGGCACAGGGCGGAGTCCTCCCAGGAGACGACGGAGACGTCCTCCGGCACGCGGCGGCCCAGTTCGGCCGCCGCGGCGGCCCCGGCCACCGCCATCACGTCGTTGTCGTAGATCACGGCGGTCGGGGGAGCGGCGGCGCCCAGGACGCGGCGGGTGACCGCGGCGCCCTCGGCGTCCGAGTAGTCGGTGGTCACCGAGCGGACCTCGGCCAGCCCCCGCCGCCCGGCCTCGGCCGCCAGGGCCCGGATGCGGCGCTGGGTGTGCGCGAGGTCGGGCAGGCCGGCGATGTGCACGATCCGGCGGTGGCCGAGGGCGGTCAGCTCGTCCACGACCGAGGCCATCGCGCCCGCGTCGTCCGCCCAGACCGTGGACAGCCCGGGGTGGCGCTCGTCCGGTGCGCCACCGATCACCACGGCGGGCAGGCCGAGTTCGTCCAGCAGGTCCGGGCGCGGGTCGTCGGCGCGCGGGTCGACGACCAGCACGCCGTCCACCCGGTGCTCGGCCCACCAGCGCCGGTACACCGCGCACTCGTCGGCCACGTCCCGCGCCATCTGGAAGAGCAGGCCCAGGTGCCGCTCGGCCAGCACCTCCTGGATACCGGAGACGAGCTGGAGGAAGAAGGAGTCGACGCCCAGCGTCTGCGCGGGGCGGGCCAGCACGAAGCCGACCGTGGCGGCACCCTCCCCGGACAGGGCGCGGGCCGCCGTGCTGGGCCGCCAGCCCAGCTGATCGGCGACCCGGCGCACCCGGGCCCGGGTGGCCTCGGAGACACCGGGGCGGTCGTTCAGAGCGAAGGACACCGCGCTCTCGGAGACTCCGGCCCGCCGCGCGATGTCCTTCATCGTGGGACGGCGGGCGGGTGACCGTCTGGTCGGCACGCTTCTTCCCCCTTCCGGGAGGCTGCTCGCTAATGCGCTTGAGTGTCAAGACCCTAAAGCGCATTAGTACTTTGGGGCAACTACTCGGCCGGACCGCCCCCACCTGCACTAATGAAATTCCTCCCGCTTTAGCTCGGGCGAACTCATTGACTTTCCCGGAAGGCCGCGGGCAAGGTCCCTGGCGTCACCGACAGCCCGACACAGCAAGGGAGCCGTGTCCGTGCCCATGTCCCGCAGAGCCCTCGCCGCCGCCGTCGTCGCCCTCGTCCTGCCGCTGAGCGCCTGCGGCTCGGGCGGTGACGGCGGCGGCACGACCGACGCCTCCGGAAAGGTCGAGGGCGACATCACCTTCCAGACCTGGAACCTGCGCGCCAACTTCAAGTCGTACTTCGAGGGTCTGATCGCCGACTTCGAGGCGAAGTACCCCGGAACGCACGTGAAGTGGGTCGACCAGCCCGCCGAGGGCTACGCCGACAAACTCAGCGCGGAAGCCGGCGGCGGCACCCTGCCCGACGTCGTCAACGTCTCCCCGGACCTGGTCGCCCCGCTCGCCCAGGCCGGCCTCGCCCTCGACCTCGACAAGGCCGCCGCTTCCTACAGGTCCGAGTACCTGCCCGGTGCCTGGGCCGGACACCGGGTGCCGGGCATGAGCGGCACGTACGCCTTCCCCTGGTACCTGAACACCGGCCCGCTCTTCTACAACAAGGCCCTGTTCGAGAAGGCCGGACTCGACCCCGACCGGCCTCCGAGGACCTACGACGAACTCTTCGCCGACGCCCGGCGGATGGCCGAGAAGACCGGCGGCAAGGTCGCCACCCTCGCCAACGTCCCCACCATCGAGGACTTCGGCCGCTACGGCGTCCCGCTCATGAACGCGCAGGGCACGGCCTTCGCCTTCAACGACGCCAAGGGCGTCGAACTCCTCACCAGGTACAAGCAGTTGTACGACGCCAAGGCCCTCGACCCGCAGGCGCTGACCGCCACCGGGGAGTCCGCCGGGAAGAAGTTCCTCACCGGTGCCGTCGCCATGAACCCCGGCAGCGCCCTGGACCTCGGCAACTTCAGGAAGAACGCGCCGAGCCTGTACGAGAACATCGGCATCACCGACCAGATCACCAGCACCGGGCACGTCAACATGTACGTGATGGGCGTCATGGTCAACTCCCGCACCAGGCACACCCCGGCCGCCGTCGCCTTCGCCCACTTCGTCACCGACGCGCGCAATCAGATGTCCTTCGCCAAGAAGGTCGCCATCTTCCCGAGCACCGCCGGCTCCCTCGACGACCCGTACTTCACCAAGGAGGACGGCACCGACGAGACCCGGGTGCGGATCGCCGCGGCCAAGTCGCTGAAGAACGCCGTCAACTACACACCCGTGCTGTTCAGCGAGCAGATGAAGACCGCCCTGCGCAACGAGGTCGCCAAGGCGCTCCAGGGCAAGGAGAGCCCCGGGGAAGCCCTCGACAACGCTGTCAAGGCCGCCGACCGGCTGCTCCAGCAGAGCTGACCCGCCATGGCCACGCCCCTGCGCATCAGGCGCCAGCTCCCCTCCAGCCCCTGGCTGTTCGCCGCCCCCGGACTGCTGATCACCGGCGCGTTCGTGCTCTACCCCTTCGTCTCCACCCTGGCGAACTCCTTCACCGACCGCCGCACCCTGGTCCCCGGCCGCTTCGTGGGCCTCGCCAACTTCCGCGAGATGGTCCACGACGAGATGTTCTGGACCGGCCTGCGCAACAGTGCCCTGTACATCCTGGGTGTCGTCCCCGCGCTGGTCGTGCTGCCGCTGCTGCTCGCCCTGCTGGTGCGGAAGAACATCCCGGGGATCACCTTCTTCCGCTCCGCCTTCTACACCCCGGTCGTCGCCTCGATCGTCGTGGTCGGACTGATCTGGGTGTGGCTGCTGGACGAGCGCGGCCTGGTCAACTCGCTGCTGGAGGCCGTGGGGATCGGCCGGATCGGGTTCCTCAGCGACCAGTGGCTGCTGCTGCTCAGCGCCATGGCGGTCACGGTGTGGAAGGGCCTCGGCTACTACATGATCATCTACCTGGCCGCCCTCGCCGACGTCCCGCGCGAACTGCACGAGGCCGCGGCCGTGGACGGCGCCGGACCGGTGCGCCGCTTCGTCTCCGTCACCGTGCCCGCCGTGCGGTCCACGATGGTCCTGGTCGCCGCGCTCTCCTCCGTCGCCGCCTTCAAGGTGTTCTCCGAGGTGTACCTGATGGCGGGCCCCGGCGGCGGACCGGCCGGCGAGGACACGACCCTCGTCATGCTCGTGCAGCGCACCGGCACCGGACTGACCGGCCGGGTCGGCTACGCCTCCGCCCTCTCCGTCGTCGTCTTCGTCGTCACGGTCGCCCTGATGCTGCTCGTCCTGCGCGCCGACCGGACGGAGGAGTCATGAGCGTCCCGCAGAAGGTACGGCCCCGTCGGCCGGACACCGCGGCACCGGAGCCGCGCGTCACCGACGAGCACGGCCGCCGCGTCCGGGCCGGCGAACTGGTCTGGCGCTACCTGCTGCTCACCGCCGTCCTCGCCCTGACCGTCGGCCCGTTCCTGTGGCAGCTGTCCACCTCCCTCAAGGGACCCACCGAGGACATCTACGGCTCGCCGCCCGTGTTCCTGCCCAGCCACCCCACCCTGCACAACTACGCACGGGTCGCCGACACCATCCCGGTCTGGGACTACGCCCTGAACTCCCTGAAGGTCGCCACCGCCGGCGTCGTGACCAACTGCGTCGGTTCGGCCCTCGCCGGATACGCCCTGGCCCGGCTGCGCTACCGCGGCCGGCGCGTGACCACGGTCGTCTTCGTCCTGGCGATGCTCGTCCCCGTGGAGGGCATCGTCATCGCCCAGTTCACCACCATGCGCGAACTGGGCCTGAACAACACGCTGACCGGGGTGGTCCTGCCCGGTGCCGTCGGCGCGATGAACGTGCTGCTGATGCGCAACGCCTTCCGCAACCTGCCCTACGAGATCGAGGAGGCGGCCTACGTCGACGGCGCCAACGTGTGGCAGCGGTTCCTGCGCGTCGCGCTGCCGTCGGTCAAGGGCACCCTCGCCGTCGTGGCGATCTTCGCCTTCATGGGGGCCTGGGACGACTTCCTGTGGCCGCTGATCGTCCTCAGCGACCCGTCCCGGTTCACCCTGACCATCGGCCTCAACTACCTGCACGGCACCTTCGCCAACGACGAACGCCTCGTCGCCGCCGGCACCGTGATCGCCGTCGCGCCGCTCATCGTCCTCTTCGCCTGCCTCCAGCGGTACTTCTTCCGCGGGGTCGGCGAAGGCGCGGTCAAGGGCTGAACGACGTCAACCCCCGAGGACAGCAAGGACACCCATGTCTCCTGCCGTGCGCTTCGGCGTCAACTACACGCCCAGCGAGGGCTGGTTCCACCACTGGCTCGACTTCGACCTCGACTCCGTGCGCGCCGACCTGGACTCGATCGCCGCGCTCGGCCTGGACCACATCCGGGTCTTCCCGCTGTGGCCGTACTTCCAGCCCAACCGCACCCTGATCCGGCCGCGTGCCCTGGACCAGCTCGTGGCCCTGGCCGACGCCGCCGCCGAGCGCGGCCTGGACGTCAACGTGGACGGGCTGCAGGGCCACTTGAGCAGCTTCGACTTCCTGCCCGCCTGGACCCGCACCTGGCACCGCCGCAACCTCTTCACCGACCCGGACGTGACCGACGGCCAGGCCGCCTACCTGCGGACCCTCGCCGCCGCCCTCGCCGGCCGCCCCAACTTCATCGGCATGACCGTCGGCAACGAGGTCAACCAGTTCGCCGCCGGCCCCCACCCCGACCCCGACCGGATCACCACCGAGGAGGCCGAACGCTGGCTCACCCGGATGCTGGCCGCCTGTGCCGAGGGAGCGCCGGGCCGCCTCCATCTGCACGCCTCCTACGACGCCGCCTGGTACCAGGACGACCAGCCCTTCACCCCCGGCCACTCGGCCCGGCTCGGCGCCGTCACCGCCGTGCACTCCTGGGTGTTCAACGGCACCGCCCAGCGCCACGGCCGCACCTCCGTCCCGGCCGAGCACCACGCCGAGTACCTGGTCGAGCTGAGCAAGGCATGGGCCGACGCGCCGCACCGGCCGGTGTGGCTCCAGGAGGTCGGCGCCCCCGCACCCCTGGTACCCGCCGAGCACGCCGCCGCCTTCGCCGAGGCGACGGTCGAGAACGTCCTGGACTGCCCCGACCTGTGGGGCGTCACCTGGTGGTGCTCCCACGACGTCTCGCGCACCCTCGGCGACTTCCCCGAACTGGAGTACTCCCTCGGCCTGTTGACCGGGGAACGGCGGCCGAAGGACATCGCCCGGGCTCTCTCCGGCGCGACTCGCCGGCCCCGCCGCACCCCGCCGGTGCGCGGCACGGCCCTCGTCGTGCCCGCGGACCCGGCCCACCGCTCCCGCTGCGCCCCCGGCGGAGAGGTCTTCGACACCTTCTTCCGGCTCGTCGCCGACGGCGCCCGCCCCACCACCGTGCTCGACACGCGCGCCGACGACAAGGAGCACCTCGCCGCGCGCGGCATCACCGACGTCGTCACTCCCGACCAGGTACTCCCCACCCCCCAAGGAGGCACCCGCTCGTGAACCCCACCAGACGCACCGTGCTGATCGCCGCCACCGCCACGGCGACCGCCGGCCTGGCCCCCTCGCCGCCGTCGGCGGCGGCCTCGCGGGCCGCCGCGGCGACCCCGCCGTACGCCTCGTACTGGTACCCGGACTCGCTTCCCGCCGGCAGCCCCGGCCCCGGCATCACCTGGCGCGCCCTGAAGAACTGGCGCGCGGCCGACGATCCCGACCTCGCCTGCAACGCCGCCTCCGTACCGCTGGCCTCCCGTTTCACCCCCACCCCGGCGAACCCCACCGCCCGCTCCGGGCAGGCCCGCATCCAGGCGCTCGTCTCCTTCGGACCGACGTCGGCCAACCCCTCCCAGGGCTCGGCCACCGCCGACTACTACGCCCTCACCCACTGGGCGTACCTCGACGAGCTGGTGTTCTGGGGCGGCTCGGCCGGCGAGGGCCTGATCCTCGCGCCCAACGCGCCCGTGGTGGACGCCGCCCACCGGCACGGTGTCCCCGTCCTCGGGAACGTCTTCCTGCCCCCGGTGGCATACGGCGGGCAGCTGCAGTGGACCCGGGACCTGGTGCAGAAGGACGCCACCGGGCACTACCCGCTCGCGGCCCGACTCGTCGCGGTGGCGGCGGCGTACGGCTTCGACGGCTGGTTCGTGAACGCCGAGACGGGCGGCGGGAACACCGCGCTCGGCACGGCCGTGCTGGGCTTCATGAAGGAGCTGAAGGCGCTCGCGGCGGCCAGGGGACAGCGGGTCACCTGGTACGACGCGATGACCGTGAACGGCACCGTCAGCTGGCAAGGGGCCCTGAACAGCCAGAACCAGCCGTTCTTCCAGGCCGCCGACGACATGTTCGTGGACTTCCGGTGGAGCGCCGCTACGCTCGCCTCGTCCGGCACGAAGGCGCAGCAACTGGGCCGCGGGCGCTACGAGCTGTGGGCCGGCGTCGACGTCGAGTCCAACGGCTCCGGTTCCTCCGTGGACTGGGACGCGATCGTGCCGGCCGGGAAGCCGCACGTCACCTCGGTCGGCCTCTACCGGCCCGAGTGGACCCGCAACCACCTGCCCCCCGACCGGCGTGCGCCCGGGGACTTCCACGCGGCGGACGACCGGTTCTGGACCGGGCGGTCACTGGACCCGTCGCGGCCCGACGCGAGCGATCCGTGGCGGGCGCCGGCGGTCTTCGTGGCGGACCGGTCGACGGTGACCTCGGTGCCGTTCGCGAGCGTGTTCAACACGGGACACGGGCTGCGGTGGTACGAGGAGGGGGCCGTCACCTCGGACGTGCCCTGGAACCACCTCGGGCTCCAGGACCGGCTGCCGTCGCGGCGGTGGGTGGTCCGCACGGCGGGGGAGCGGCCGGCGGTCTCGCTCGACTTCGCCGATGCCTGGCGGGGCGGGAGCAGTGTGCTGGTGGCGGGTGAACTGGATCAACCGGCGGTGCTGGATCTGTACGCGACCCGGCTGCCGATCGGTGTGAACACGGTTGTCGACCTGGCATGCCGGAGCGAGCCCGGGGATGTGAACGTCGAGCTGGCCGTGGCGACGGCCGAACCCGGTACGGCGGGGGCCGCACCGCCGTACACGTATCTCAGCGCCACCGCGGGTGTCCGTGTGAACTCGGTCAACGGCTGGCAGCGCGTGACCGTTCCGCTCACAGGGCTGTCCGGCACCGTCCACGCCCTCGGTGTCCGGCTCACCGCCACCGCGGGCCCGGTGCGCTGGCGGCTGGGCGGCCTCGCCGTCCGTCCCGCCGGCACCCCGACCGCCCCCGCCGCACCCTCCGGCGCCCGCGTCACCGCCGCGAACGGCGGCGACCTCCGCCTCGCCTGGAACGCCGCCCCCGGCACCGTGCGCCACTACACCCTCCACCGCCTCCTCCCCGACGGCACCCGCCGCTTCCTCGGCGCCACCGGCCAGCGCTCCTACCACCTCGCCGGCCTGCGCCCCGAGCCGGGAGAGAGCGCGGCACGGTTCGAACTGCGCGCCGTGGGGGAGCTCTACAACGCCTCGACTCCCGTGACCGTCACCCACCCCTGGTAATCACCCGGAACCCCGCAGGGAGCACCCCGCATGCATGACGACCGCACTCTGGTGGAAGCCCGCCTCAGGCGCGTCCTCGACGAACGTATCCGCCCCGCCGTGTATCCGGAGTCCGTACCGCTCCGCGTCGCGGTGTGGCACGCGCCCGGCGAGCCCGTGCCGGTCGCGCAGGGGCTCGCCGCCGAGCCCGAGCCGATCGAGGTGGGCGCCCGGTGGGGTGCTCCCTGGGGCACCAGCTGGTTCCGGGTGACCGGGACCGTGCCCGCGGCGTGGGCCGGGAAGACCGTCGAGGCCGTACTGGACCTGGGCTTCGACGAGAACATGCCGGGCTTCCAGTGCGAGGGCCTGGTCTACCGGCCCGACGGCACGCCCGTGAAGGGCCTCAACCCGCGCAACCAGTGGGTACGGATCGGCGCGCCCGTCGCGGGCGGTGAGGAGGTGCGCCTGCACATCGAGGCCGCCTCCAACCCCGTCATCCTGGACTACCACCCCTTCCGGCCCACCCGGCTCGGCGACAAGGACACCGCCGGACAGGAGCCGCAGTACACACTCGCCCGCATGGACCTCGCCGTCCTCGACGAGACCGTGTGGCAGCTGGTGCTGGACCTGGAGGTGCTCGGCGAGCTGATGGCCGAGCTGCCCGCCGACTCCCCGCGCCGCTGGGACATCCTGCGCGCGGTCGAGCGCGCCCTGGACGCCGTCGACCTGCAGGACGTGAACGGCACGGCGGACCGGGCCCGGGAGCGCCTCACCGGCGTGCTGTCGGCCCCCGCCGTGCCGTCCGCGCACCGGATCAGCGCCGTCGGGCACGCGCACATCGACTCGGCGTGGCTGTGGCCGCTGCGCGAGACCGTGCGCAAGGTGGCCCGTACGACGGCCAACATGACCGCGCTGATCGAGGACGAGCCGGAGTTCGTGTTCGCCATGTCCCAGGCGCAGCAGTGGGCGTGGGTGAAGGAGCACCGGCCCGAGGTGTGGGCCCGGGTGAAGAAGGCCGTGGCGGAGGGGCGGTTCGTGCCGGCCGGCGGGATGTGGGTGGAGTCGGACACCAACATGCCCGGCTCGGAGGCGATGGCCCGGCAGTTCGTGCACGGCAAGCGGTTCTTCCTCGACGAGTTCGGCATCGAGAACGAGGAGGCGTGGCTGCCGGACACCTTCGGTTTCGCCGCGGGTCTCCCGCAGATCATCAAGGCGGCCGGCTCGAAGTGGCTGCTGACACAGAAGATCTCCTGGTCCCGGACGAACAGGTTCCCGCACCACACCTTCCACTGGGAGGGCATCGACGGCACCCGCGTCTTCACGCACTTCCCGCCCGTCGACACCTACAACTGCTCGATGAAGGGCAGCGAGATCGCCCACGCGGTCCGCAACTTCAGGGACATGGGCAGGGCCCGGCACTCCCTCGCGCCCACCGGCTGGGGTGACGGAGGCGGTGGTACGACGCGGGAGATGGTCGGCAAGGCGGCCCGGCTGCGCGACCTGGAGGGCTCGGCCACCGTCGTGTGGGAGACCCCGCGCGCGTTCTTCGAAAGGGCCGAGGCCGAGTACGCGGCACCGCCCGTGTGGGTGGGCGAGCTGTACCTCGAACTGCACCGCGCCACCCTCACCAGCCAGGCGAAGACCAAGCAGGGCAACCGGCGCAGCGAACACCTGCTGCGGGAGGCCGAACTGTGGGCGGCCACCGCGGCCGTGCGCGCCGGGTTCCCCTACCCCTACGCGGAGTTGGACCGCATCTGGAAGACGGTCCTGCTGCACCAGTTCCACGACATCCTGCCCGGCTCGTCCATCGCCTGGGTGCACCGGGAGGCCCGGGCGACGTACGAGCGGCTGGCCGCCGAGCTGACCACGATCATCGAGGACGCCCAGCGCGCGCTCGCCGGCGAGGGCACCACCCCGCTGGTCTTCAACGCCGCCCCGCACGCCCGCCACGGCGTCCCGGCGGGCGGCGCCGCCGCCCCGGCCCCGCCTGCCCGGGCCGCGGCGGGCGGCACCCTGCTCGCGCCCCGCGAGGACGGCGGGTTCACGCTGGACAACGGCCTGTTGCGGATCGCCGTCGACGCCCGCGGCCTGGTCGTCTCGGCCTACGATCCCGCCGCCGACCGCGAGACCGTGGCCCCCGGCGAGGCCGCGAACCTGCTCCAGCTCCACCCGGACTTCCCCAACATGTGGGACGCCTGGGACGTCGACTCCTTCTACCGCAACACCGTCACCGATCTCACCGACGCCGAGTCGGTCACGGCCGGCGAGGACGGCGCCTCGGTGCGGGTCGTGCGGGCCTTCGGCGCCTCCCGGGTCACCCAGCTGCTGTCGCTGCCGCCGGACGAGCGCCGTCTCGTCATCGACACCGAGGTCGACTGGCACGAGACGGAGAAGTTCCTGAAACTGGCCTTCCCGTTCGACCTGCACGCCGAACGCTACGCCTCCGAGACCCAGTTCGGGCACGTCCACCGCCCCACCCACACCAACACCTCCTGGGAGGCCGCCAAGTTCGAGGCGTGCAACCACCGGTTCGTGCAGCTGGAGGAGCCCGGCTGGGGAGTGGCCGTCGTCAACGACTCGACGTACGGCCACGACGTGACCCGCACGGTACGCGGTGCGGGCCGCCCCGGTACGACCACCACGGTCCGGGTGTCGTTGCTGCGCGCGCCGCGCTTCCCCGACCCGGAGACGGACCAGGGCGTCCACCGCTTCCGGCACGCCCTCATCCCCGGCGCGTCGGTCGCCGACGCGGTCCGCGAGGGCTGGCGGATCAACCTGCCGGAACGGTCCGCGACCGGTGCGCGCGAGGTCGCCCCGCTGGTCACGGTGGACAACGACGCGGTGGTGGTGACGGCGGTGAAGCTCGCCGACGACGGCAGCGGTGACGTGGTCGTCCGCTTCCACGAGGCCCACGGCGGCCGGGCGCGGGCGACACTGACGGCCGGTTTCCCGGTCGCCGAGGTCACCGCCACCGACCTGCTGGAGCGGCCGGTCGAGGACGGGGAACCGCCGGCACACGAGGCCGAGCGGATCGCCCTGCGTCTGCGGCCGTTCGAGCTGATGACACTCCGGCTGCGCAGGCACTGACCCCACGCCTGCCGGGCCGGCACCCGGACGGGCTGCCCCCGGGGCCCGTCCCGTCTCCCGGCCCCGTGGGCTCCCCGGTCGACGCGCGGACACCCCCGGCTTAGGCTGGTCGGGTGAAGGGGGCGGTCGTACGGCCGCCCGACCAGGCCATTTCGCCGGCGGTTGCTTTCCCGGCCACCGCGGGAGCAGGGCCCTGGTCCGGCCGTCCCACGGGCCGGCCACGGGGCCGCTCCGGGGCGGGTGATGCCCGTCGGCAGGCTCTGCCATCCACTCTGCGACCAGGGGGTCGCCATGAACAAGCCCACTTGGGTTCGCCATCAGGCCGTGGCCGTCATAGCGGCGGGGCTGATGGGCGCAAGCGCGATGTTCGCGACGAGTGCTTCCGCGGCTGTCTCCGACATCAGCGGCGGCGATCAGCAGAACATCGTCGACGAGACCAACTCCGTGCGAAGGGACGCCGGCGCACCGCCGTTGACGTGGGACGACAGTGTCGCCAAGGACGCACAGGCCTGGGCCGACAACCCGCAGTCCACGGCGAACGGCCTCCAGCACTCCCCGTCGTTCAACGGTGCCGAGAACATTTCGTCCGCCGGGCCGACCCAGGCCACCGGGCAGTGGGCCGCCGAGAAGAGCAAGTACGACGCCGACTCCAACAAGGATCCACAGAGCCCGGGTTACCGGCAGTGGGGCCACTACTGGAACATGATCCAGAGCCGCTTCACCAAGATCGGCTGTGGCGCGCGGTCCGGCGTGACGGTCTGCTGGTACAAGCCCTGACCCGCCCTGCCGGCCGAAGACGCGGTGCTAGCCGGTGAGTTGCGCCCGCAGCCACTCCTCCACCTCGCCCACATGCGCCGCTGCCGCCGCCCGCGCCGCCTCCGGGTCGCGGGCGGTGAGGGCGCGGTGGATGGCGGTGTGCTCGCGGCGGGTGCGGGCGAAGGCGCCCTCCTCCTGGTAGCCGCGCCAGACACGGGCGCGGAAGGTGCGCGAGGACAGGCCGTCCAGGATGGCGGCCATGGTCTCGTTGCCCGCGGCCGACGCGATCTCGCGGTGGAAGGCGAGGTCGTGGGCGATGATCTCCTCGGGGTCGTCGGTGGCGTTCATCGCCGCCAAGTGCTCCCCCACGGCGGCGAGTTGCTCGTCCGTGATGCGCGCGGCGGCCAGCGCGGTCGCCGTCGACTCCAGGATCCGGCGCACCTCCAGCAGCTCCACCAGCCGCGGCCCGCGGGACAGGTCGGCGACCACCCCGAACGTCTCCAGCAGGTCGCCGGCCTCCAGGGCGGTGACGTAGATCCCGGAGCCGTGCCGGGCCTCCAGGACACCCAGGACCGTCAGCGCGCGGATCGCCTCCCGCATCGAACTGCGCGAGATGCCGAGCCGCACGGCGAGTTCCCGTTCGGTGGGCAGCCGCTGCCCCGGCTCCAGCCGGCCCTCGGCGATCATCGCCTTGACCTCCTCGATCGCGCGCTGGGTCACCGTGCCCTTCTGCGGGGCCGCCTCGTCCACGCCACTCCTCCAGTCACCGGGTGCGTCGCAGTGTAACCAGCCAAGTGGTCCGACCACTGCACTCTGGATCCCCGAATTCTCGCCGCACAAGGGTGTTGTGGGCTCTCATTGGTCTGATAAGTATGCGGGCGTCTGCTCGAACACCCTCGACGAGGAGCCACGAGATGCCCGCCAGCACAGTGAGGAAACGCAGCAGGTCCCGGATCACCGGCGTGGCGGCTCTGGCCGTCGGCGCCTCGCTCCTGCTCGCCGCCTGCGGCAGCACCGAGGACACGGCGGGCGCCGGCAGCGGCGGCACCGGCAAGGTGGGTGTGATCCTGCCGCTGCTGACCTCGCCGTTCTGGCAGTCGTACAACGACTACGTGCCCAGGATGGCCACCGCACAGGGCGTCGAGGCACTGAAGACGGTCAACTCCAACAGCGACCCCGCACAGCAGATCACCGACATCGACAACGAACTGAACCAGGGCGTGAAGGGCCTCGTCGTCGCCCCGCTCGACAGCGCCGCCATCGAGGCGGGCCTGGGCCAGGCCGAACGCAAGGGCGTACCGGTCGTCGCCGTCGACGTGGCACCGGACAAGGGCAAGGTCGCGATGGTCGTACGGGCGGACAACGCCGCGTACGGCGAGAAGGCCTGCGACTACCTCGGGCAGCACGTCACCGGCGGCAAGGTCGTGCAGATCATGGGCGACCTCGCCTCGGTCAACGGCCGCGACCGGTCGGAGGCGTTCCGGTCCTGCGTCACGAAGAAGTACCCCGGCCTGAAGATCCTGGAGATCCCCGCCAAGTGGGAGTCGGACACCGCGGCCTCCCGGCTCGACACACTCCTCAACGCCCACCCCGACATCAAGGGAATCTACCTGCAGGCCGGCGGCGTCTACCTCGCCCCCACCCTGCAGACCCTCAAGGCGAAGAACATGCTCACCACGGCGGGACACGAGGGCCACATCGTCATCGTCTCCAACGACGGCATCCCGCAGGAGCTCGACGCCATCCGCACGGGCCGCATCGACGCCACCGTCTCCCAGCCCGCCGACGCCTACGCCAAGTACGGCATGTACTACATCAAGGCCGCGATGCGGGGGAGGACGTTCAAGCCCGGCCCCACCGACCACGACTCCACGATCGTCGAGCTGCCCGGCGGAATCCTCGAGGACCAGCTCCCCGCGCCCCTCGTCACCAAGGACAACGTCGACGACCCGAAGCTGTGGGGCAACACCCTGCGATGAGCACCCCACTCGCGGAAGCACAGGGGATCGTCAAGCGGTACGGCCCCACACTCGCCCTCGCAGACGGCCGGCTGACCGTGCTGCCCGGCCAGTCCCACGCCCTCGTCGGCCGCAACGGCGCGGGCAAGTCCACCCTGGTCGACATCCTCACCGGACTGCGGGCCCCGGACGCGGGCACCGTCCGCTTCGACGGCGAGCCCGCGCCGCCGCTCGCCGACCGGGACGCCTGGCGCCGCCGAGTCGCCTGCGTCTACCAGAAGCCCACCCTCGTACCGGAACTGACGGTCGCCGAGAACCTCTTCATGTCGCAGATCCATGCCGCCGGGCCGGCCGGCCCGGGACTCCGGGGCGGCCGAGGGCCCGGGGGACGGCCCAGGGAGGAGCACGGCGTCGCCCCGCGGCCGGTGCGCCGAGGGTTCATCGCCTGGCGCCGGCTGCGCGGCCGGGCCGCCGAACTCCTCGACACCTGGGACATCCGCGTCGACCCCGAGGCCCGGACCGCCGACCTCACCGTCGAGGACCGGCAGATGGTGGAGATCGCCCGGTCACTCAGCTTCGGCGCCCGGTTCATCGTCCTGGACGAGCCGACCGCCCAGCTCGACAACCGCGAGATCGAGCGGCTGTTCGGCCGCATGCGGGCACTGCAGGACTCAGGGGTGACCTTCCTGTTCATCTCGCACCATCTGCAGGAGGTCTACGAGGTCTGCCACACCGTCACCGTGCTGCGCGACGCCCGCTGGATCATCACCGCTCCCGTCGCCGACCTGCCCAGGGCGGCTCTGGTGGAGGCCATGGCGGGAGAGGCGGTCACCGCGCACGCGCACACGCGCGACGCGGTGCCCACCGCGTCCCCCGTCGTCCTCGACGTCCGCGGGCTCACCTCCACCGCGTACCGGGACATCGGCCTCACCGTCCGCCGCGGTGAGGTCGTCGGACTCGCCGGAAGCAGCGGCAGCGGCAAGGTGGAACTCGCCGAGACCCTCGCCGGACTGCGCACCCCCACCGGCGGATCGGCCCGGATAGAAGGAAGGAGGCTCCCGTTCGGCGATGTGCGGGCCGCACTGGACGCGGGCGTCGGCTGCGTGCCCCGCGACCGGCACGAGCAGGGCCTGATCCCCGGCATGACCGTCGGCGACAACGTCACCCTGAGCGTCCTGGACCGGCTCGGCCGCTTCGGCTTCGTCGGCACCGACCGCAGACGCGGCTTCGCCGCCGAGCTGATCGACCGCCTCGACATCCACACCGAGGGCCCCGCACAGCCCGTCTCCGACCTGTCCGGCGGCAACGCGCAGAAGGTCGTCATGGCCCGCGCCCTCGCCTCCGACCCACGCCTGCTCGTCCTGATCAACCCCACCGCGGGCGTCGACGTGAAGTCCAAGGAGTCCCTGCTGGCCCGCATGGACAGCGCGGGAGAGGACGGCACCGCCGTGCTCGTCGTCTCCGACGAACTCGACGACCTGCGCCGCTGCGACCGTGTCCTCGTGCTCTTCCACGGCCGGATCGCCGCCGAGCACCCGGCGGGCTGGCGCGACCACGAGCTGATCGCCTCCATCGAAGGAGTGGACCATGGCTGACACCAAGGCCACACCGCTGACCCCGCCCCGCGTCACCGACCGGCGGCCGGCACGGGCGGTACTGGTCCGCCGGGCCCGCGAACTCGCCCTGCTGCCCGCCCTGTTGCTGCTGATGGTGCTGGGCGCGGTGGTCAACGACTCGTTCCTGACCGAGCGGAACCTCATCTCGATCCTGGGCGCCTCCGCCGCCCTGGCCATGGTCGTGCTCGCCGAGTCGCTGGTGCTCATCACCGGCAAGTTCGACCTGTCCCTGGAGTCGGTCGTCGGCATCGCACCCGCCGTCGGTGCGCTCCTCGTCCTGCCCACGGGACAGTCCGGCTGGGGCTCCGGGTTCCCGGCGCCCCTCGCCCTGCTCGCGATCCCCGCCACCGGCGCGGCCGTCGGCGCCCTCAACGGCGTCCTGGTCGTGAAGTTCCGGCTCAACGCGTTCATCGTGACGCTGGCCATGCTGATCGTGCTGCGCGGGCTGCTGGTCGGCGCGACCAAGGGCAAGACGCTGTTCGGCATGCCGGACAGCTTCTCCTCGCCGGCCACCACCACCTTCCTCGCCGTCCCGCTGTCGGTGTGGCTCGCCGCCGGTGCCTTCGCCGTCGCCGGGGGCGTGCTCCGGTACCACCGTGTCGGCCGTGCCCTGTACGCCATCGGCGGCAACCCGGACGCCGCCCGCGCCGCCGGGATCCGGGTGGAACGGGTGATGCTCGGGGTGTTCGTGGTGGCGGGTGTCCTCGCCTCCGTGGGCGGACTGATGCAGACCGGGTACGTCGGCGCGATCAGCGCCAACCAGGGCCAGAACATGATCTTCACGGTGTTCGCCGCGGCGGTGATCGGCGGCATCAGCCTGGACGGCGGCAAGGGCACCATGTCCGGTGCCCTGACCGGCGTCCTCCTCCTGGGCGTCGTACAGAACCTGCTCACCCTCGCCCAGGTGCCGTCGTTCTGGATCCAGGCGATCTACGGCGGCATCATCCTCGTCGCCCTCATGATCGCGCGGGTCACGACGGGCCGCGCCCAGGACTGACACGAGCCACCGACCGCCCCATGACGGAAAGGACTTCCGTGTCCCAGGCCACCGCCCGCATCACCGCGCTGGACACCCACGACATCCGCTTCCCCACCTCGCGCGAGCTGGACGGCTCCGACGCGATGAACCCGGACCCCGACTACTCGGCGGCTTACGCCGTGCTGCGCAGCGACGCCGCCGACGGGCTGGAGGGACACGGATTCACCTTCACCATCGGACGGGGCAACGACGTCCAGGTCGCCGCGATCGAGGCACTGCGGGGCCATGTGCTGGGCCGCGACGTCGAGGAACTCTGCGCCGACCCCGGCTCGCTCTCCCGGGACCTGGTCGCCGACAGTCAGCTGCGCTGGCTCGGCCCGGAGAAGGGCGTGATGCACATGGCGATCGGGGCCGTCGTCAACGCCGTCTGGGACCTCGCCGCCCGGCGGGCCGGCAAGCCGCTGTGGCAGCTGCTCGCCGACGCCGAACCCGAATGGCTGGTGGGGCAGATCGACTTCCGGTACCTCACCGACGCGCTCACCCCCGAGGAGGCCCTCGGCCTGCTGAGACGGGGCAGGGAAGGCGCCGGGGACCGCCGTGCCCGGCTGCTGGAGCGGGGCTTCCCCGCCTACACCACCTCCCCGGGCTGGCTCGGCTACGACGACGACAAGCTCCGCCGGCTCGCCGCCCAGGCCGTCACCGACGGCTTCCGGCAGATCAAGCTGAAGGTCGGCGCCGACCTCGCGGACGACGTCCGCCGCTGCCGGGCGGCCCGCGCGGCCGTCGGTCCCGACGTACGCCTGGCGATCGACGCCAACCAGCGCTGGAACGTGGACGAGGCGATCCGCTGGACGCGGGCCCTGGCCGAGTTCGGCCCCTACTGGATCGAGGAGCCCACCAGCCCGGACGACGTCCTCGGCCACGCCAGGATCCGCCACGCGGTCGGCCCCGTGAAGGTCGCCGCCGGCGAACACCTCCACAACCGCGTCATGTTCAAGCAGATGCTCCAGGCCGGCGCCCTCGACATCGTGCAGATCGACGCCGCCCGCGTCGGCGGGGTCAACGAGAACCTCGCCATCCTGCTGCTCGCCGCCCGGTTCGGCGTCCCTGTCTGCCCGCACGCGGGCGGAGTCGGCCTCTGCGAACTCGTCCAGCACCTGGCGATGTTCGACTACCTGGCCGTCTCCGGCAGCACCGAAGACCGGGTCATCGAGTACGTCGACCACCTCCACGAACACTTCCTCACCCCGGTCGTCATCCGCGACGGCCACTACTCGGCACCCACCGCACCCGGTTTCTCCGCGGCCATGCGCCCGGAGTCCGTCGCGCGGTACACCTTCCCCGGCGGCACCTACTGGGCCGCCTGCCCCGACCCCCGGAAAGGACGGGCGGCATGAGCGACTTCGCGGGCCTGAGGGCCCTGGTCACGGGCGGCGCCTCCGGCATCGGCCGGGCCACCGCCGGCCTTCTCGCCGCCCGCGGCGCCCACGTCGCCGTACTCGACCTGGACCCGTCCGCGGTGCGGCAGCCGCTCCTCGCGCTGCGCGCCGACGTCACCGACGACGCCTCGGTGCGCACGGCCGTACAGGAGGCCGCGGGGGCCCTCGGCGGGCTGGACATCCTGGTGAACAACGCGGGCATCGGTGCCCAGGGCACCGTCGAGGACAACGACGACGCCGAATGGCGGCACGTCTTCGACGTCAACGTCCTCGGCATGGTCCGCACGGCCCGGGCCGCCCTGCCGTACCTGCGTCGCTCCGACCACGCGGCGATCGTCAACACCTGCTCCGTCGCGGCCACCGCGGGCCTGCCGCAGCGCGCCCTGTACAGCGCCACCAAGGGCGCCGTGTACTCCCTGACCCTCGCCATGGCCGCCGACCACGTCCGCGAGGGCATCCGCGTCAACTGCGTCAACCCCGGTACGGCGGACACCCCCTGGATCGGCCGGCTGCTGGACGCGGCCCCGGACCCGGCCGCCGAACGCGCCGCCCTGGAGGCCCGCCAGCCCACCGGACGGCTCGTCTCCGCCGCCGAGGTGGCGGGCGCCATCGCCTACCTGGCCGGCCCCCTCTCCGGCGCCACCACCGGCACCGCGCTCGCCGTCGACGGCGGTATGCAGGGCCTGCGGCTGCGCCCGGCGGCGGACCGGTGAGCCCGCTGGGCCGCAGCGGCGTCGAGGTCACCCCGCTCGGCTTCGGCGCCGCGGCCCTCGGCAACCTGTACACCCCGGTGACCGACGAGCAGGCGCGGGCCGCGGTCCGGGCCGCCTGGGAGTGCGGCATCCGCTATTTCGACACCGCCCCCCACTACGGCCTCGGCCTGTCCGAACGGCGTCTGGGCGCGGCCCTGCGCGAGTACGACCGCTCCCGCTACACGGTCTCCACCAAGGTCGGCCGCCGCCTGGTCCCGGCCGACGGCACCGGCGACGACCTCGCCGACGGGTTCGCCGTACCGGCCACCCACCGCCGTGTCCGGGACTTCACGGCCGACGGCATCCGCCGCACCCTGGAAGCGAGCCTGGACCGCCTCGGCCTCGACCGCGTCGACGTCGTCTACCTCCACGACCCCGACGACCACGTCGAACAGGCCTTGCGCGAGGGCTACCCGGCGCTGGAGAGACTCCGTGCCGAGGGTGTGGTGGGCGCGATCGGCGTCGGCATGAACCAGGCCGGAACGCTCACCCGGTTCGTCCGCGACACGGACGTCGACGTGGTCCTCTGCGCGGGCCGGTACACCCTGCTCGACGGGAGCGCGGCGACCGGGCTGCTGCCCGAGGCGCTGAGGCGCGGCGT
Organism: Streptomyces sp. NPDC042638; assembly: GCF_040647235.1. Lineage (NCBI taxonomy): Bacteria > Bacillati > Actinomycetota > Actinomycetes > Kitasatosporales > Streptomycetaceae > Streptomyces > Streptomyces sp. NPDC042638. The sequence goes on from NZ_JBEZBT010000049.1 coordinate 50,083, forward strand.
GTCGGTCGTCGTCGGCGGCGCCTTCAACTCCGGTCTGCTGGCCGACCCGACACCACGCTCGACGTACGACTACGTCCCGGCACCACGGGAGTTGCTGGACCGGGCCTTGCGCATCAAGGAGGTCACCGAGCGCCACGGCACCACCCTGCGCGCGGCCGCCCTGGCCTTCGCCTCCGCCCACCCGGCCGTGGTGAGCGTCCTGGCCGGCGCCCGGTCCGAGGCCGAGATCCGTGACTGCGCACAGCAGTTCGCCACCCCGGTGCCGGACGCCTGCTGGCGGGAGCTGCGCGACACCGGCCTGCTGCCCCCGGCCGGAGCCGGCACGCGCGTCGCCCCGCACACCGGCGTCCGCGCCGCAGGGGAGCTGCCATGACCGTCGACGCCCATCACCACCTCTGGGACCTCGACGTCCGCGACCAGGACTGGATCCGGGGCCCCGCACTCGGCCCGCTGCGGCGGAATTTCACCCTGGCCGACCTCGAACCCCAGGCCCGGGCCGCCGGGGTCGACCGCACGGTCCTCGTCCAGACGGTCACGGTGGCGCAGGAGACCCCGGAGTTCCTCGCCCTGGCCGCCGCCCACGAGCTGATCGCGGGGGTGGTCGGCTGGACCGACCTGACCCGCCCCGACATCGCCGACGAGCTGGCCAGGCTGCGCGCGCTCCCCGGCGGCTCCCACCTGAAGGGCGTCCGGCACCAGGTCCAGAGCGAACCCGACCCCGGGTGGCTGCTGCGGCCCGACGTCCGGCGCGGCCTGGCCGCCGTGGCCGACGCCGGCCTGGTCTACGACCTCGTGGTCCTGCCCCACCAGCTGTCGGCCTGCACCGAGGCGGCCCGGGCCCTGCCGCGGCTCACCTTCGTCCTCGACCATCTGGGCAAGCCGCCCATCGCCTCCGGGGACCGCGAACCCTGGGCCGCGGACCTGCGTGCGCTCGCCGCCCTGCCCAACACCGTCGCCAAACTCTCCGGTCTGGTCACGGAGGCCGGCCCGGCCGCCCGGACCCCCGCCGGCCTGCGCCCGTACGTCGACACGGCCCTGGACGCCTTCGGCCCCGGCCGGCTGATGGCCGGCTCCGACTGGCCGGTGTGCACCCTGGCCATGCCGTACGCCGAAGTCCACGCCCTCAACCGTGAGTTGACGGCGGGGCTCGGCGAGGCGGAGCGCGCCGCCGTGTTCGAGACCACCGCGACGCGCGTCTACGACCTCTGAGCCGCCCCCGCCAGCCGCGTCGGCGGCAGGTACTCCCGCACGTACGTCCGCTCCCAGCACGCCCCCGTCTCCCGCCACTCCCGCCGGCTCGTGTACCGGTACCGGAACAGCCGGGCCCGGACGTAGCGGGGCGGGGTGTCCGGCGGGAACGGGGAGCGGCGGAGCAGCCGGAGGGTGTCCCGGTCGTTGTCCAGCAGGCGTTCCACCAGGGCGCCGAACCACTCCCCGGCGTACCCGGGCGACAGCGCGGCGAACCACATCAGCCAGTCCAGGCGCAGATGGTAGGGGGCGAACTGGCGCGGCCAGCGCCGGGGATCGCCGGGCTTGCCCTTGAAGGCGTACTCCCGCCAGTCGGAGTCCTCGCGCGGGGTGTCGTCCAGGGTGCCCTCCACCACCACCTCGTAGCGGACCCGGCTGACGCTGCCGAACGCGCCGTAGGTGTTCACCAGATGCAGCGGGTCGAAGGAGCGGTTCATCACCTGGCGGCGGGAGATCATGTTCACCACCGGGTGGTAGCTGAGGAAGACCAGCAGGGCGGCGACCGCGAGCACCAGCACCTCGTACCACAGCGGGGCCGGCGGCACCGGCGGTGCCGCCGTGGGCAGCCGGAGCGCGGACAGGGCCAGCACGATGGTGATCCAGTTCAGCCAGGCGAAGTTACCGGAGAGCACCAGCCACAGCTGGGTGACGATCATCAGTGCGGCGGCGGCCGAGGCGACCGGCTGAGGGGTGAACAACAGGAACGGCACGACCAGCTGGGTGACATGGTTGGCGGCCACCTCCACCCGGTGCAGCGGCCTGGGCAGATGATGGAAGAACCAGCTCAGCGGGCCCGGCATCGGCTGCGTCTCGTGGTGGTAGTCCAGACAGGTCAGCTTCCGCCAGCAGGCGTCGCCCCGCAGCTTGATCAGCCCGGCGCCGAACTCGACCCGGAACAGGATCCAGCGCAGCAGGAACAGGACGACGACCGGTGGCGCCACCTCGTCGTTGCCGAGGAACGCGGCGAGGAAACCGGTCTCCAGCAGCAGCGACTCCCAGCCGAACGCGTACCACGTCTGGCCCACGTTGACGATCGACAGGTACAGCGCCCACGGCACCAGCCACAGCAGGATGCCGGCCCACAGCGGGAGCGCGGAGTCCGCCCCGGCCAGCAGGGCCGCCGAGACCGCGCAGCCCGCCCAGGCCGAGCCCGCGAAGAAGCGGTCGGAGTAATGCAGCTGGAACAGGCTCGGGGCGCGCCGGAACCGCACCCGAGCCGTGAAGCGGGGGACCGGCAGCATCCCGCGTTCACCCAGCAGGGCCCGGAACTGCAGGGCCGCCGTCAGGAAGGCGACCAGGTACACGGCGGCCAAGGCCCGCTGGAAGACCAGCCGGCTCAGCCAGTCGCCCGGTGCGGTGAACCAGTCCACGGCTGTGCACGCCCTCCTGTGCGGCTACACCGGCGCCGCGCTACCACCACGGCGTTCCCCGAGTTGCCAGCCAATCCGGTGCGATGCCAACAATAGGGCGTAATCACCCAAAGTGATGTGGAGTGTGCGGTGCGGATACCCACCGGAACCATCGTCACGGTCTGCGTCCTGTCTGCGGTGCTCCCCACCGCCGGCTGCGCGGGCTCCGGCGTCAAGGAGGCCCGGCTGGGCGAGTCGGTCTACCTGCTGGCCGCCACCGACCGGGGACCCGAGCCCTTCACCGCGTCCACGGCCACCGGCGTCCCCGGGTCGGCACCGCCCCGCGGCACCGCCCCCGTGTCGGCCGCCGAACTCGCGGCACCGCTGCGCGCCACCCGCACCCTGTCCGGCGCCACACCCGGTCTGTACCACGGCAGCCCGCACGTCGCCGACTGTGACGTCGAGCGGCACATCGGCTATCTCGCGGCGGACCGGGCCCGGGCCGACGCCTTCGCCCGCGTGGCCGGCGTCACCCGGCCGGCGCTCCCGGCCTATCTGCGCGGCCTGACGCCGGTCGTACTCGGCACCGACACCCGCGTCACGAACCACTCCTACCGCAACCGCAGGGCGGACGGCTATCAGGCCGTGCTCCAGGCCGGCACCGCCGTCCTCGTCGACGACCGGGGCGTGCCCCGGGTGCGCTGCGCCTGCGGCAACCCGCTCGAACCGCCCGCGCCGACCCGCGGCGGGGCCGGTGCCCGCGGCACCCCCTGGTACGGCTACCGGCCGAACAAGGTCATCGTGGTGGCCCCGGCGCCGCACGCAGTCGCCGGCATCACGATCGTCGACGACGGGAACCGTACCTGGACCGAGCGCCGGGTCGGCCACGACGTCCGCCGCGACCACGTCGTCTCCCCGCCCGTCCGGGCCGGCACCGCCCCGTCCCCGCCCGCCCCGCCCGACACGAAGCCACAGGCCGGCACCGGAGGTCAGTGACGACACCCCGCCCTCCCCGGCCCGGCCCCCCGGCACCGGACGGCGGGACCGGCGCCCCGTCTTGCCCGACCTGGCCCCCTGGGCACCGTCCGGCCGTGACGGCACTCCGCCCTCCCCGGCCCGGCCCCCCGGGTATCGGACGGCCGGGAGGGCACCCCGCCCACCCCGGCCCCCCGGCATCGGACGGCCGTGACGGCGCCCCGTCTTTCCTGGCCCGGCCTCCCGGCACCAGAGGGCAGTGATGGCACTCCGTCCTCCCCGGCCCGCCCGGGGACGGGCCCGGCGGCTGAGTACGGAGCCGGTGCCGGTGCCGGGCGGCGGTCCCGCACCGGGGGCCGCCGATCAGGTCGAAGAATCGGCCGGATGCTGGCATGGTGGGCCCATGGCCGATCGGGGAGCGAGCGCCCTGTCCCTTCCGGAGGACTGGCCCGCACATCCGGACCCGATCCTCGCGCTCAACCACATGGGCAGCTTCGACTGGGACCTGGACGCCGGTCTGATGGACATGGACGCCCAGGCCTTCGAGGTGTTCGACCTGCTCCCCGAGGAGTACGACGGGCGCCCGGAGACCCTCTCCGTGCGCGTGCCGCCGCCCGAGGCCGCCCGGCTCGACGCGGTGGTCGCACGGGCGATCAAGGACGGCAGCGAGAACTACGGCGCCTACTTCCGCATCCGCTGCCGTGACGGCACCCTGCGCTGGACGCACACCCAGGGCTACATCCGCCGCGACGATTCCGGCCGCCCCCGCCGGGTCGTCGGCATCGTCCGCGACGCCACCCAGGAACTCGCCGACAGCGCCGCCCGCAGCCTCCGGGCCGCCCAGGACGAGGCGTTCCGCCAGCAGACCAGCGTCGTCCAGGTCATCTCCGCCGCCCTGGCGCACGCCCGCAGCGTCCAGGACGTCATCGACGTCATCAAGGACGCCCACGGCATCCGCCATCTGGGCGCGGCCAGCCTGGTGATGGGTCTGGTGGAGGCGGGCCGGATCCGGCTGGTCGCCGAGGGCCCCGCGGGCAGCTTCGTCCCCGGCACCCGCGTCACCCGGATCGACGAGCCGTACCCGATGAGCGAGGTCGTCCGCACGCTCAGCCCCCGCTTCATCGAGTCGGCGGAGGAGTTCGCGTCGGACTACCCGATCCTCTGGCCGCACATCACCGATCTGCGCATCACCTCGGCCGCCTACCTCCCGCTGATCGCCCAGGCCCGCCCGATCGGGGCGATGGGCCTGCTCTACGACGACCGGCACGGCTTCTCCGACGAGGAACGCGCCGTCCTGGTCGCGCTGGGCAGCAGCATCGCGCAGAGCCTCATGCGGGCCATGCTCTACGAACAGGAGAAGGACCTCGCCGAGGGCCTCCAGCAGGCCATGCTGCCCCGCACCATCCCGAGCGTCCGCGGCGCCGACATCGCGGTCCGCTACCGCTCGGCCGCCCTGGGCCGGGACATCGGCGGCGACTGGTACGACCTGATCCCGCTGCCCGGGGGCACCCCCTCCGGGGGAGGCCGGGTCGGCGCGGTCATCGGGGACGTCCAGGGCCACGACACGCACGCCGCCGCCGTCATGGGCCAGCTGCGGATCGTCCTGCGCGCCTACGCCGCCGAAGGCCACACCCCGGCCACCGTCATGGCCCGCGCCTCCGTCTTCCTCCACGAGCTGGACACCGACCGGTTCGCCACCTGTCTGTACGCCGAGGCCGACCTGTCCACCGGAGTCGTGCAGATGGTGCGCGCCGGGCACATCGACCCGCTGATCCGGCGCGCCGACGGCAGCTGCCACCGGGTCGCCGTCCAGGGCGGGCTGCCGCTCGGCCTGTCCGCCGAGTTCGGCCGGCTGGAGTACCCCGTCGCCTCCCTCGAACTCGACCCGGGCGACACCCTGCTGCTGTGCACCGACGGGCTGGTCGAACTGCCCGGCGCCGACCTGGACGACGGCATGGGAGCCCTGGCCGCGCTCATCTGCGAGGGCCCCGACGAGGTGCGCGACCTCGCCGACCGGCTGATCAAGGTGGCCGAGGAACGGGGCGGTGACGACGACGTGGCCCTGCTGCTGATGCGCCGCCGCGCGCGCGAGAGCACGCGGCCCGGCGGCCGGCTCCAGCAGCATGTGGCGTCCGGTGACCCGGAGGCGCTCACCCAGGCCCGGCAGATGGTCCGCGCGGCGGTCCGCGCCTGGGGCGCGGGCGACCAGGCCGACGAGATCGAGCTGGTGACCGACGAGCTGATCACCAACGCCCTGATCCACACCGAGGGCTCCGCGGTCGTCACCCTGCGGGTCCTGGACGGCGCCGGCCACCGGCTGCGCATCGAGGTCGAGGACTGTTCCAGCGCCCTGCCACGGCGCCGCGACGCGGGCGAGGACGGCGTCTCCGGCCGCGGCCTGCTCCTCGTGGAGCGGCTCGCCGACAGCTGGGGCGTGGAGGCGCGGGGCAGCGGCAAGGCGGTGTGGTGCGAGTTCGAGCTGCCGTAGGCGCCGTCCGCCCCCGGCGGGACCGCGCGGCGTCGTCGGTGCCGGATGGCACTCTGGACGTATGCCGGAACTGCCCGAGGTACAAGCGCTGACGGACTTCCTCACCGAGCACCTGGTCGGACTCCGGGTGGTGCGGGTGCTGCCGGTGGCCATCAGCGTCCTGAAGACGTACGACCCGCCGGTCGGCGCCGTCGAGGGCGCGGAGGTGACGACCGTGCGCCGGCACGGCAAGTTCCTGGACATCGGGACGGACGGCGGGCTGCACCTGGTGACCCACCTGGCCCGGGCGGGCTGGCTGCAGTGGCGGGACCGGCTGCCGGACGGCCCGCCGAAGCCCGGCAAGGGCCCGCTCGCGCTGCGGGTGGCCCTGGAGACCGGCGAGGGCTTCGACCTGACCGAGGCCGGCACCCAGAAACGCCTCGCCGTGTACGTGGTCCGCGACCCGGAGGAGGTGCCGGGCATCGCCCGGCTCGGCCCCGATCCGCTCGCCGACGACTTCGACGAGGAGCGCTTCGCCGCCCTGCTGAAGAACGAACGCCGACAGCTGAAGGGTGCCCTGCGCGACCAGTCGCTGATCGCGGGCGTCGGCAACGCCTACAGCGACGAGATCCTGCACGCCGCGAAGATGTCCCCGTTCAAGCTCGCCGCCTCCCTCACCCCGGACGAGACCCGCCGCCTGTACGCGGCGCTGCGCGACACGCTCACCGAGGCGGTCGAACGGTCCCGGGGCGTGGCGGCCGGCCGGCTGAAGGCGGAGAAGAAGAGCGGCCTGCGCGTCCACGGCCGCACCGGTGAGCCCTGCCCGGTGTGCGGCGACACCGTCCGGGAGGTCTCCTTCGCCGACTCCTCGCTGCAGTACTGCCCGACCTGCCAGACGGGCGGCAAGCCGCTGGCCGACCGACGCCTGTCCCGGCTGCTGAAGTGAGCCCGTTCCGCCCTGAGCCCCTTACTCCAGGGTGACCAGCCGCTTTCCCTCGTCCGTGCGGACCTCGTAGCGCAGGATCTGGTCCGGGTGCAGCGCGGTCGCGCCCATCGCGGTGGTGGGCCGCCTGCCGTCACCGCGCCCGGACCAGCCGGCGACGACCTGCTCCGTGCCGTCACGGCCGACCGCGACCAGGCGGCAGGCGTGCCGCCCGGAACCGTCCTTGACCTCCAGCCGCAGATCGCTGCCCCACTCCGCGTCCGCGGAGGTGACCCGCGCCCACACCCCGGTGTGCGGATCGGTCGCCGCGGTGACCCGTGCGGCCGGCTCCGTGTCACCGGCGAAGGCCACGATCCCGGGGCCGGCCACGGCCAGCACCACCGAGGCGGCCAGGCCGTACAGCAGCCTGCGGCGCCGCGCCCGTCGCCGGTGCGCCAGCTCGCCGAGCAGCCGATCCAGCAGCCGGGGACCGGGCTGGGCCATGGCGGGCACGAAGCGCGGCGTGGCCCGGCGGTACAGCATCAGCTGCCGGGTGGCGGGCCCGAACTCGGTCACGTGTGCCGCGCACCGGGGGCACTCCATGAGGTGGTCCTCGAAGCGGAAGGCCTCCGCCTCGTCCAGCACGCCGAGCGCGTACGCGCCGACGTCGCGATGCCTTTCCAGGGACCTCATGCCGAATCCTCGTGCCGAAGGGTGGGGGAAGGGTTACTCCTTGCTCCCACCCGTACGCAGCCGACGGCCGAATCACTCAAGCCGCACACACAATCCCGGACAGGAGATTCGGAGCGGCCCGGCCCGCGGATTGGTGTGAATAGCGGAAGATTCAGAAGAGGTGGATCGCCAGGTGCCCGAGGGGCAGCCCGAGCCGCCAGGCCGGGGTCCACACCTTCGGCCCGTCGTCCTCCCCGAACACCGCGCCGCCGCCCGGCACCGCGTCGAGGTCCGGCGCGAGCAGTTCGGTCTCCTCCAGCCAGCGCCAGGCGTCCGCCGCCAGCGCCAGGTCCGGGCAGGGGGCGCAGGAGCCGGCCGCCCGCTCGGTCAGCTCGGCCATACGCGCGCGCACCCAGTCCTGCCACGGCTGGTCGTAGGCGGTCAGCGCCAGCCAGTTCTCCAGCTGGGAGATCACCCGGATGCCGGAGAGCTCCCCGTCGGTGTCGGACAGGAAGACGGTCAGCGCCAGCGCGTCCCGGCCGGCCCGGAACTCGAAGGACGTCGGCGGCATCAGATCGCCGGTGCGCAGCAGTTCGTCGGCGATGTACTCGGCGTACAACCAGGCCATGGGGACGGCCAGTTCGTCGCCGTCGGTGCCGTCCGTGCTCTCGTGCCCTCTGTGCAGCATCCCTTCCTGCCCTTCCTCCGGTGCGTGCGCGTCGCCCGAGCCCCCGTCGGGATCGCGGTCCCCGCCCCCGCCCGGAACGCGGATGAGGACAGCCCATTGCCAGAACGGGGGCTACAGCAAGGCGCTTTACCGAGGTTTGACCGGGCTTCCGGTTTCATCGCAGGTCGGCCGCGTAACCCGGAAGGACCCGGCGCAGGGCGCGCAACGCGTAGTACGCGCGGGACTTCACGGTACCGGGTGGAATACCCAGGGTCCGCGCGGCCTCCGTCACGCTGGCCCCGCGGAAATACACCAGTATCAGCACGTCACGGTGCTCCGGCGTGAGTGTCTTCACAGCCTGCCGGACGTCGAGCATCGCCGTGGACCGCTCGGCGTGATCGGCGGTCACCCGCGCGTCCTCCGGGACCTCGTCGCCGATCTCGGCCGGCCGCGCCCGCCGGGCCCGCCGGGCGTCGATCGCGAGCCGCCGGGCCACGGTGAGCAGCCAGGGCCGTACGGAGTCGAAGCCGTCGGCGTGCAGTGCCTCCGGATGCTGCCAGGCACGCACCAGGGTCTCCTGGACGAGATCCTCGGCACGCTGGCGGTCTCCGTCGCAGAGCCTGAGCAGCAGCGCGAACAGCGGTCCGCCGTGCTCGCGCTGGAGTGCGGCCAGCTCGTGCTCGGCGGTCGTGGTCCCTGGGGTCTCTGGGGTCCCTGGGTTGAGTGTCCCGGGGTTGAGCGTCCCGGGGGTGAGTGAGGTTCCGGCCGTCATGGCCGTATGGCAGCGCAGCCCGCGGCCGGCGCACAGGGCGCGGACCCGGACTTGCGGCGGACGGTCGATCGCGTCGGCGAACGGTCGGACGAGCGGTACGCCAGAACCCCGGACGGGTTAATGACGCCACCCGATCTGTTTATCCGGGACATCAGATTCATACCCATATGCCCGTCACGGCTTCGTCTGTATATACGACAACCCTGGGGTGAGCTGATGATCGGACGCAGACAGCAGGTGGCGCTGCTCCTGACCGCCGTCCTCGCGGCCGGGGCAGCGTGCCAGAACCAGCACCGGGAATCCGGCACGCGCGGACAGCCGGCGCCGCCCCCGGCCGGCGGCGGCTTCACCCTGGTCGCCTCCGGCGACGTGCTGCCGCACACCTCCGTCATCGAGCGGGCCGCCTACGACGCCGGCCGCAACGGCCACGACTTCCGCCCCATGCTCTCCGGCGTCCAACCGGTCGTCTCCCGCGCCGACCTGGCGCTGTGTCACATGGAGACCGTCTACGGTGCCGACGGCGACTACACCGGCTACCCCGTCTTCAAGTCCCCGCCGCAGATCGCCGAGGCCCTCGCCGCCACCGGCTACGACAGCTGCTCCACGGCTTCCGGGCACGCCCTGGACGACGGAACCGCCGGCATCGCCCGCACCCTCGACGCGATGGACCGGGCCGGTCTGCGGCACGCCGGGACCGCCCGCAGCGAGGCCGAGGCCCGCTCGGTCGCCATCCTGCGGGCGGGCCGGGCCAAGGTCGCCCACCTGTCGTACACCTTCGGCACCAACTACCCGCTGCCGCCCGGACAGCCCTGGGCGGTCAACGTGATCGACGCCGACCGGATCGTCGCCGACGCCCGGGCCGCCCGGCGGGGCGGCGCCGACGTGGTGGTGATCTCCCTCGACTGGGGCACCGAGTGGCAGGAGGAACCCGACCGGCTCCAGCTCACCCTCGCCCAGCGGCTCACCGCCTCGGCCACGAACGGCCGCCCGGACATCGACCTGATCCTCGGCACCCACGCCCATGTCCCGCAGGCGTACGAGAAGGTCAACGGCACCTGGGTGATCTACGGGATGGGCGACCAGATCGCCGGCGAGATGTACAACGGCGCGGGCGCCCAGGACCCGCGTGGCAACGAGTCCGCCCTCGGCCGCTTCACCTTCGCCCCGCCGGCCCGGCCGGGCGGCCCCTGGCGGGTCACCCGTGCCGAGTTCGTCCCGCAGCTGTACGACCTCGACGCCGGCCGGGTCGTCGACCTCAACCGGGCCATCGCCCAGGGCGCCGAACTGGAGGCCGTGCGCGACCGGATCCGGGACGCCGTCCTCAGCCGCGGGGCCGCCCAGGACGGCCTGACCATGGCGGAGTGATCAGCCCGCGGGATGCCGGGTGGCGAGCGCCGAGTGCCGGTAGGAGTAGCCGAAGTAGATCACGCAGCCGATCACGAACCACACCGCGAACCGCACCCAGGTCTGCCACTGCAGGAACGTGATCAGCCAGACCGAGAAGACGACACCGAGCGCGGGCACGACCGGCATCCCCGGGGTGCGGAAGGTGCGCGGCAGGTCCGGCTGCCGGTAGCGCAGCACGATCACCGCCGCGCACACCACCACGAACGCCAGCAGGATGCCGATGTTGGTGAGTTCGGCGGCCTCCCCGATGGGCACGAACCCGGCGATCGCCGCCGACGCCACCCCGACGATCCAGGTGACCCGGGTCGGCACGTGCCGCCTCGGGTGCGTCCTGGCGAACCACCGCGGCAGCAGGCCGTCACGGGACATCGAGAACCACACCCGGGTCACGCCCAGCATGAACGTGAACATCACGGTGAGGATGCCGATGATCGCGCCCACCGCGACCAGGTTCGCGAGCGCGCTCAGGCCCACCGAGTCGAACGCGGTGGAGAAGCCGCTCTCCGGATCGATGGCCCGGTAGTTCTGCATGCCCGTCAGCACCAGGCAGGCCGCCACGTACAGCACCATCGAGATCGCCAGCGAGTAGATGATGGCCTTCGGCATGTTCCGCTGCGCGTCCTTCGACTCCTCGGCGGCGGTCGACATGGCGTCGTAGCCGAACACGGCGAAGAACACGGTCGCCGCACCGGTGAACGCACCGCTCACCCCGAACGGGAAGAACGGGTGGTAGTTCCCGCTGTCGATGTGGAACACACCCACCCCGACCACCACCAGTACCACCAGCACCTTCAGCGCCACCACGACCGTCTCGAACCGGGCCGCGCTGCGCATCCCCAGGTTGAGCAGCCAGGCGATCACCAGGCACAGCACCGCCGCGAACAGATCGACCCGGTGACCGGTCCCGGTCCCGGGCGCCCCCTGCAGCCAGTCGGGCAGATCGAGCCCCAGGTTCTCGATGAGGAAGCCGAAGTAGCCGGAGATCCCGATCGCGACCACGGCGACGATCGCCGTGTACTCCAGCAGCAGATCCCAGCCGATGAACCAGCCCGCGAACTCACCGAGCACCGCGTAGCCGTACGTGTACGCCGACCCCGCCTTCGGAATCATCCCGGCGAACTCCGCGTACGACAGCGCGGCGCAGGCGCTCGCGACGCCTGCGACCAGGAAGGAGACCAGCACCGCCGGCCCGGCGATGCCGTGGGCCACCGTGCCGGCCAGGGTGAAGATGCCCGCGCCGATGATGCCGCCCACGCCGATCGCGGTGAGCTGCCACAGGCCCAGCGACTTGTCCAGGCGGGTGCCTTCGCCGACCTCGGCCTCCTCGATGTGCTCGATGGGTTTGCGGCGGAGAATCCCCTCACCCGCGCGGATTCTGGCCATGCGCCTCACCTCTTCGCCGACGGCAACGGCTGACGGCGGATCATGATGTCTCAGGGGCGGCGCACAGAGAAGACGCCACGCACGGCCCGGACCGCGGTCCACGCCCGCAGCACCACGTCCGCGCCCGCGGCGGGGACACCGGCCCGGTCCGCGGGTCGCGTCCGCCGCTCACCGCCGTCGGGGTCTAAGGCCGCCTCTGCCGTCCGGGTCGGGTCCGGCCGCTCGTGCTCTGTCGTCCGGCGGCAGGGCGCGCACCACCCGTCGGCCCCGTGGGCGGCCGGGGGAAACCGGTCCGTGGGTCGTCGGTGCCGCTTCCCGCCGCCCGGCTCGGCGACCGCCTCTGCCGCCAGGGCGGGACCGCCTCTGCCGCCAGGGTGGGGGCCCGGCCGCTCGTGCTCCGGTCGGCCGGCGGGAAGGGCGTGCGCCGCCGTCCTGACGGCTCCGCGGGGCCCGCCGTCCGGATGGTCCGGCCGCTCGGCGGTCGGTCGGTGGTGAGGGTGTCGTCGCCGTCGTGACCGTCCGGCGGGGGACGTCGGACGGCCGCTTCCGGCGGTCCCGGTTACGGCACGACCGTGACCGGCCAGCGGCCCGCCTTGACCAGCCGGACCGCCACCGAGCCGATGATCCGGTGGCCGGCCTGTTCCGAGGCGCCCACCACCACCGCGTCCGCCTTCAGCTCGTCGGCGGCCTTCACCAGCCCGTTGTAGGGGTCGCCGCGGAACGTGTGGAACTCCCAGCGCATGTCGAATATCCCCTTGACCCGCTCGGCCGCCTCCCGGATCTGCGTGATCAGGTCCTCGGCGATCTCGTCGGTCGTCTCCGCCACCGGAGCCCCGAGCGCCGCGCCGGCCGCCAGCAACGGCTGCACGTACACCACGGCCAGCAGAGCGCGCTGCCGCCGGGCCAGACCACCCGCGTACGCCGCGGCACGCAACGAGGAGTCGGAGCCGTCCACACCGACGACGATGACCTTCGGGCCGTCCGTACCCCGCTCGAACGTGTGCGAATGCTGTTCGTGCTGTTCCGTCACGGCCCGAGGGTATCGGAATCGGCTGTTCCAGCCCATGCGCGGGGCCCGCTCGACGGGCGAGCGGCCCGGGCCCTTCCTAGAGTCGGAACCATGACTGCCACCGCGGAACCGGCCGCCCGCAGGGGCGCCGGCGGCCCGATGCGCCCACCCGGCGGGCGCCTCGGCTGGGTCCCGGAGGCCTTCGCCACCCTCTTCGCCGCGCTCGGCCTGCTGTGCGCCCTGCTCGCGATCATCGCCCCGCTGCGCGGCCCGCTCCGACCGGCCGTCCGCACCCTCGACCTGCTGCTGGTCCCGATCAGCGCCAACCTCGCCTACGCCGTCTTCCTGTTCCTGCTGTCCGGCGCCACCGCCGCCCGCAAGAAGGTCGCCTGGCGGCTGGTCGTCGTCTACCTCGGCCTGCTCGTCCTGACCGACGCGCTCGGCGCGGCCGTCGGCCTGTACGCCGAGTCGCTCCCCTCCCTGGTGCTGTGCGGGTTGCTGCTGCTCCTGCTCGTGGTGGCCCGCGGGGAGTTCTACGCCGCCTCCCGCCGCGGCGCCGTGTGGCGGGCGCTCGCCGTGCTGCTTGCCGGGCTGGCCGTGTCCATCGTGCTCGGCTGGGGCCTGCTGCAGCTCTTCCCCGGCACGCTCCCGGCGGCCCAGCACCTGGCGTGGGCCGCCGACCGGGTGTGCGGCGGGCTGGTCCCGAGCAGCTCCTTCGACGGCCGCCCACCGCGCGAGGTCAGCTTCGTCCTCGGCCTGTTCGGCGCGCTCGCGCTGCTCAACGCCGCCGGCACGCTGTTCCGGTCCCAGCGCCTGGAAGCCGCCCTGCACGGCGACGAGGAGGCCCGCATCCGGGCCCTGCTGACCGAATACGGCGAGCGGGACTCCCTCGGCTACTTCGCCACCCGGCGCGACAAGGCCGTCGTCTTCTCGCCCAGCGGCAAGGCCGCCGTCACCTACCGCGTCGAGGCCGGTGTGTGCCTGGCCAGCGGCGACCCCGTCGGCGACCCGGAGGCCTGGCCGCACGCCATCGACGCCTGGCTGGACCGGGCCCGCCGGCACGCCTGGGCACCCGCCGTGATGGGCGCCTCCGAGAACGGCGCCCGCGCCTACGCCCGCGCCGGACTGGGCGCCCTCCAACTCGGTGACGAGGCGATCCTGTCCATCCCGGGCTTCGACCTGAACGGCCGGGACATGCGCGTCACCCGGCAGGCCGTGCACCGGGTCCGGCGCACCGGAGCCGTCTGCCGTATCCGCCGGCACGCGCACCTGACCGAACGGGAGATGCAGGAGATCATCACCAAGGCCGACGCCTGGCGGGACACCGAGACCGAGCGCGGCTTCTCCATGGCCCTGGACCGGCTCGGTGACCCCGCCGACGGCGACTGCCTCCTCGTGGAGGCCCTCGGCGAGCACGGCCGGCTGCTCGCGCTGCTCTCCTTCGTCCCCTGGGGCCGCGACGGCGTCTCCCTGGACCTGATGCGCCGTGACCGGGCCGCGCCCAACGGCGTGACGGAGTTCATGGTCGCCGAACTGTGCGCCGCCGCCCCGAAACTGGGTGTGCGCCGGATCTCCCTCAACTTCGCCGTCTTCCGGTCGGCCTTCGAGGAGGGCGCCCGCATCGGAGCCGGACCGGTCCTCCGGCTCTGGCGCCGGCTCCTGCTCTTCTTCTCCCGCTGGTGGCAACTGGAGGCCCTGTACCGCTCCAACGCCAAGTACCACCCGGAGTGGTACCCGCGCTTCATCTGCTACGGCGACACCGCCGCCCTCGCCCGCATCGGCCTCGCCTCCGGCATCGCCGAGGGCTTCGTGTCCGTACCGTCCCTGCGCAAACTCTGGGGAAAGGGCAAATGGTCCTTGCGGGACTGAGACTGCGACTGAGACCAGGGCGGATCCCTC
>NZ_JBEZBT010000050.1:0-64683 GCF_040647235.1 Streptomyces sp. NPDC042638
TGATCTCCATCGGACCGGAGATGATCTTGCCGACCGTCTGCCGCGGGTTCAGCGACGAGTACGGGTCCTGGAAGATCATCTGGATCTCGGAGCGGATGGGCGCGAGCTGCTTGCGCGTCGCACGGCTGATGTCCCGGCCGCGATAGGTGATGGTGCCGTGGGTGGGCTCCAGCAGGCGGGTGATGAGCCGGCCCGTGGTCGACTTGCCACAGCCCGACTCGCCGACCAGGCCGAAGCTCTCCCCCGCGTGCACGGTCAGGTCCACGCCGTCGACGGCCTGGACGGCGCCGACCGTACGGCGGATGGGGAAGCCGCCCTTGACCGGGAAGTGCTTGACGAGCCCCGAGACGGTCAGCAGCGGCTCGTCCGCCGCGTCCGCACCGGCCTCGCGGGTGGCGGGAAGGACCAGGTCCTCTTTCATGACGGTTGTCCTCCTAGCCCAGTCGGGGCCTGATCTCTTCGACGAAGATGGTTCGTTTCTGCTCCGCGCCGAGATGGCACGCCGAGGAGCGGTCCGGCGCCAGCGCGGGGCGCTCGGTGACACAGCGGTCGCCGCCGACCCGGTCCCGGAAGGTGCACCGGGGGTGGAAGCGGCAGCCGGTCGGCGGGGTGAGCAGGCTCGGCGGGCTGCCGGGAATGGGCGACAGCGGGGTGCCGAGGTCGGAGTCCAGCCGGGGCATGGAGTTCAGCAGCCCCCAGGTGTACGGGTGCTGCGGCGACCTGAGGACCTCGTCGACGGTGCCGCGTTCCACCGCGCGCCCGGCGTACATGACCATGATGTCGTCGGCCATGTCGGCGATCACCCCGAGGTCGTGGGTGATGAAGACGATCCCCGTGCCGGTCTCCCGCTGAAGGTCCTTGAGCAGGTCGAGGATCTGGGCCTGCACGGTCACGTCCAGGGCCGTGGTCGGCTCGTCGGCGATCAGCAGGTCCGGGTCGCAGACCAGGGCCATGGCGATCATCGCGCGCTGGCGCATACCGCCGGAGAACTGGTGCGGGTAGTCCCGGGCCCGCTCCCGGGGGTTGGGGATGCCCACCTTGGCGAGCATCTCCACGGCGCGCTCCCAGCCGGCCTTCTTCGAGGCGCCCGTGTGCTTCATGAACGGCTCGGCGATCTGCCGGCCGATGGTGTAGAAGGGCGACAGCGCGGTGAGGGGATCCTGGAAGATCATCGCCATCCGGTTGCCGCGCAGCCGCTCCATCTCCTTCTCGGTGGCGGTGATGAGTTCCTTGCCGTCGAGGACGATCTCTCCGTCGATCGTCGTGAACAGCGGGTCGTGCAGTCCGAGGACCGTCAGGTTGGTCACCGACTTGCCGGAACCCGACTCGCCCACGATGCCGAGGGTCCTGCCGCGCTCCAGGTCGAAGGAGAGCCCGTCGACGGCCTTGACCGGGCCGTCCTCGGTGGAGAACGTCACCTGGAGATCACGCACCGAGAGGAAACCGTCCGGCCCGGTCGGGGCCGGTGCGCCCGCGGCCTTGGTCAGTGTGGTCACAGTGGCTGGTTCTTCCTAGGAGAGCCGGATGCGGGGGTCGATCCACGCGTACGTGACGTCGGTGAAGATGTTGATGACCAGGATGAAGAAGGCGCCGAACAGCATGACCCCCATCGTCAGCGGCAGGTCCTTGTTGACCGCGCCGTCCACGGCGAGCCGGCCGATCCCCTGGAGGGAGAAGGTCAGTTCGGTGACGACGGCACCGCCCAGCATGGAGCTGACGTCGATGCCGAGCACGGTGACGATCGGGATGAGCGAGCCGCGCCAGGCGTAGCGCAGGAAGACGTACCTGCGCGACATGCCCTTGGCCCGCGCGGTGCGCACATGGTCCTCGGCGAGCTGCTCGATCATCGACGAGCGCGCCATACGGGTGTACTGCGCGGTGAAGATCGTGGCCATCACGCAGACCGGGATCGACATGCCGACGAACCACCCGACCGGGTCATCGGTGACCGGCACGTAGTGCGGGTCCTCCATCCAGCCGGTGCTGTAGACGAGGATCGTCAGCACGATCGGGCCGAGGAAGTAGATCTGGAACGAACTCAGCACCATGGACGTGCCGGTGGCGACCTTGTCCACCAGTGTCCCGCGCCGGTAGGCGGCGATCATGCCCGCGCCGACCCCGACCAGGAGGAAGACGACCGCACCGCCTGCGGTCAGGGTGAGGGTCAGCGGGAACCGGTCCATGATGGTGCTCCAGACCATGTCCCCCGAGTAGAACGACACGCCCAGGCAGGGGGCCGAGCAGTGACCGGTCGGGAAGTCACGGCCCGTCACGATGCCGGACATGAAGTCCCAGAACTGCTGGGCCAGGGGCAGGTCGAGACCCAGGGCGTCCCGGATGTCCGCCAGCCGCTGGGGCGAACAGTCCTTGCCGCAGGCAAGTGAGGCGTAGTCGGAGGGTGCGGCCACGAAGAGGAAGAAGGTCGCCGCCCCGATGAGGAAGAGCGTGACGAAGGCGCCGACCGTGCGCCGGATGATGAACTGAAGCATGGCGGGCTGGCTGCTCTCTGCGGAGACGGTGGGTGGGGTGCGCTCGGACACGGGGCGCGCTCGGTCGGAGCGCGCCCCCGTCATCGGCCGCGGGTCACGACTTCAGGTACAGCCTGGTGATGTCGATGAGGCTGGACACCGAGCCGTAGCGGGCACCGCCCACGTTGGAACCGGAGATCTGGAACTGCTTCGTGTACCACAGCGGGGCCGCCGGGACGACGTTCTCCAGCAGGTAGTGCTGTGCTTCCCTCCACGTCTTGGCGGCCTCGGCCGGCTGCTGGGTCAGCGCCTTCTTGATGAGGGCGTCGACCTTCGGGTCCTTGACGTGCGAGTAGTTCGAGGAGCCGTCGAAGACCTGCGAGCCGTCGTAGATCGGGGTGACGACCGTGCCCGGGGACGGCCAGTCCTGGCCCCAGCCGGAGATGTACATGTCGTACGGGTTCTTCAGCTTGCCGATCTGCTCGTAGTAGCTCGCCGCGTCGACCTCCTTGGCGACGATGTCGAAGCCGACCTTGGTGAGCGCGTCCTCGATGGCGACCTTGCGCTTCTGGCCGGCCTCGCTGTTGGCGTAGGCGAAGACGAGCTTCTTCTCGGACGCCGGGACGCTACTGAGGATCTCCTTGGCCTTGGCGATGTTGCCCTGCGGTGTCTTCAGCCGGCCGTACGGGTCGTAGTTCGGCTCGTAGCCGGGCAGCGTCGGCGCGAAGTAGTTCGGCGCGACGTCACCGCCGTAGGCGCCGCCCTCGCCGGCGATGAGGGACTTGGAGTTGACCGCGTAGGTGACGGCCTGGCGGATCTTGAGGTCCTTGACCCGGTCGAGGTTGAAGGTCAGCTGCATGACGTAGGGCTGGTAGCCCTTGACCGTGCGCTTGCTGGCCTCCGGGTTCCTGATGACGTCCTGGATCTGGGTGGCCTCGACACCGTTGGTGAGCTGGATGGCGTTCTTGTTGTCGCCCTGGTCCGCGATCAGCCGCTTGGTCTGGGTCGACTCGGTGACGCCGAACTGGATGGTGAATCCGTCGGCGTACTGGTGGCGCACGGAGTCCGTCTTGGGGTCCCAGTTGGTGTTCTTCACCAGCTTCAGGGTCTTGCCTGCCTTGTTCTCGGCGATCTTGTACGGTCCGGTGGCGACCGGCTTCTTCTCGTACTTCTCCTTGGTGTCGCCCTTCGCCGGGACGACGGCGTAACCGGCCATGGCGAGCGTCTGCGGCAGGTCCGGATGCGGCTGGTCGAAGTGGAGGACCACCGTCTTGTCGTCGGGGGTGTCCAGCACCGAGGCCGGCAGGTGCTTGCCGTCGAAGCCGCCGCCGGGCAGGGCCTTGCGGTAGTCGGCGCCGCTCAGCCAGGTCTGCAGGTAGGTCGGGCCGTCGAAGATGAACTTCGCGTACAGGCGCTCGATGCTGTGCCGGACGTCGGCGGAGGAGATGGGGTTGCCGTTCTCGTCCTTGATGCCGTCCTTCAGGGTGAAGGTCCAGGTCTTGCCGCCGTCGGTGGCCTTGCCGGAGTCGGTGGCGAGGTCACCGACGACCGACACGTTGCCCTTGTCGTCCTCCTGGAACTGGGTCAGGCGGCGGAAGAGCAGGTTGGCGACCTGTCCGGCGTCGGAGACGTAGATCTGGCCGGGGTCCAGGTGGGACAGGCCCGCCTCCTGGTACACGGTGATCGTGCCGCCGGGCCTGGCGCCGGGCACCTCCTTGGCGGGTCCGGCCGATCCGGCGGCGTCGACGTAGGTGACCGCCTTCGACTGGACCGCCGCCTCCTTCTGGTCCTTCTTGGAGTCCTTGCCCGACTTGCCGCCCTCGTTCTTCGAGCAGCCGGTGAGAGCGAGGGAGCCGGCCGCTACGGCGATCACAACGGCACGCGCTGCGCGGGCGCGATGAGACATCATGGGGCGAATCCACCTACCTGTCGATTGTTATCCGTGAGATCTGCCGGGCGCCGGCCGCACGGGCCGGCGGGGGCGGCAGCCACCCCCACCCAACGGACGCTCTATCGCCCGGACTTGGGGTCGAACGCGTCCCGTACGGAGTCCCCGAGGAGGTTGAAGCACAGGACGAAGATCACCAGCGCCGTCCCGGGGAAGAACATGAACGCCGGGTCCTGCTCGGCGTACCGGGCACCGACGGCGAAGAGGCGTCCCCAGTCGGGCGTCGGCTCGACGAACCCGACACCCGCGAAGGACAGGAAGGCGATGCTGAGGATGGTGCTGGGCAGCTGGTACGTGAACTGCACCAGGATCGGGGTGACGACGTTGGGCAGGATCTCCTTGCGCACGATCCGCCACGGCGAGGCGCCGGAGACCTTGGCGGCCTCCACGAACTCCCTTTCCCGCAGGGACAGTACGGTGGACCGCACCAGCCGGGCCATGCCCATCCAGCCCAGCAGCCAGAGCACGATCAGCATGGCGAGGGCGCGGAAGTAGGTCGGCGTCTCCTCGCGGGGGTTCACGAAGAAGGACGTCACGACGGGCATGAAGGCGATGAAGAAGAGCTGCTGGGGGAAGGAGAGGAAGAAGTCGGTGCCGCGGCCGATCCAGTAGTCCGTACGGCCGCCGAAGTACCCGCCGACCAGGCCGATCACCACACCGGTGAGCATGATCAGGACGGTGATGCCGAGCGCCATGTACAGGGAGGTGCGCATGCCGTACACGAGCATCGCGAAGAGGTCGCGGCCGTACTGCGGTTCGACGCCGAACCAGTGGCCGCCCGAGACGCCGCCCAAGTAGCCGAGCGGAAGCCCGAATTCATCGAGTACGGGCTTGTCGGCATAGGTGGGGTCCTGGCCGTACAGGGTGTACGGATCGGTGCCCGACAGCTTCACGAGCAACGGTGCGAGGATGGCGACGGCGAAGTAGCCGATCACCACGACGGCGCAGATCACGCCCGTGCGGTCGCGCTTGAAGCGCAGCCACATCAGCTGGCCGGGGGACCGGCCCGCGAGCTTGACGGCCTCGCTCTTCGTCTCCGGCTCTGGTTCGCCGTCGACGACGAGCGGCGCCCCGCCGCCCTGGATATCGATAGGACTTGTCACGGTTCGTCCGTTTCACAGGTATAAGTGTGAGAGGTTCCCGGGTACTCCTAGGGCGCGCGAAACCGCAGTCGGACGCGCGTAGTTCTACAGCCGAATCACACCGCTGGACGTGACGGACCGACCCACCTGGTGTTCGTGACACCGCGCATGGGGGTTCCTCCTCATGACTCCACGTGTTCACCAACAGGAGAGGGTTACCGTCTTCCCTCCGACACCCCTGACGGAGGGTCAGACACCCCCTGGTGCTCGCGAGTCGGCGCTGTCCCCACAGCGCGAGACCCATTGACCCGAGCGCTACGCGGCTAACTATCTGCCATGAGCCAGATGCCGACCACCGTCTTTAAATCTCAATTCAGTCACAGCTGACCCGAACAACTTCCAATAACTGGACAAAGTGTTCGCCGGGAGAAGGCCGCGAAACGGACGTGTTACATGGCTATCGGTCGGACATCTCCGCAATCCGGACACCCGGCCACGCACGGTCGAGCATCGGTCACCGTAAAACGGGTTGCAAAAAGCCCGGGTGTCCCCATCATGGGGACACCCGGGCTCAACGGGCGGTGGATCAGCCGTGCTTGGCGCGGCTCGCGGCGCGGGCGCGCTCGCGGGCGTCCAGGTTCACCTTGCGGATGCGAACCGCCTCCGGGGTCACCTCGACGCACTCGTCGTCGCGGCAGAACTCCAGCGACTGCTCCAGCGAGAGCTTGCGCGGCGGAACGATCGCCTCGAACGAGTCGGCCGAGGAAGACCGCATGTTGGTGAGCTTCTTCTCCTTGGTGATGTTGACGTCCATGTCGTCGGAGCGGGAGTTCTCACCGACGATCATGCCCTCGTACACCTCGGTGCCCGGCTCCACGAAGAGCACGCCGCGCTCCTGGAGGTTCGTCATCGCGAAGGCGGTGACGGCACCGGAGCGGTCGGCGACCAGCGAGCCGTTGTTGCGGGTCGTCAGGTTGCCGAACCAGGGCTCGAAGCCCTCGTGGATGGAGTGGCCGATGCCCGTGCCGCGGGTCTGGGTCAGGAACTCGGTACGGAAGCCGATCAGACCGCGGGAGGGGACGACGAACTCCATGCGGACCCAGCCGGAGCCGTGGTTGGACATGTTGTCCATCCGGCCCTTGCGGACACCCATGAGCTGCGTGACGGCGCCCATGTGCTCCTCGGGCACGTCGATCGTCATGCGCTCGACCGGCTCGTAGGTCTTGCCGTCGACCTCCTTGGTGACCACCTGCGGCTTGCCGACGGTCAGCTCGTAGCCCTCGCGGCGCATCTGCTCGACCAGGATGGCGAGCGCCAGCTCACCACGGCCCTGGACCTCCCAGGCGTCCGGACGCTCGGTGTCCAGCACGCGCAGCGAGACGTTACCGATCAGCTCGCGGTCGAGGCGGTCCTTGACCTGGCGGGCGGTGACCTTGCGGTCCTTCACGGCCGCCTTCGCGTCGGCGCCCTTGCCGGTGCCGCCGCGGCCGACCAGCGGGGAGGTGTTCGTGCCGATCGTCATCGAGATCGCGGGCTCGTCGACCGTGATCAGCGGCAGCGCGATCGGGTTCTCGGTGTCGGCCAGGGTCTCGCCGATCATGATGTCCGGGATACCGGCGACCGCGCAGATGTCACCCGGGCCGGCCTTCTCGGCGGGCTTGCGGGTGAGCGCCTCGGTCATCATCAGCTCGCTGATGCGGACGTTGCTGATCGAGCCGTCGCGCTTGATCCAGGCGACCGTCTGGCCCTTGCGCAGCTCGCCCTGCTCCACGCGGAGCAGCGCGATACGGCCGAGGAAGTTGTCGGCGTCGAGGTTGGTGACGTGGGCCTGGAGCGGCGCGTCCTCCTCGTACGTCGGCGCCGGGATGTGCTCCAGGATGGTGGAGAAGAAGGGCTCCAGGCTGTCGCTGTCCGCCGG
Organism: Streptomyces sp. NPDC042638; assembly: GCF_040647235.1. Classification (NCBI taxonomy): domain Bacteria; kingdom Bacillati; phylum Actinomycetota; class Actinomycetes; order Kitasatosporales; family Streptomycetaceae; genus Streptomyces; species Streptomyces sp. NPDC042638. The sequence continues at coordinate 7,417 of NZ_JBEZBT010000050.1, forward strand.
GACCGTGCCGTTGTCCGGCTTGGTCAGCGAGGCGATGCCGTCACGGCCGCAGGCGTAGACGATCGGGAACTCGATCTGCTCCTCGTCCGCGTCCAGGTCCAGGAAGAGGTCGTAGGTCTCGTTGACGACCTCGTCGATCCGGGAGTCGGGGCGGTCCGTCTTGTTGATGCACAGGATGACGGGCAGGCGCTGCTGGAGGGCCTTGCGCAGCACGAACCGGGTCTGCGGCAGCGGGCCCTCGGAGGCGTCCACCAGCAGCACGACGCCGTCGACCATCGACAGACCGCGCTCGACCTCGCCGCCGAAGTCGGCATGGCCGGGGGTGTCGATGATGTTGATCGTGATCGGGTCCCCGCCGTCCTTCGGGTGGTACTTGACCGCCGTGTTCTTGGCGAGGATCGTGATGCCCTTCTCACGCTCCAGGTCGTTCGAGTCCATCATGCGGTCGTCGACGCCCTCGAGCTGGTGGGCCGCGAACGCTCCGGCCTGCTTCAGCATGCCGTCGACGATGGTGGTCTTCCCGTGGTCGACGTGGGCGACGATGGCGACATTGCGGATGTCGTGACGCGTTGCAGTCACAGGCATGGTGTGGCGTACTCCCGGTGTGTGGACTGCCCTGCGCGTACGTCCGTGTCGCGCGGGCCCTGCCGGGACGGACACGCCACGGCCTCACCCCATGGTACGTGGCCCACGCGGTAGGGGCTCGCCGGGCCGCCCCGCCCTACCCCTTGCCCGGGCTCGCCGAGACCTTCGCGCCCTTCCTCAGGAAGCCCATGTCCTCGTACACCGGTGTCCGGAACCCGAAGGCCCCCGCGTTGACCAGGTTCTTCCGTACCCCCACCAGCTGCGGGCGCTGGTACAGCGGGATCGAGCCGGCGGCCGCCCAGATGCGGGAGTCGGCCCTTCTGATCAGGTCCCGCGCCTCGTCCTCGTCCAGCGTGGTCGCGGCCTCGTCGAAGAGCTGGTCGACGAGGTCCGTACCGACCCGCGTGTAGTTCTGCTCGACGTTCACCGAGCCGTCCGCGGCCGGGACCGGCTTGGCGTAGACGGGCCGGGCGTCGGTCGCCGGGAAGGCGGAGGAGGGCCAGGAGTACAGGGCCAGGTCGTAGTCGCCGGCGGCGATGTGGTCCTTGAAGTAGCTCTCGTCCGAGACCTTGGTGATCACCGCGCGGATGCCGACCTGCTCCAGCATCGCCGAGATCCGCTCGGCGACCGCGTTCAGGGTGTCCGAGCCGGGCCCGGACGGCAGGACGAAGCGCAGCGCGAGCGGCTTGCCGTCCTTGGCGAGCGGTCCGGCCGGCGCGGCGGCCGGGGCGGCCGTGCCCTTGGGGGCGTACGCGCCGGGCGCGCCGCCGTGCTTGCCCTCCTGGGCGAGGCGGTCGGCGTGCTCGCGCGGGTCGCCGGGGCTCTCGTGGTGCCTGCCCTTGCCGTCGCCGTCGCCGTCGTCCTCCCCGACGATGTACTCGCCCTCCTTGCCGCCGTTCGACACGTCCTTGTCGTGGCTCTCGGGGCCGGCCGCCTTCTCGCCCTTCTTCTGCTCCTTCAGCGGGCCGCCGCGCACCCAGCCGGCGTCGGCGAGCAGCGCCTGCGCCTCCTGGGCGTTCTGGTCGCCGAGCGCGCCGCTGTTGTCGGCGTAGGCGTCCTGCCCCGACAGGGCGAGGTGGCTGCCGACCGGGACGGCGGGCAGCCCCAGCGGGGTGAGCACCAGCCGCGCCAGTTCCGCGCGGTCCAGGGCACGGGCGACGGCCCGGCGGACCCGTTCGTCGGTGAGGGGACCCGTGGAGCCGTTGAGGGCGAGCTGGGTGTAGGCGGGCTCCAGGCTCTTGCGGACCTCGACCTCCCGCAGCGCCTGCTGCTGCTCCAGGTACCGGGTGATGGCCCTGCCGAGCTTCTTCTCACCGGCGTGCGCCCCGCCCGCGTCCAGGCCGTGCGCGAGCGCCCAGGAGCGCAGCTTCTTCACGGACGTGCGGCCGCCGCCCTGGAGCGGGGTGCCGGTGCCCTTCTCGCGGTTGGCGAGCCCGATGCGCTGGACGTCGGAGGCGGCGATCTCGGCGAGGTCCGCGCTGCCGTCGGCGAGCGCGGCGGCCCGCTTGTCGCGGGGCACGGCGTGCAGCACGATCTCGTTCAGCTTGGCGGGCTTGCCCCACCAGCGCGTGTTGCGGGTGAGCACCACGTCCTTCGTGGCGGTGTCGACCTTCTCCACCTTGAAGGGCCCGGCGGTGACCGCCAGCTTGCGGCGGGCGCCGTCGTTGAAGGCGTCCGGGGTGCCCATGACGTCCTTCGGGTAGAGCGGGGAGAACAGCGATCTCCAGTCGGCGTAGGGACGGGCGAAGGTGACCCGGACCTGGAGGTCGTTGTCACCGCGTTCGATCTTCGCGATGCGGTCGTAGCCGGCGTTGCGGGCGGTCCAGTACGCGCTGTTCTTACCGGACAGGGCGCGCCACTGGGCGAGGAAGTCGGCGGCGCCGATCTCCCGGCCGTCGCTCCAGACGGCCTGCTGGTTCAGCTTGTACAGCACGACCTGGCGCGGCTCGGTCTCGATGACCTTGGCCGACTCCAGGTAGGCGGGATTGGCCACGGGGCGGCCGCTCGCGTCGAGCCGGAACATCGAGGGCAGCACGGCCTGGGCGACCCGGCCGGTGCCGGCGTCGGCGTCGGCCTGGAAGGTGTTCAGGGTCTCCGGCAGGGCGTCCACCGCCCATTTCAGGGTGCCGCCGTCGGCGACCAGGTCCCGGGCGACCGGGGCGATGTCCTCTGCGGCGAGGGGACTGCTGGTGACGTCGTCGGAGCCGCAGCCGGCGAGCAGCGGCACGGCGAGCGCGCCGGCGCCCAGGAAGGCAAGGCTCCGCCGGAAGTGCCGCGGCGCGGGGGAGCGCCGCTCGTCGATGCTGTCCCGCGCCCCCGCGGAGCGCTGCCGAACGTCGTGGGACATCTCTGCTACCTCCGGGGAGCCATGGGCCTTATGCTCGCTTTTGTCGGTATGTGGAGCTGGTCACGTTTGGCGGTATATGGAGCTGATCAGATCTATGCGGCCACTGAAGAGGAAAGGATCCGGCAACAGTGGGCGACACGGCGACGACGGCCGGTAAGCCCACCCGTGCGGCGCAACGCACCGGGCGATGCACCCGTACGCCCCGGCCAATCGCTGCACATCCCTTCACACAGGCAGGCGTGAGGCGCAACACTCCAAGGCGCATGAACGTTGCCGTCCATGGCCCGCCGGACCCGCGGAAGCGAGGGCAAGCATGTCCGTGCACGACGACATCAACGCCGTACAGCGCTGTCTCGACGACCTCCACCGGTCGCTGGGCCGCCTGGAGCACCAGATCGGCGGCGGTGGCCTGGAGATACGCCGGGTCCGGCTGGACGCCGACCACCTGCGCGAGAGCGTGGCACTGCTGCGGGAGGCCGCCGCCGCCCCGGCCGCGCAACGCCGGCCCGACCTCGTCACCATCTCCGACGCGCCCTACGACATCACCCTGTGGACGGACTCGGACGACGAGGGCCTGGGCGCCCGCGACCGCCGCGCCCCCTGAAACCCCCCTACCGACCGGAGTCCCCTTTGGCTACTGGTACGGAACCCCAACAGAACACCGGCGGCGTACGCACCGGTACGCGCGCCGCGATCGCCGCCCCGCACCTGCGGACCGACCGCTGGTGGCTGGCGCCCGCCGTCACCGCGGCCGGCCTGTTCGCCTTCGTCGTGTACTCGACCTGGCGGGCCTTCGCCAATGCGGACTACTACGCGGCGCCGTACGTCTCGCCGTTCTACTCGCCGTGCCTGGCGGAGAACTGCCGGACCATGCGGGCCGGACCCAACGCCGACCTGTTCGGCGGCTGGTGGGGCATCTCCCCCGCGATCATCATCCTGATCTTCCCGCTCGGCTTCCGCCTGACCTGCTACTACTACCGCAAGGCGTACTACCGCGCCTTCTGGGCCTCCCCGCCCGCCTGCGCGGTGGCCGAGCCGCACCGGACGTACACCGGGGAGACCCGCTTCCCGCTGATCCTGCAGAACGTCCACCGGTACTTCTTCTACGCCGCCCTGCTGGTGGCCGGCGTGCTGACGTACGACACCGTGCTGGCCTTCCGGGACACGCACTACCGGTGGGGGCACATGGGCCTCGGCACCCTGGTCTTCGTGGCCAACATCGCGCTGATCTGGGCGTACACCCTCTCCTGCCACTCCTGCCGGCACATCGTCGGCGGCAAGCTCAAGCACTTCTCCAAACACCCCGTGCGCTACCGGGCCTGGCAGTTCGTCGGCAGGCTGAACGCCCGGCACATGCAGCTGGCCTGGGCCTCGCTGCTGAGCGTGGCGCTCGCCGACTTCTATGTGTATCTCGTCGCGTCCGGGGTCTTCGACGATCCGCGCTTCTTCTAGTGACCTAGTGAAGAGGGACTGATAGATGTCCGTGGTCGACCGTCAGGAGTGGGACGTCGTCGTGGTCGGGGCCGGCGGCGCCGGGCTGCGGGCCGCGATCGAGGCGCGTGAGCGGGGCGCCCGTACGGCCGTGATCTGCAAGTCCCTGTTCGGCAAGGCGCACACGGTGATGGCCGAGGGCGGCATCGCGGCGGCCATGGCCAACGCCAACGAGCACGACACCTGGCAGGTCCACTTCCGCGACACCATGCGCGGCGGCAAGTTCCTGAACCAGTGGCGGATGGCCGAACTGCACGCGCAGGAGGCCCCGGACCGGGTGTGGGAGCTGGAGACCTGGGGCGCGCTGTTCGACCGTACGAAGGACGGCCGGATCTCGCAGCGCAACTTCGGCGGCCACGAGTACCCGCGGCTGGCGCACGTCGGCGACCGCACGGGCCTGGAACTGATCCGCACGCTCCAGCAGAAGATCGTCGCCCTCCAGCAGGAGGACTTCAGGGAGACCGGGGACTACGAGTCCCGGCTGAAGGTCTTCCAGGAGTGCACGGTCACCCGGGTCCTCAAGGACGGCGGCAGGGTCTGCGGGGTCTTCGCCTACGAGCGCGAGAGCGGGCGCTTCTTCGTCCTGGAGGCGCCCGCCGTGGTCCTCGCCACCGGCGGGATCGGCAAGTCCTTCAAGGTCACCTCCAACTCGTGGGAGTACACGGGCGACGGCCACGCGCTGGCGCTGCTGGCGGGCGCGCCGCTGCTCAACATGGAGTTCGTGCAGTTCCACCCGACCGGCATGGTCTGGCCCCCGTCGGTCAAGGGCATCCTCGTCACCGAGTCGGTGCGCGGGGACGGCGGCGTGCTGCGCAACTCCGACGGCAAGCGGTTCATGTTCGACTACGTCCCGGACGTCTTCAAGGAGAAGTACGCCGAGTCGGAGGACGAGGCCGACCGGTGGTACGAGGACCCCGAGAACAACCGCCGGCCCCCCGAGCTGCTCCCCCGCGACGAGGTGGCCCGCGCGATCAACGCCGAGGTGAAGGCGGGCCGGGGCTCGCCGCACGGCGGTGTCTTCCTCGACGTCTCCACCCGGATGCCCGCCGAGGTGATCCGGCGCCGGCTGCCGTCGATGTACCACCAGTTCAAGGAGCTGGCGGACGTCGACATCACGGCGGAGGCGATGGAGGTCGGGCCGACCTGCCACTACGTGATGGGCGGTGTCGCGGTCGAGTCGGACACGGCGGCGGCCCGCGGCGTGCCGGGGCTGTACGCGGCCGGCGAGGTGGCCGGGGGCATGCACGGCTCCAACCGGCTCGGCGGCAACTCCCTGTCCGACCTGCTGGTCTTCGGCCGGCGCGCGGGCTGGCACGCGGCCGAGTACGCGCAGAGCCTGGCGTACGAGCGCCCGCCGGTGGACGACGCCCAGGTCAACACCGCCGCGGCGGAGGCACTGCGCCCCTTCTCCGCGGAGACCGAGGGCGAGGGGGGCACGCCGGAGAACCCCTACACCCTGCACCAGGAACTCCAGCAGGCGATGAACGACCTGGTCGGGATCATCCGCCGTGAGGGCGAGATGGAGCGGGCCCTGCACAAGCTGGCCGAGCTGCGGGCCCGGGCCCGGCGGGCCGGGGTGGAGGGGCACCGCCAGTTCAACCCCGGCTGGCACCTCGCCCTGGACCTCCGGAACATGCTGCTGGTCAGCGAATGCGTGGCCCGGGCCGCGCTGGAGCGCACCGAGTCGCGCGGCGGGCACACCCGCGAGGACCACCCGGCCATGGACCGCGCCTGGCGCAACGTGAACCTGCTCTGCGCTCTGGCCGACCCCACCGGCGGCCTCGCGGCGACCGATCCCGCCCGCGGCCAGATCCGGCTCACCCGCGAGACCACCGATCCCGTCCGCCCGGACCTGCTCGCCCTCTTCGAGAAGGAGGAGCTGGTCAAGTACCTCGCCGAAGAGGAGCTGTACGAGTGAGCAGCTACGAAGCCCGCTTCAAGGTGTGGCGGGGCGACGAACAGGGCGGTGGCCTCCAGGACTTCACAGTCGAGGTGAACGACGGCGAGGTGGTCCTGGACATCGTCCACCGCCTCCAGGCCACCCAGACGCCCGACCTGGCCGTGCGCTGGAACTGCAAGGCCGGCAAGTGCGGTTCGTGCTCGGCGGAGATCAACGGCCGCCCCCGGCTGATGTGCATGACCCGCATGTCGGTCTTCGACCGCGACGAGACGATCACGATCACCCCGCTGCGCGCCTTCCCGGTGGTCCGGGACCTGGTGACGGACGTCGGCTTCAACTACCGTAAGGCACGCGAGGTCCCGGCGTTCGTCCCGCCCGCCGGACTGGGCCCGGGCGAGTACCGCATGATGCAGGAGGACGTGGACCGCTCGCAGGAGTTCCGCAAGTGCATCGAGTGCTTCCTGTGCCAGGACACCTGCCACGTGGTGCGCGACCACGAGGAGAACAAGCAGGCGTTCGCCGGCCCGCGCTTCCTGATGCGCGTCGCGGAACTGGACATGCACCCGCTGGACGCGGCCGCCGAGACGGGGCTGGACCGGGGACGCGCGGCCCAGGACGAACACGGCCTCGGCTACTGCAACATCACCAAGTGCTGCACGGAGGTCTGCCCCGAGGGCATCAGGATCACCGACAACGCCCTGATCCCCCTGAAGGAACGGGCCGTCGACCGGAAGTACGACCCGCTGGTGTGGCTGGGTTCGAAGATCAGGAGGCGCACGCCGTGAGGGCCGGCGCTCAGTCCGGCGCGCCGGGCTCCGTCATCGGACCCAGTTCTCCCGGTACGCCCGCCAGTCCGCCTCCGTGGCCGCGAAGTCGACGTACAGGGCGACCCCGAAGCGGGCGCGGCCGGCGTCCGTGCGGGACAGGCCCAGGCGGACGCCGCGTACGGCGGCCGGCACGGTCTCGGCGTGCGCCCAGTGGCCGAACCGGTTCTCGTGGTAGAAGGGCTGGCCCATCAGCAGGTCCGTGCTGTCCGGGGTGACCTCCAGGGCGAGGCTGGTCTGCTGGGCGACATAGCCGCCGTACAGGCCCTGCAGCGGTTGCATCGTGTCGTACGACATGACGGCGATCTGGTCGACGCGGCGGGCCACCTGACCGAAGTACGCCTGCGACCACCACTTGGGGTGGCCGGTGGTCGTGCCCCAGAAGGAGTGGAAGGCGGGCAGCGGGTCGATCTGGTGGGCGGCGACGGAGAGGACCGCGCCCCGGGCGTGGGTGAGTGCGCGCAGGTCGTCCAGGAGGCGGAGGTAGTCGCGGTCCCCGGAGTGCAGCGGTTCCAGGTCGAAGTGCGCGCCCTGGAAACCGGAGGCGAGGACGGCGCGGGTGGAGGCGAGGACCGCCGTGCGGGTGGCCGGACGGTCGAGGCGCAGCCCGTCGGGGCTCTCACTGGCCAGCGTGTCACCGAGCCAGGCCTGGACGCGGACGTCCGGCAGTTCCCGGTGGACGGCCGCCGTCAGCCAACGGGCCTTCGGGTGGGCCGACTCGGGGAGGGTGCCGTCGTGTTCCAGGGGGCCCGTGTGGACGTAGAGGTCCCGGATGCCGGTGTCACGCAGACGGCGGGCGAGCGCCCTGACGTCCTGGTCGGTCTTCCGGCCGTCCACCCAGGCGTGGCCCAGCCAGAGAGCGTCCCGGTGCCGGGTGCGGGTGCCGGGGGCCGGGTCGCCGGTGTAGTTGAGGCGCAGTGCCGTCTCGGCGGTCAGGAGCGGGAGCAGCAGGAGCGCGAGGACGGCGGCGGCGAGCCGGAGGATCCGGCGCGTGCGGGAGCGGCGCCTCGACGGCGGAGCGGGACGGCGGGCGGCCGGGGCGGCGGCGTCGGGCTCGGCAGCCGTCTCCCGTTCCGCGCCGGGCCGCGGCGGGGCCGGGGTGGCGTCCGGGGGTGCGCCGGGACGCGGGCCGGTCGGGGGTGTGTCCGTCCGGTTCTCCCCGGGCCGGCTTTCGGCCGGCCGGTTCTCGTCGGTCCGCCGTTCCTCCGCCCGGCTTTCGTCCCTCGGGTTCTCGTCCATCGCGCCCCCCTGTTCATCTGGTCCCCCACCCGTATCCATCCCGCTCGCGAAGGCGCCTACCTGCCCATACGCTCCGAAATGTGACGTCCTCCCTGATCCGGGGCCGACCCCGGCGTGCCACCGCGCACATACGGATGCGGGTGGCGCATGCCGTGCTGGGCGCCCTGGCGGGAGCCGGGTGGCTGGTGTCGCCGGTGATGACGGCCGGCACCCACGATCCGGTTCCCGCGGCTCCGGTCGGCGCGGTGGTGAGCGCTGCCGCCCCCGCGCAGGACGGGACGTCGACGGCCGACCTCGTGCTGCCACTGGTCGCCGGGGTGGCGGCCGTGGCCCTGGCCGGATACGGCTATGTGCGACGCACCCGGCGGACGCGCACCCGGACCACTCCGGGGACCGTCTCGGCGCACCCGCCCGGGGCCACCGCGGCCGACTCCGAACGGCAGGCCCGGGCCGCGCTGCGGCTGGCCGACGACTGTGTACGGGCCAGCCGGGAGGAACTGGACTTCGTCCGGGAGGCGTTCGGGGAGAAGCGGAGCGAGCCGTTCGCGCACGCGCTGCGCGCCGCCGAGACCGAGCTGGCGGCGGCGTTCGCGATCTGGCGGCGGTACGAGGGGGGCGTCCCGGAGGAGCCGAGCGCCCGGCGCCAGGCGCTGGTCGGGGTGATCGGCCGGTGCGCGGAGGCGGGACGCCGACTGGACGCGGAGGCGGTGGCGCTGGACCTGGTGCGGGGCTTCGACACCCGGGGAGCGGGTGGTCGGGCGACGCCCGGACCGGGAGCGCCGGGGTACGGCCATCCGGCGGACGAGGCCGACGCCGAGGCGACGCAAGAGGCGGCCGGCGCGGGGAGGGGTGCGGTGCGGGACCTGAGCGGGGGACGAGCCGGTACGGCACAGGACATGACCGGGGGGCAGACCGGGACGGCGCAGGGGGCGAGCGACGGACAGACCGGCGCCACGCAGGAGGCACTCGGCGCAGGGACCGGCGCCGGGCAGGGGACGGTCGGCGGAGAGACCGGCGCCGCGCAGGAGGCGGCCGGCGCGGGGGGCGGTGCCGTGGAGGAAGGGGTCGGTGGAGGGGGCGGCGGGGTGCGGGCTGCGGCCGAAGGGGCGGGCCGTGCGGTGCGGGAGGGGGACGGGGCAGGGGTGTGCGTGGCGCTGGAGGTGGCCGAGGGGCGGTTTCGGGAGTTGGCGGCGCGGGTGGTGGCCGCGCGGCACACCCTGGTGGCGCTCCGGGAGCGGTACGCGCCCTCGGCCACCGGGGCCGTCACGGGGTACGTCGAACAGGCCCAGGACCGGCTGCTGTTCGCCACCGCCAGCATCAACGAGGCCCGCCAGGCCGCCGACGCGGGCCACTGGCGGCGGGCCGCCCGGCAGCTGCGCGCCGGTGAGGGCGCGGTGGCCCAGGCCGGGGTGCTGGTGGGCGGGGTGGAGCGGCTCGCGGCGCAGCTGCGGCAGGCGGCCGAACTGGTGCCGACGGTGTTGGCCGGTGCGCGGCACGGCGCCGAGGGCACCTCGCCGGACCCGGGCGGGCTGCCCGCCCCGGGGGCCCACGCCGACGGGGTGCTGGCGGCGGTGCGCGAGGAACTGGGCGGCGGGCCGTACGACCCGCTGGACGCGCTGCGCCGGATCAGCCGGGCCGGCGAGCGGCTGGACGGAGCGGGCTCCGGGGTGCCGGACAGCGCGGCGCTGCTCGTGGCGCGGAGTTCCGTGGCGGGGGCGGAGGAGTTCGTCGCGGTGCACCGGGGGGCGGTGGGCACGGAGGCGCGGGCCCGGCTGGCGGAGGCGGTACGGGAGCTGGGGGCGGGGCACGCCGGCCGGGCGGATGTCGTGGCCAGGCAGGCGCGGGAGCTGGCCGAGCGGGACGTAAGGGCACACGGCACCCCGTACGCCGGTGCCGAAGGGGAATCGGCCGGGACCGCCGTCGCCGTACTCGGCGGCATCCTGCTGGCCGAGGACCTGGACGGCGGCCCCCCGGCGTCGTTCGGCGGCCCGGAAACCCGCTCCCGCCACGACGCCTGAGCGGCACTCCCCCGCCCCACCGGCCACCCGTCGACGAGAAGACAATGGCGCTGCGCCTCCCTGAGCCGGACCGGTTCGGCCGGGGCCGCCCTTCCAGGGTCAGAACAGGCTCAGCAGCGCTTCCGCCGGGTCGGTGAGGCCGCCCTCTCCGCCCGGCAGGGGCAGTTCGAACCACACCGTCTTGCCGCGGGGCGTCCGGCGTGAGCCCCAGGCCGCGCTGAGCAGTCCAACCAACTGCAGCCCCCGGCCGCCCTCGTCGGTGTCCCGGGCCCGCCGGCGCCGTGGCTGGACCAGTCCGGAGTCCCAGACCTCGCAGACCAGCGTGCGGTCCAGCAGCAGCCGTAGCCGGATGTCCCCCTCGCCGTACCGCAGCGCGTTCGTCACCAGCTCGCTGACGAGCAGTTCCGTCGTGTCGACCAGCGGCTCCAGGTCCCAGGACTGCAGCCGGCCGCGCGCGTACTCACGGGCCCGGCCCACACTGCGCGGCTCGCGGGGCAGGGTCCAGTCGCCCACGGAGTCGGCGGACAGGCCCTGCACCCGGGCCATCAGCAGGGCGATGTCGTCCTCGCCGTGGTGGGTGTCGAGGGTGTTGAGGACGTGGTCGCAGACGTCCTCCAGGGGCTGGGAGGGGTCCGTCAGCGCGCCCACGAAGGCCTGGAGACCCTCGTCCAGCGGGTGGTCGCGGGATTCGACCAGGCCGTCGGTGTAGAGGGCCAGCAGCGCCCCCTCCGGCAGTTCGACCTCGACCTCCTCGAACGGCTCGCCGCCCACGCCGAGCGGCATGCCGGGCGGCACGTCCAGCATCAGCGCCGCCTCGCCGGGCTCCACCAGGACCGGCGGCAGATGGCCGGCGTTGGCGAACGTACACCGTCTGGTGACGGAGTCGTACACGGCGTACACGCACGTCGCCAGGTACACCTCGGAGAGGTCGGCGTCCCGGGGCTGCCGGGCGGTGCGGGTGGCCTGCTGGACACCGCCCGGCGTGCCGAGTCCCCGTGCGATCTCGTCGAGCGCCGACAGCACCTCGGCCGGTTCGAGGTCGAGCAGCGCCAGGGTGCGCACCGCCGTGCGGAGTTCGCCCATCGCCACGGCCGCGCGCAGGCCCCGGCCCATCACGTCGCCGACGACCAGCGCCGTGCGGTGGCCGGGGAGTTCGATGACGTCGAACCAGTCGCCGCCCACCTCCGTCGCCGCGTTGCCGGGCAGGTAGCGGCAGGCGATGTCCAGGCCGGACGCCTCCGGGTCGCCCGGCGGGAGCAGGGACCGCTGCAGTATCAACGCCCGTTCGTGCTCCCGGCGGTACAGGCGCGCGTTGTCGATGCAGACGGCGGCCCGCGCGGCCAGTTCCACCGCCAGGTCCCGGTCCCGTTCGCCGAACGGCTCGCTGCCCTTCGCGCGGGAGAACTGCGCGAGTCCCACGACCGTGTCGTGGGCGACCATCGGCACGGCCAGGACGGACTGCACGAGCCCGCCCTCCTCGGCGGGCACGTACTGCGGGCGGGCGGTGCGCAGGGCGTCCGCGCACGGCGAGTTGAACGGGAAGTGGTGGACCGCGCCGACCTCGACGGGCTGCCCCGAGCCGTTGAGGGGGGCGCCGGAGACGGCGCTCGCGAAGGCGACGCGGCGCAGTTCGGCGCTGCCGTCGGCGAGGCCGGGCGGGGTCTCGTCGCCGGCCAGCAGGCCCTGGTAGAGGTCGACGGTGGCGAGGTCGCAGAAGCCGGGGACGACCACGTCGAGCAGTTCGCGGGCGGTGGTCTCCAGGTCGAGCGAGTTCCCTATGCGGGCGCCGGCCTCGTTGAGCAGCGCGAGGTTGCGCCGGGCGGCGGCGGCCTCGCGGGCGGCGGCCCGGCGGGCGGTGATGTCGGTGCCGAGCCAGGCGACGCCGATGGGCCGGCCGCTGCCGCTGTGCACGCGGTAGAGGTTGACGGACCAGTGCCGGCGCTCCTCGGAGCCCGGGACGAATCCGGTCACGTGCATGTCGGTGATGGACTCGCCGGACTCCAGCACCCGTCGCAGGGTGGCCGAGACCCGCTCCGCCTCGCCGCGGGGCAGATAGTCGTGGACTCCCCTGCCCCGGTGGTCGTCCGGGGTTTCGCCGAAGATGGAGGCGAAGCGCATGTTGGCCCGGCGGACCCGCAGATCGGTGTCGATGAGCAGGAACCCGAAGGGCGATTGTCCGAAAATCGCCTGCGAGGCGGCGAGATCTGTCTCGATACTGCGCAGCGTGCGGACGTCCACGACGATACAGACGGCGGCCTTGTCCCCCTCCGCGGTGCGCGTCGGCATGACGTACACCTCCGCCAGCCCCTCCTCGCCGCGGGCGCCGTCGGGCCCGTCCGGCATCCGGAACGGCACCACTCCGGTCCACTCGCGGCCGTCGAGGATTTCGGCCATCTTCCGCTGGCCGCGGTCGCGCAGGTCGGGATCGATGAAAGCCTCTATGGGGTCCACGCCGACGGCGCGTTCGGCGGGGATGCCGAAGAGCTGCTCGGCGCGCAGGCTCCACTGGTCGACGAGCCCGCCGGGGCTGATGGAGAAGGACGCGACCTTGATGTAGTCGTAGATCGAACCGGGCGGACTGCTCTGCCACATGGCGTCGCCGGGCGCCGCGGCAGCCTCCGCGGCCCGACTCCTCGCGCCGTCCGACGGGTCCTCGGACTCCGTGGCCTTCGCTGGTATCTCGCTCACGCGAACCGTCCCCTCCAGCTCACCGCGTCCGGCACCGGTCACCGGGGGCGGCTGCCCGCAGTATCCAGCACTACGGCGCCGCACGACACGGTGTTCACGATCACAGCTCGGTCCAGGTGTTTTTCGGACCGGTCCGTGACAACACTTCCACTCTTCTAACCAGGGAACACACCACCGAACCACGCTCTGTCGGACTGTGTGCGCCCCCGGCGCGCAGGAGGGACGGCACGCCGACGGCTGTACACCCCGTGCTCCCGCGGGTGTTCCGCCTCACCCGGGCACCGCCAGTTCGAACCAGACGGTCTTTCCGTCCGCGCCGGGCCGGGTGCCCCAGCGGCGCGAGGAGCCCGCGACCAGCTGCAGGCCGCGCCCGCTCTCGTCCTCGGGGTGCGCCACGCGTTCGCGGGGCGGGTCCGGGAGCGGGTCGGAGACCTCCACCCGCAGGGTGTCGTCGGCCCCGGCCGGGCGGAGCAGCCGTACGCCGATGGGGCCCGTGGCATGCCGCAGCGAGTTGGTGACCAGCTCGCTGACCAGCAGCGCGGTGAGATCGGCGACGCAGTCCAGGTTCCAGCCGTGCAACTGCCCCCGGACCGCCGCACGGGCGGCGCGCACGGCGCCCGGCTCCGCCGGAAACGTCCACTCGGCGCAGTCGCCATCGGTGTCGATCACGCCGATCACTTCCCAGGCCAGCGGAGCCCGCCCATGTCCGGTTTCATGGGGTTAATGGCCCCATACCCGATATCTGGTCGGCAGTACCGCATGAGAGGGCGCACTGTGGCACGAACGGCGTACGGGGTGCCCGGCGGAACCGGCGTGTGCCTCACGGACTCCCGCTCCCGCCGGGACGCGGCCCGCTGAGGCGTCAGGCCGAGAACGCGGCCAGCTTCTCGATCTCGTGCACCGCGGGGACGTCCTGGTCCAGCCATGCCACGTGCCACAGCTCCGCCGGTGCCAGCCAGCGCAGGTCGTCGTGGTCCTGAAGGGGCCGGGGCCCGGGTGAGCCGGGGCGCAGGCGGGCGGTCCACACCTGAAGGACGTACGGCGTCCGCAGGGGCCATTCCCCCGGCACGCGTCCGACCGGCTCGGCGTCGATGCCGAGTTCCTCGCGCAGTTCGCGCACCAGGGCGTCCTCGGGCCGCTCACCCGCTTCGACCTTGCCGCCGGGCAGCTCCCAGCGCCCGGCGAGGTCGGGGGGTGCGCTGCGGCGCGCGGCGAGCAGCCGGCCGCCGTGGAGCAGGGCGGCTCCCACCACCACGATCGGTTCCGCTTCGGCGGTCGTGCGCGTCATGCAGCGGAGCCTACGGGAGCCCGCGGCCGGTCAGTTCCGCGCGCCGTCCCCGTTCTGGCCGATGCGCTCGACCCAGTAGAGCTGCTTGTGCCCCCGGTCGTCGAGGCTGTCGGCGATCTTCTGCGCCTCCGCGCGGGTCGCGTACCTGCCGACGCGGTAGCGATTGCCGTTGTCGTCCTGCCGTATCACGATCCAGGGCAGCGAGACCGTGCCCTCACTCATGGCCCCCACCGCCCGCGCCCCTTCCCGCACCGCCCCACCCGCTTCCCCCGGCTAAGGAAACCGCAATCCGCATATGCCCGAGCGTACGCCCAACCTTTACGCTGCGAATACGACTTTTCACAAAGAGGTACGCAACCAGCCAGAACGCCGGGGGCGCACGGGGACGAATGCGCCGTGGGGAACTCCGCCGCCCCGGGTCGGGGGCATGCCGGGGGCAGCCGGGTCACCTGGGAGAACGGCCGGATTGCTGCGGCCTCCGAGGGCCGACGGCGGGCCGGGGGCGGGGCCGCGGCCCCGGCGGGCGCGTCAGGGTGTGCGCTACCTCACGTAAGGGGGCGCACTCGGCACCGGGCGGTCCGCGCGCCGGCCGGGCGGGGCGGTCACTTGACGGGCAGGTGGTACGCGACCCGGTAGCGGTCGGCCGGGATCACCACGTCGGCGGTCTCGACCGGGCGGCCGGAGGCGAAGTACGTGCGCTGGACGACCAGGACCACATGACCGGGGACACCGCCGAGCAGGTGCAGCTCCTCGGCGAGGCCGGGACGGGCGCCGACCTCCTCGGTGACGTTGTCCACGATGACGTCGATCGCCCGCATGCGCTCGGCCACGCCCATTCCGCCGAGCGGGCCCTCCTCGGGCAGCATCACCGGGGTGCGGCCGGTGACGGCGAGCGGCTCCCAGGAGGTGGAGAGCATCATCGGCTCGCCGTTCTCCCGGAAGAGGTACTTGGTGCGCATGACCCGGTCGCCGGTGCGGATCGCGAGCCGCTCGGCGATGGCAGCACCGGCCTCGGCCTGCTCGCTGCTGGACTCCCAGGTGCCGCGCACCGAGGCGTCGGCCTGCTCCTGCCGGAAGGGCGTGGCGCCGCCGGCCGGGCGGTATCCGGAACGGGCCACCCGCCGGGGCACGGGCCGCTCGCGCACATAGGTTCCCGAGCCGGAGCGGCCCTCGACCAGTCCCTCGGCCATCAGCACCTTGCGGGCCTCCAGCGCGACCGTGTCCGAGACGCCGTACTCCTCGCGGATGCGGGCCTGCGAGGGGAGCCGGGTGTGGGGCGGGAGTGAACCGTCGACGATCTTGTTGCGGAGATCACCCGCGACACGCAGGTACGCCGGCTGCTCACCGAAAGTCACTGGCCGCTCCCATCAGCTTGTACAGACAGCAACAGCCTGGCAACCGTGGGTTGTGCCATGCAAGCAAAGGCCAGAGAATCACTCGATGTGATGACATGCGGCCGGGTAGGGCTTTACCCAGGCACTTTCTCTCCCGTATAGGGGTGCTCGCCGACGGGCGCGCTCACACCTCGACGCGGGCCCCGGCGGGGGCGGGGACACCGGTAGCGTGCTCCTGGACCAGGCGGCTGCGGCACAGGACCGGCGGCCGGCCTGGGCGGGCGGACCGACGTACGGCCGGCCGCATGCCGAGCGGGGCGGGAACGGGGGCGGAATCCGGGTGGAGACCCATGCGCGGGGCAGGGCGGGCGGCCGGCCGGGCGGGCGGTGCCGCGGTCCGGGGGGTGAACGGGCTCGACGGGCGGGCGGCGGGCCCGGTGACCGATCCGCCGCCGTTCCGAGCCGCCCGGACACACGCGGTCCGCTCCGGCGGCCGCCGGGGGTGCGGGCCGGATGAGCGGGCCGGGACTCTGCGGCGTACATGAACAAGGACGAGCGGGACATGGGCGCGGCCTCGTGGAAGGGCGACGAGTGAGCAAGCTGACCGAGGAGACGGTCCGGCGTGTGAACGGGCTGACGGCCCGCTGGGCGCAGGCCGTGCCCGAGGGCACGGTGTTCTCGGCGCCGGGCGTCTGGCCCCTGCTGGCCTTCCTGGCGGACGGCGCGGCGGGCCCGGCGCGTGCCGAACTGGCCGGTGCCCTGGGCGTGCCGGCCGAGCAGGCGGCCGGTGCCGCCCGGGAACTGCTGGCGGCGACGGCGTCGGTGGCCGGCCTGGACGCGGCACTCGGCCTGTGGACGCACCACGGGCTGTCCCTGCGGGAGGAGTGGCGGGCCGGGCTGCCCGCCGGGGCCCACGGGGTCTTCGGGGACGACCTCGTCACCGCCCAGGAACGGCTGGACGCGTGGGCGGCCGAGCGGACCGGCGGGCTGGTGGAGCGCATGCCGGTGACGCTGACCCGGGAGGCGCGGATGGTGCTGGCCAGCGCGCTCGCGCTGCGTACCGACTGGCGGCAGCCGTTCACGGAGCTGCCGCTGCGGCCCGACTCCGGCCCCTGGCAGGCCCGTACCCTGCGCGGACTGCACCGGCGCAGCGTGCGGCCGGACCGGGTGGGGGTGGCGGGCACGCCGGACGGCTTCGTCACCGCGCTGACCGTGCCCGGGGACAGCGGCGTCGACGTCCATCTGGTCCTCGGCGAGGAGCGCATGACACCGGGTCAGGTGCTGGCGGCCGGTGTGGGGATCGTGGAGCGCGGCCTGCCGCTGACCGCGGGCGGCGCCCTGCCGCACGGGCATGTCGGCCCCGGCCTGCACGTGGAGCAGCAGCCGGCCGCCGCGCCGGAGCCGAGGACGCTGGACGTGCGGACGGTGGCGTACGAGGTACGGGCCGACCACGATCTGCTCGCCCTGTCCGGCCTCTTCGGCCTCACGGCGGCGACGGACACCCGCACCGGCCACTTCCCGGGGGTGAGCGCCTACCCGCTGGCCGTCGGAGAGGCCCGCCAGTCGGCGGTGGCCCGGTTCGGCGCGCTCGGCTTCCGGGCGGCGGCGGTGACGGCGGTCATGGCGGCGCCGGGCGGGGTCCCGCAGTACCGCTACGAGACCACCGTCGTCCGCGTCGCCTTCGACCGCCCCTTCGGCTTCCTGGCAGCCGACCGCGACTCCCGCCTGGTCCTGGCGGCGGGCTGGGTGACGGACCCCGCACCGTACCCACTGACGGCACCCGCAGCCCCCGCGTCCCCGCAGCTGTGACGAGGGGGCCGGCCGGCACGTCAGGTGCGGTGTCGGGGTTCAGTGGTCCGGAGTCGCCGGTTCGGGGGTGATGAGGGGGGCGTCCGCCAGGCCGAGGCGGGCCTGCTCCTCCTCGACGATCAGGCGTGCCAGTTCGGTGTCCGAGACGTCGACGGCGTCCGGGGTGGCCTCGGCCACCTCGCTGCGGCGGGCGTAGGCGTCGAACAGGCGCGTCTTGCGTTCCAGCATCCGCACCAGGCGCTCGTCCACCCCGCCGGTGGCCAGCAGGCGGTGCACCTGAACCGGTCGTACCTGCCCCATCCGATGGGCGCGGGCCACGGCCTGGTGCTCCAGCGTCGGTTTGATCTGGGGCTCGCAGATGACGACCACGGAGGCGGCCTGGATGTTGAGGCCGACGCCGGCCGCCTGGATCTGGGCGAGCAGCACCGCCGGCCCCGGCACACCCGCGAACCCGTCCACCACACTCTGCCGCTGCCGGGGCGGCACGCTTCCGGTGAGCGGGCCGAACACCGGCAGGTCCCGGCCCACTTCGCTCTGAAGGGCGGCCCGCACCGCCTCCAGCACGTCGCGGAAGGCGGAGAAGACGAGCGTCTTCTGGCCGTTGTCACCGGCCTCCCGGACGATCTCCCGGAGCCGGCCGAGCTTGGCCGACTTCTCCGGGCACCGGTAGGCGGCCCTGCGCATCGCCATGAAGTTTCCCGCGCGCACGGCCTCCCGGTAGGCATCCTCGTCCGAAGGGCTCAGTTCCTCCCACTCGTCCGTGAGCTGGCGGGCGGGCAGTTCGGTCAGCACATCCTGCTGGTTGCGGCGCAGGTAGACAGGCGCGACCGCCTTCCGGAAGGCCACGGGCCCGGCCAGGCCGTCCCGGTCGTCGAGGCGGTCGGCCACCTCCTCGTCGAGCATGCGCACCAGGCTGCGGAACTCCGCGACCCGGTTCTCCATCGGTGTGCCGGTCATGAACAGGACCCGTTCGCAGCGCCCCGCCCACTGGGCCACGGCCTGGGAACGCAGGGCCTGGGGGTTCTTCACGCAGTGCGCCTCGTCCACCACCAGCAGACCGACCTCCCCGGCGTCCGGGACCGGGAACCCGCGCAGCGCGTCGAAGGTCGTCACACCGACCCCGCCCCGCCCCCTCCAGTCGGCGAAGGCGTCCTGCCGGTCCGGACCGTGCAGCGGCAGGACCCGCAGGGTGCTGCGCGCCTCGGTCTCCCGCGTCCAGTTGACCAGGACGCTCGCCGGACAGACGACCAGGAAGTGGGTGTCCCCCGCGGCGGCGAGATGCGCGAGCGTGGCGATGGCCTGGATGGTCTTGCCGAGCCCCATCTCGTCGCCGAGGATCACCCTGCGCTGCGCGAGAGCGAAACGGGCGCCGAACGCCTGGTAGCCGCGCAGCGACACGCGCCGACGGGAGTCGTCCAGGCGCTGGGCCCGTACCCGCGCGGTGATGTCCTCGGGCAGGAAGCCCTCGGCGGCGGCCGTGTCGGGAGCGTGCCCGGAGATCTCGGCGAGCAGGGCGTAGTACTCGGCGGAGCGCAGCTCGAAGTCCACCCAGGCCGCGATGTCGTCCGACGGCCCCCGCAGCAGGTCCACCGACGCCTGCGCGAGCAGCTCCGGGGTGCCCGCCCGCCCGGCCTCCGCCAGGACGGCCCGGAGCTGCTCGACGGCCTCCAGCGCGCGAGCCCGTGCGGCGCGCCCCGCGACCAGCAGGCGCAGCCGCCCGGCCGCCGGCCTGGCGTCCGCCAGCAGGGGGACGAGCCGCCGCGTCAGCCCGGCGGCCGTGTCGACCGCGCGCCGCGCGTCCGCGCCCGCCTCCACCAGCACGTGCAGCGCCCGGACGAGCGCGGTCGTGCGCGGCTCCGGCCGGTCGACGTCCAGGCGCACGGCGACGGTCTCCAGCGCCATCTCGGACAGCCTCTGCGCCGCGGCGATGATCTGGTCGACGGTCCGCTGCCCCACCCCGGGAATCTGCCGCAACCGGTAGGGCCCGGCGTCCAGCACCTGACGGACCGTGCGCAGGCCGCTCCGCTCGACGTTCGCCAGTCTCAGCCGCCCTTCGGTGGCCTCCTGCAGCCGCGCCACGGGAATGGCGTCGAGAGCCTGCTCCACCGCCGCGTCCTGGATCGGCTTCAGCGCCGCCCGCACCGCCTCGACGGCCCTGCCGTGATCCCCGGCCACCGCCTCAGCCGCCTCACACAGCCGCGCCCCACGCGCGACCGCGTCCCGTTCGCCCCGCCCCATACGCCCCCCTGCCCGACTCGCTCCGGCCATCCTCCCAGCAGCCGGTGCGGTGGAAGGGGCGGCCCGGCGGCAGCCGTGGTCCGGTGACTCCGCGCAGCTGCCGCCCCGACCGCCGGTCCCGGGCCCGCTCCCGGCCTACCGTCAGGTTCCGTATCAGTCGGCAGACTTGGGAAGGGGCTCAGATGAACAAGGGTCTTCGTACGGCGGCCGCGGCCGCGGCGCTGGTCACCGGACTCGTCACGGCGGCCGGTGCGCCCGCCGCGGCGGCGTCCCGGTCCGAGCGGATCACCTCGCAGGAGCAGCTGGCGGCGAACATCGCCAAGGCCGTCGCGGCCGAGAAGGAGAGCGGTGCCGTCACCGACGGCGTGGTCGGCGGCATCGTCGCCGACACCGGCAAGTCGGTCGTCCACCCGGACGCCTGCTAAGGCCGCGGAGGTGAGCACCGTGGACGGTTCCGCGGGGCCACGGCCCCTCAACTGGTGTCCCTCCGGTGACGCGAGTCGCCCGGAGAGCGTGGTGCTCGGCGTCCGCTCCGGAGACCGCGGCGAGGTCGTCTACCTCGCCGACCCGGTACCGGCGGCCGAGGTCCTGGGCAGCATTCCGGAGGGCATCGCTCCCAACCGGGTGCTGCGGTTCGCCTCGCACTGCGTGTCGGACTGCGCGAACCGGGTGGGCGAGGCGTGCGGTCTGATCGAGCGCATACGGGCCGTGCCGCCGAAGACCGAGGCCGGATCCGCGGCCGTACCACGGTGCCACCTGCGTCCGCACTGCAAGTGGTGGAACCAGGTCGGCGTCGAGGGCTGCCACCGCTGTCCCGCCGTCGTCACCCTCAACCCGCACGACGACGAGCTGAACGTGCTCGTCGCCGACCCCGGCACGACCTTGGAACAGCTGGAGAGCTGGATGGCCGCGGCGGAGTGATCCGGCCGGCGTGACGGACGAGGCAGGGCCCCGGGCCGGGTGAACCGGCGCGGGGCCCTGCCGTCTCGCGCACTTCAGGAGAGTCACGTACTTCAGGAGAGAGGGACTTCCATGGACGGCTGGATACGGCGCTTCCACCGCGCCCCCGACGCCCCCGTTCGGTTGCTGTGCTTCCCGCACGCGGGCGGCGCGGCCGGCGCCCAGCACGCGCTGTCGGCCGCGGTCGCCGGTCCGCTGGAGCCCTTGGTGGTGCAGTACCCGGGCCGGCACGACCGCTTCGCGGAGCCGTTCGCCGAGCGGATCGACCAGGTCGTGGACGCCGTCCTGGACGCGCTGCCCGCGGATCCGGCGGGCAGGCCGCTCGCGCTGTTCGGGCACAGCATGGGCGCGCTCGCGGCGTTCGAGACGGCCAGGGCGCTGCAGGCGCGGGGCCGGGCCCCCGCCGCGCTGTTCGTGTCGGGGCACAACGGGCCCTCGCTGCCGGTCACGACGGACTGGGCCGGGGTGCCCACGGACGCCGAACTGCTGGCGGAGATGCGGCTGCTGGCCGGGACGGACGACAGTCTGCTGGCCGACCCGATGCTGCTGGAGGTCGCGCTTCCCGCCCTGCGCGCGGACTACGCGATGCTGTCCGCCTACTCCTACCGTCCCGGTCCCCCGCTGCGCTGCCCGGTGGTGGCGCTGACCGGGGACGCCGATCCGAGGGTGCCGGCGCAGGCGGTGCGGGCCTGGCGGCAGGAGACCGAGGGGCCGTTCACGGCGCATGTGCTGACCGGCGGGCACTTCTACCTGGACGGCCATCTGCCGTACCTGGCCCGGGTGTTCGCGTCGGTCTTCGCCCGCGCGTGAGGCGTCCGCTGTGAGGCACCCGCTCTGAGGCGTCCGCGTGTGAGGCAGGGGAAAGGGGCCGGTGGTCGCCACCGGCCCCTTTCCCCTGTGCTCATCGCCTCACGCGCCCTCGAACTCGCTGAGCAGCGCGTCCAGCACGTCGTCCGGTTCCCGGGCCTCGACGATCCGCCGGGCCAGCTCCTCCAGCGTCAGCTCTTCCAGGAACAGGGTGAGCGGCACGTCGATGCCGAAGTCGTCACGCAGGCAGCCGACCAGGTGGACGGCGGCGAGGGAGTCGCCGCCGGCGGCGAAGTAGGTCATGCTCAGGTCGCCTCCGTCGTCCAGGCCGAGCGTCTCGACGAGGAGGGCGCGGACGGACGTGTCCAGGCCGGCGCCCGCATCCGCGGCCCCGGGCTCCGGCGCCGGGGACGCCCCCTGGGACTGCGGACCGTGCGACTGCGTACCGTGCACCTCCGGACCGTGCGACCGCGGTCCCTGGGACGCCTGTCCCCGTGCGGCCGGTGCCGTCCCCAGGCTGAGCTGCCCGTAGCTCTCCCCGCCGAACGGGTACGCCGGCAGCGAGACCCGGCGGCCCCGCCGCGGCCACGGCAGCCGCTCGTCGCGCAGCCACGCCTCCCCGATCGCGCGCAGGTCGTCCGCCGCGGCCGGGGCCGACACCGTGCGGCCCTCGGCGAGTTCGCCGAGACCGATCGCGGCCTCCTCCCGGTCGGCGGCCAGCACGTAGGCGCGGACGGCGAGCGGTGTGCGGCCGAACCGCAGGGTGTGGGCGGTGTCGGCGAGGGAGGGGGCGTCCGGGGCGCGCAGGGCGGTGGCCAGGCGGCCGGCCAGGGACCTGAGGGCGTCCTCGGTGTGAGCGGACAGCAGCAGCACCTCCGGGCCCGACGATCCGGTGTCCCGGGGGCGGGGCGGGGCCTCCTCCAGCACGACGTGGACGTTGGTGCCGCCGATGCCGACCGAGCTGACCCCGGCCCGGCGGCGGCCGTGCTCGGGCTCCGGCCAGGGTTCGGCCTCGGTGACCACGTGGAAGGGCGAGCCGTCCAGGGCGAGTTCGGGATGCGGGCGGCCGGCTCCGGCGGTCGGGGCGATGACGGCGTGCTCCAGCATCAGCACGGTCTTGATGACCCCGGCCACGCCCGCGGCCGCGTCCAGGTGGCCGATGTTCGCCTTCACCGAGCCCAGAGCGATGGAACCGGTGCCGAGGGCGCCCTTGAACGCGGCGGTCGCGGCGGTCGCCTCGATCCGGTCGCCCAGCTCGGTGGCCGTGCCGTGCGCCTCCAGGTACTGGGCGTCGGCCGGGTCGAGACCGGCCGCCGTCCAGGCCTCCACGATGGCGGCGGTCTGCTGGTCGACACCGGGGGCGGTGAAGCCGACGCGGGCGGCGCCGTCGTTGGTGACGGCGCTGCCGCGGATGACCGCGCGGACGGGGTCGCCGTCGGCGAGCGCGTCGGCGAGCCGGCGCAGCACGACCACGCCGACGCCGTTGCCGGGCACGGTGCCGCCGGACGCCTCGTCGAAGGGGCGGCAGCGGCCGTCGGACGAGAAGATGCCGCCCTGGTAGTGGACGTATCCGCGTCTGTGGACGGTGTCGACGGCGACGCCTCCGGCGAGCGCGGTGTCGCAGTCCCCGAGGAGCAGGGCCTGGCAGGCGAGATGGATCGCCGTCAGGGAGGTGGAGCAGGCGGTCTGGACGGTCAGACTCGGGCCGTCGAGGCCGAGGCGGTAGGAGATCCAGGGGGCGAGGAACTCGCGGTCGGTGAGGATGCGGACCTGGAGCGCGCCGATCTGCGCGGCCTGCCGGGGGTCGGTCTGGGCGGCCAGCATGTGTTCGGTGACGCCGCCGCCGACGTAGACGCCGGTGCGGCGCGGTGCGCCGAGGGGGTCGTGTCCGGAGTCCTCCAGGGCGGACCAGGCGGTCTGCAGGAGCAGCCGGTGCTGCGGGTCGAGAGCGGCGGCCTCGGTGCGGTTGAAGCCGAAGAGGGCGGCCTCGAAGCGGTCGGCGTCGGCGAGGACGCCTTTGGAGGGGACGTAGTCGCGACCGCGGATCTCGTCGGGGTCCGCACCGTCGGCGAGGAGCTCCTCCTCGGTGAAGTCGGTGATGGAGGTGACGCCGCCGAGCAGGTTCCGCCAGTACGTGTCGAGGTCGGGGGCGCCGGGGAACCGGCCGCTCATGCCGATGACGGCGATGGCGGAGTCGAGGGTCTCGGCGGCTGTGGTGTCGGTCATCGCAGGGTGCCTTTCCGGGAGCGGAGACGTCGGGCGGCGGTGCGCCGCTGGTGCCGTTCACGGCCACGGGCCGCGGAGTCGGTGGGGTCCGCCACGCGGACCTGGTCGAGGCGGGCGGCGAGGGAGGCGACGGTGGGGTGGCGGAACAGGTCGACCAGGGTGAGCCCGCCGTCCACGGCGGCCTCGCGCAGGGCGGCCAGCACGCGCATCAGGCGGACCGAGTTGCCGCCCAGGTCGAAGAAGTTGTCGTGGACGTCGACCCGGTCCATGGTGAGCACGCGGGCCCAGATGTCCGCGACCAGCCGCTCGGTCGCGGTGGCCGTCCCGTTCGCGTCCGTCCCGCCCGCGTCCGGGGTGCCCGCGTCCGGGGTGCGGCGGGTGAGGTCCGGTTCGGGCAGCCGGGAGCGGTCGATCTTGCCGTTGCCGTTGAGCGGCAGTTCCGCGAGGCGGACGAACACCTCGGGGACCATGAAGGCCGGCAGCCGCTCGGCGAGGTGGGCGCGCAGGGCGCCGTCGGCGGGTGGGACGGCTCCGTCACGGCCCACCACGTAGGCGACGAGCCGCTGTTCCTCGCCGGTGCCGCGCACGGCCGCCGCCGCGATCCGCACCGCCGGGTGGGCGGCCAGCAGCGACTCGATCTCGCCCGGCTCGATGCGCACCCCGCGCAGCTTGACCTGCAGATCGCTGCGGCCCAGGTAGCTCAGCACGCCGTGCGCGTCGACGCGTCCGAGGTCGCCGCTGCGGTACATCCGGGTGCCGGGGGCGCCGTACGGGTCGGCGACGAACCGCTCGGCGGTCAGGCCGGGCCGCTCGATGTAGCCGCGGGCGAGTCCGGCGCCGGTGATGTAGACCTCGCCGGTGACGCCCACGGGGACGGGGCGCAGCCACTCGTCCAGGACGTAGCAGCGGCTGCCCGCCACCGCGCGGCCGAGCACGACCGGGTCGCCGGGGGCCAGGTCGGCGGTGTGGGAGTAGACGGAGACCTCGCTCGGGCCGTAGGCGTTCACGATCCGCCGGCCGGGCTCGTGCAGCCGCTCGACGAGTTCGGCGGGGCACGCCTCGCCGCCGACCGCGACGGTGCGCAGGTCGGGCAGTTTTCCCTTGATGTCGGGCAGCAGCATGGCGGCGGACGGCGGCAGGAACACATAGGTGATGCGGGAGTCGCGCAGCCGGTGCAGCAGGCCCTCACCGAGGCGTTCGTCCTCGGTCGGGACGTGCAGTTCGGCGCCCGCCGCCCAGGGGAAGAACAGGTCGGAGACGGCGACGTCGAAGCCGAACGCCACGAACTGCAGCACCCGGTCGGCGGCCGTCACCGGGAAGTGGTGGCGGACGGCCGTGGTCAGGTTGACCAGGGAGCGGTGTTCGACGGCCACGCCCTTGGGCCGGCCGGTGGAGCCGGAGGTGAACAGGACGTAGGCGAGGTCGCGGGCACCGGGTGCCGGGCCGTCGGTGACGGGCGGCGGCTCGGCGGGGTCGGTGCGGTCGACGCGCAGACAGCGCACGCCGAGGTCCGCGCCCTGCCCGGCGGTGGCCTCGGCGGTCAGCAGCAGGCCGGTGCCGGAGCAGTCGAGCATGTAGCGCAGGCGGTCGCCGGGGTGGGCGCGGTCCAGGGGGACGTAGGCGCCGCCCGCCCGCAGCACCGCGAGCGCGGCGATGCCCTGGTCCGCCGAGCGGGGCAGGAGCAGTCCGACCCGGCTGCCGGGGCCCACGCCGGCGGCGCGCAACCGGGCCGCCAGCGCGTCGGCGCGCTCCATGAGCCGGCGGTAACTGAGGCGTTCCGCGCCGTGGACGAGCGCGGTGGCCTCCGGGCGGGCCGCCGCGACACCGGCGATCAGGTCGGGGACCAGGCGGTCGGCGGGGGCGGCGCCGTGGAGGCGGTCGTTCTGCGCGACGAGCAGCCGCCGCTCGTCCTCCGCGACCGTGGCCAGGCGGGAGAGCGGGGCGTGCGGGTCGGTGAGGAGGCCGTCCAGGAGGACGGTGAAGTTGCGGGTCCAGCGGCGCACGGTCGCCGTCTCGAACAGGTCGCCGCGGTGGATGAACTGGGCGGCCAGGTCCTCCCCCCAGCGCTCCACGTGCAGGTGGAAGTCGAACTTGGCGGTGTCCAGGTCGACTTCGAGCCGCCGCGTGCCGGCTCCGGCCAGGTCCAGGGTGAGGGAGGTGTCGTCGTCGTAGGAGAAGACGACCTGGACCACCGGGTCGTGACCGGCCGCGCGGACCGGGGCGAGGGCGTCCACCACCGCCTCGAACGGGGCGTCCTGGTGCGGGGCGGCGGCCCGCAGGGCGGCGCGGACACGGCCGGTCAGCTCGTGGAAGGAGGGGTCGCCGCTCACGTCGACGCGCAGCGCGAGGGTGCCGGCGAGCATGCCGACGGTGTGCTGGAGGTCGGGGTGCTCGCGGCCGGACACCGGGTAGCCGATGACCAGGTCGTCGCGGCCGGAGAGCCGGGCGAGGAAGGCGGCGTAGGCGGCGAACAGCGCCATGAACGGCGTCGCCCCGCAGGCGCCGGCCGCCTCGGCGAGGCGGGCCCGCGTGGCGGCCGGGATCAGGAAACGGGTGCTGCCGCCGGCCACGGAGCGCGACGCGGGCCGCGGCCGGTCCGTGGGCAGCTCCAGGACGGCGGGCGCGCCCCGAAGTGCCTCCACCCAGTGCCGTACGGCCGTGTCGTACTCCCCCGCCGCCCGGCGTTCGCGCTGCCAGACCGCGAAGTCCGGGAACTGCAGGGGCCGGCCCGGCGGGCTGTGCGGCCGTCCGGCCGCTTCGTCCCGGTAGGCGGCACCGAGCGCGTCCAGCATGACGCCCAGCGACCAGCCGTCGCAGACCAGGTGGTGGGCGACGAGCAGCACGCGGTGGGTGCCGTCGTCGACGGCGTACACCGTGCAGCGCAGCAGCGGTCCGGCCGCCGGGTCGAAGGGGCGGGCGGCCTCCCGCCGCAGCAGCGCGTCGACGCGGCCGGCGGGGACCTCCTCCTCGACGGTGAGCGCCGCGCCGCCGGCGGCCCGCACGCGCTGGGTGTACGTGCCGTCCGCGGTGGTGCGGAAGACGGTGCGCAGCGACTCGTGCCGGGCGACCAGCGTGTCCAGCGCACGGCCGAACGCGGCGACGTCGAAGGGGCCGGTCACGGCGAAGGCCGCCGGCACGTTGTACTGCGCGGTGCCCGGGTTCAGCTGGTCGAGGACGAGCAGCCGGCTCTGCGCGTCGGAGACGGGGAACTCGTACTCCTCGTCGACGGCCGGCTCGGTGGGGGCGGGTGCGTCGGTGGTCATGGGTCATTCCCCCCGGAGGGTGGTTTCGAGGACCGCGGCGACGCGTGCGGCCGGGTCCGGCTGGAGTACTCCGCTGTGTGTGCAGGCGAGTTCGTGCACGTCGAGGGCGGCGGTGACGGGCTGCCAGGCCGCCGCCTTCTCGGCGGTCCCCGCGTGGGCCTGCTGGGTCGCGGAGAAGAAGGTGACGGGGCCGTCGTAACGGGACGGCCGCCAGGCGCGGGCGAGGTGGATGTGGTGGGCGCCCGCGTCGGTCATGGCGTGCAGCACCCCGTCACCGAGGCCGGCGAGCGGGCTGTCGGTGGTCCGGATCACCGCGAACGCCTCGGTGCGGCCGTAGCGGCCGGGGGGCGCGGGCCGGTCCGGGGCGTGGCTGTGGAGCAGGATCCGCAGCGCCTCCCGCTCGACCACGTCCGCCGGCAGCCGGGGGGTGCCGGGGGGCTGGGGCATCGCGTCCAGCACGGCCAGCAGCCGCACCTCCTGCCCGGCCCGGCGCAGGCGTACGGCGATCTCGTGGGCGACGGGACCGCCGAAGGAGCGTCCCAGCAGGGCGTACGGGCCGTGCGGCACGAGTGCGCGGATGCGTTCGGTGTACGCCTCGGCCAGCGCGGCGACGCTCGCCGGGAGCCGGTCCGCGCCCTCGGTGAGCGCCGGGCTCTGCAGGGCGTGCACCGGCCGGTCCGGGTGGAGGTGCGGGAGGAGGGCGGCGAAGGACCAGCCGAGGCCGAGGGCGGGATGGACACAGAACAGGGGGGTGCGGTCGCCCGTGCGGAGGGTGAGGAGGGGTGCCAGGTCGGTGCCGGGGGCGGGGGTGGGGGTGGTGCGGGCGGCGAGCAGGGCGGGGGTCGGAGCCGCGAACAGGGCGGCCAGCGGCACCCGGGCCTTCGAGGCCAGGCGCAGGGCGGTCAGGGAGTGGCCGCCGGCCGTGAAGAAGTCGGTGTCCGGGTGGGTGCCGGGCACACCGAGCACCTCCGCGAACAGCGCGCACAGCCACCGTTCGCGGTCGTCGCGCGGAGCGCGGGTGCCCGGCCCGCCGGTCGCGTCACCCGTCGGCTCGGGCAGGGCGGCCCGGTCCGTCTTGCCGTGGCGGGTGAGCGGTACGTGGTCGATGCGGGCCCAGACGGAGGGCACGAGGTGGGCGGGCAGCTGCCGGGCGGCGAATTCCCTGGCGCGGCGCAGGAGTTCGGGCCACTCGTCGTCCGTGGCCTCGTCCGGCAGGAGCCATGCCGCGAGCCGTTTGCCGCCGGCGGCGTCCGGGCGCGCGGCGACGACGGCCCGCCGTACCCCGGGGCAGGCCGCGAGCGCGGTCTCCGCCTCGGCCGGTTCGATGCGCACGCCGCGCACCTTGATCTGGTCGTCGGCGCGGCCGCGGAAGTCGAGGACGCGGTCGCCGGTCCAGCGGGCCAGGTCGCCGGTGCGGTACATGCGGCTGCCCGGCGGCCCGTACGGGTCGGCGACGAACCGCTCCGCCGTCTGCGCGGGCCTCATGAGGTAGCCGTGCGCCAGGCCGGTCCCGGCGAGGTACAGCTCGCCGGTGCCTCCGTCGGGCACCGGGCGCAGCAGCCCGTCCAGGACGTAGGCGCGGGTGTTGTCCAGCGGGCGGCCGATGGGGATCGCGCCGGGGGCGCCGTCGGTGGTGTGGGCGGTGGCGAAGACGGTCGCCTCGGTGGGGCCGTACCCGTTGACGACGGTGGTGCCCGGGCTGTGCGCCCGCAGCCGGGTCACGGTCTCGGGGGCGAGTACGTCGCCGCCCGCCCAGATCTCCCTCAGCCCGGCCGCCGACTCCGGCGCGATCTCCGCGACCGTGCGCAGGAGTTCGGGCGTGAGGAACAGCGCGGTGATCCGCCGCCCGGGGATCACGCGGCGCAGGACGCCGGGGGTGACGGGGCCGGGCGGGGCGATGACGACCGTCCCGCCGTTCAGCAGCGGCACCCACACCTCGTACGTCGCCGAGTCGAAGGTGCAGGGGGCGTGCGCCAGCACACGGCGGTGGCCGCCGCCCTGGAAGCGGGCGTCGGCGGCGAGTTCGACGATGCCGCGGTGCGGGACGACGACGCCCTTGGGTTCGCCGGTGGAGCCGGAGGTGTACAGGACACAGGCGGGTGAGCCGGGGTGGGTTTCCGGGAGGGGCGAGGCGGGGGGCGGCCCGGGCTCGTCGATGTCCAGGCTCAGCACGCCGTCGGGCGGTTCGGCCGCCGTCCCCGCGGTCAGCGCCAGCCGGACCCCGGCCGCCTTCGTCAGCCGGGCCAGGCGTTCGGGCGGCTGGGCCGGGTCCAGCGGCAGCCAGCAGGCGCCCGCCTTGAGGACGGCCAGCTGGGCCACGACGACGGACGGGGAGCGGGCGGCCAGCAGGGCGACCGTGTCGCCGGGGGCCGTACCCGCCCGGACCAGACGGGCGGCCAGGGCATCGGAGGCCAGGTCCAGGTCGGCGTAGGTGAGGGTGGTGCCGTCCGACTCGACGGCCGGGCAGTCGGGGGTCCGGGCCCGCTGCGCGGCGAACCGGGCGGTGACGGTGGCCGGCCGGGCCACGGGGCGGACCGGACCGGTGGCGAGGTCGATCAGCCGCAGGTGTTCCGCGGGCGGCAGGACGTCGAGGCCGTCCGCCGGCCGGTCGAGGTCGCCCGCCAGCACGCCCAGGGCATGGGCCACGCGGCCGGCCACCGCGGACGCCGACAGGCCCCGGCGGCAGCCGACCGACAGCCACAGCCGCTCGCCGGCGGTGACGGCCAGCGTCACCGGGTAGTGGGTGGCGTCGGTGACCCGCACGAGGGTCAGCTCGTCCGGGCCGGTGTCGTCCTCACCTCGCTGCGGGAAGTTCTCGAAGGCGAGGACGGAGTCGAACAGCTCCCCCACGCCCGCGGCGCGTTGTACGTCGGCGAGCCGCGCGTGCTGGTGGGCGACGAGCCGGGACTGTTCGTCCTGGAGGCGGCCCAGCAGTTCGGCCGTGGTCTCGCCGGTACGCAGCCGGACCCGTACCGGGAGCGTGTTGACGAACAGGCCCACCATGCTCTCGACGCCGGGCAGGTCGTGCGGGCGGCCGGAGACGACCGCGCCGAAGACCACGTCCCGGGAGCCCGTGGTCCGGGCCAGGACGAGTGCCCAGGCCGCCTGGACGAGGGTGTTGAGGGTGACGCCGGCCTGCGCGGCGCGCCGGGTGAGCGCGGCGGTCAGGTGGGCGGGCAGACGGACCTGGGCGCGGTCGCAGGAGCCGTCGTCGGCCGCGGTCGCGAGCGGCGCGGGCGGTTCGAGCCCCTCCAGTGCCTCGGCCCAGGCCGTCTCCGCCTTGTGCCGGTCCTGCCGCGCCAGCCACGCCAGGTAGTCGCGGTAGGGGGCGGCGGGCGGCAGCGGGCGGCCCGCGACCAGGGCGGCCAGGTCCGCCTCCACGACCGGCATGGACCAGCCGTCGAGCAGGATGTGGTGGAAGGACAGGAGCAGTTCGGCACCCGTGTCGTGGCGGGCGAGGGTGGCCCGCACGAGGGGCGGCCGGGCGGGGTCGAAGCGCCGGGCGGCGTCCGACTCCAGCAGCCGTCGCATCCGCACGGCCGTCTCGTCGGGGTCGAGGCCGGTGAGGTCGGCCTCCCGCCACGGCACCTTCACCGCGCGCGGAACGATCTGCACGGGCCGTTCGAGGCGTTCGTGGCGGAAGCAGGCGCGCAGGTTGGGGTGGCGCCGCAGCAGTTCCGTCACCGCGGCCCGTACCCGCCCCGGGTCGGTGCCGGGGCCGATCCGGAACCGGGCCTGGACCAGATAGGGGTCGGGTCCCGTGGTGTCCCGCAGGGTGTGGAAGAGGAGTCCTTCCTGGGCCGGGGACAGCGGCAGGACGTCCTGGACGTTCCCGCTCACCGGAACGTCACCTCCCCGTCGAGGCCGTCGGAGCCGTCGGCGTCCTCCTCGAAGTCCAGGTCGTTCTCGTACTCCATGAGCTGGTCGACGGTCAGGTCGACCAGCGGGAAGTCGGACGGGGTGTGGCCGGCGGCGGAGCCGTCCGCCGTGTCCGCCACGAGGGCGGTGAGTTCCTCGGTCCACAGCCGGGCCAGCTCGCGTACGCCGTCCTCGGTGAGGACGCCCTCCGCGTAGGAGAAGGTCGCCTCCAGCCGCGGTTCGCCCTCCGTGCCCCGGGCCAGGGCGTCGATCTCCAGGGCGTGCGCGACCGGCACCGCTTCCGGTCCGGAGTCGAGCAACCGCCCGCCGGCCGCGTCGTCCCCGGCGAACCGCCCCAGGTAGGCGAAGCGGACGTCGGGAGCGGGCAGCGCGGCCAGGGCGGGGCCGGCCTCGGGGTGGAGGTAGCGCAGCAGGCCCCAGCCGAGGCCGGCGGACGGCACCGCCCGCAGTTGCTCCTTGACCTGCTTGAGCGCCGCGGGGCCGCGGTCCGGGCCGGGGTCGAGGAGGACCGGGTACTGGGTGACGAACCAGCCGACCGTGCGCGAGACGTCGACGGGCGCCGACAGTGCCTCGCGGCCGTGTCCCTCCAGGTGCAGGAGGAGGGCCGTACCGGTGCCGCGCCGGCGGACGGCCGCGCGGACCAGGGCGGTGAGCAGGACGGCGTCGGTGCCGCAGTGGAAGGCGCCGGGCAGGGTGACCAGGGCGGACCGGGTCAGTTCGGCGTCCAGTTCGACGGTGACGGCGGCGCGGCGGTGGGCGGTGGCGGACGCGGCCGACCGGCTCGTCCAGCCGTCCGGTCCGTCCGTCAGCCGGGCCGTGCCGGCGGTGGCCAGCCGGCCGGTCCACCAGCCGAGTTCGTCCGTCGCCCGGTCCGCCTCGGCGGCCAGCAGCCGCGCCCACCGGGTGAACGAGGCGCCCGGATCCGCCGGAGGTTCGCCGCCGTCCGCCAGCAGCCCCGCCAGTTCCTGCCCCAGCACCCGCCAGGACACCCCGTCGACGGCCAGGTGGTGCACGAGGAGCAGCAGGAGACCGGGCCGGCCGGGTCCGGCGTCGAGCCAGAGCGCCCGCAGCATCTCCCCCTGCTCCGGGTCGAGTACGGCGGAGCGCGCCGACTCCTGGGCGAGGCCGGCCGGGTCGGTGCCGGCGGGGACGGCGACGCGTTCCGTGCGTACGGTGGCCGGGCCCGCCTCCAGTTCCCAGTCGGTGGACTCGTCGTGCCGTATCAGCCGCATGCGGAGGGCGGCGTGCCGTTCGGCGAGGGCCGCGACGGCGGCCCGGACGCGGTCCTGGCCGACGCCGTGCGGGACGGGGAACACCATGGACTGGATGAACGTGCCGAGCGGGGTGCCCTGTTCGCGCCACCAGTGCATGATCGGGGTGAGCGGGAGGCGGCCCTCGGCCAGGTCGGGGCCGGCGGGCCGCTCCGGGGCCGCCGGGCGGGCCGACAGGGCCAGGCGGGCTGGGGTGCGGGCGGTGAAGACGTCCCGCGGGGCGAGGAGCAGACCGGCCGCGGCGGCCCGGGCGGCGAGCTGGATGGCCATGATGCTGTCGCCGCCGAGCCGGAAGAAGTCCGCGTCCGCGTCCACGTCGGAGGGTTCGGTGCCGAGGACCTCGGCGTACAGGGCGCACAGGGTCCGTTCGGCCGGGGACGCGGGGCGGCGGCCGGCGGGGGACGCGGCCGGGCCGCGGGGGGCGGGGGCGGGCAGGGCGGCCCCGTCGATCTTTCCGTTGGAGGTCAGCGGGAACGCGTCGAGGACGACCACGTCGGCCGGGACCAGGCCGGCGGGCAGACGTTCGGCCGCGTGGGCGAGCAGGGTGCCCGGGTCAGGGGTGTGGCCGGGGGCCGGGACGACGTATCCGACCAGCTGCGGGCGGCCGGCCCCGCCCTCCCGGACGACGGCCACCGAGCCGCCGACGGAGGGGTGTTCGGCGAGGGTGGCGGCGATCTCGGCGGGCTCCGCGCGCAGGCCGCGCAGTTTGACCTGGTCGTCGGTGCGGCCCAGGTAGTGCAGGGTGCCGTCGTCGTCCTGCCAGGCGAGGTCGCCGGTGCGGTACATGCGGGCGCCCGGGGGGCCGTAGGGGTCGGCCGTGAAGCGCTCGGCGGTCTGCGCGGGGCGGTGCAGGTAGCCGTCGGCCAGGGGGCCGGAGAGGTACAGCTCACCCCGCGTGCCGGGGGCCACCGGGCGGAGCCGGTCGTCGAGCAGGCGTACCCGCGCGCCGGCGAAGGGCCGGCCGAGCGGTGCGCGCGTCGGCCCGCTCCCACGGCCGAGGGGCTCGGAGATCGTGACCGCGACGGTGGCCTCGGTGGGGCCGTACACGTTGTGGAAGCGGCGGCCGTCCGCCGCCCAGCGCTCCACCAGCTCCGGCGGGCAGGCCTCCGCGCCCACCGCCAGCACCCTCAGGTCCGGGCAGGCACCGGCCGGGACCGTCGCCAGCACGGACGGTGTCGTCATGACCGCGGACACCCGCCGCCGCGTCAGCACCCGCGCCAGGTCGTCCCCCAGCAGCATCCCGGCCGGCGGCAGGACCAGGGTCGCGCCGGAGCCGAAGGCCATGCACAGGTCGGCGACCGATATGTCGAAGGTCGGGGGGCCCAGCTGGAGCACCCGGTCCCCGGAGGCCAGGTCCAGCCGGTCCGCCAGGGACTTCGCGAGCGCGGCCAGGCCCGAGTGCGGGACGACGACACCCTTGGGGGTGCCGGTGGAACCCGAGGTGTGGATGACGTAGGCGGGGCTGGACGGGTCCGGGTAGGGGGCGGTCAACGGCTCGCCCTCGTACGCCTCGGGGCCCGGCACCAGCACCGGTACGTCGCCGGCCGCCGGCAGCGCGTCGTCCGCGACGACCAGCACCGGCCCCGCGTCGGCCAGCGTGCGCCGCAGCCGTTCCGCGGGGTGCTCGGGATCGAGGGGCAGGTACGCGGCACCCGTCCGCTGGACGGCCAGCGCGGTCACCGGCCAGTCCGTGCCACGGCCGCGGACGAGCGCCACGAGGCGCCCGGGGCCGGCCCCGCGCCGGGCCAGGGCGCCGGCCAGCCGGTCGACCCGGTCGGCGAGTTGGGCGTACGACAGGGTCCGCGTGCCGGTGTCGAGCGCGGGTGCGTCCGGGGTGCGGGCGGCCTGCCGGGCCACCAGCTCGGGCAGCGACAGCGGCGCCGCCGCACCGGCGCCCGACGCCGTCGCGAGCAGGCGCTCGCGCAGGCCCGACGGCACGATGTCGATGTCTGCCACCCGCAGCGCCGGGTCCTCGGTGACCTGCCTGAGCAGCTCGACGTAGCACTCGGCCCAGCGCGCGACCGCTTCCGGCGAGAAGGTGTCCGTACGGATCTCGAAGCTGCCGATCATCGCGTCGCCGCTGTCCTTCACCACGCCGACGAGGTCGTGCTCGCCGCCGGTGTGGATGCGTTCGGGTTCGGCGAACTCGCGTACGGCGGACACGCTCGGCTGCTGGGTGAGGTGCATGAAGACCCACTGGAACAGCGGGGACCGGCCGATGCTGCGCTCGGGTGCGGTCGCCGCGACGATCCGGCCGACGGGCAGGTCGGCGTTGGCGACGAGGTCGGGGAAGTCGGCCGCGAACACGGTGAGGAGGTCGGCGAAGGAGCTGTCGGGGCGTACGCGCCAGCGGGTGGGGACGGCGTTCATGACGTAGCCGATGACCCGTTCCAGGCCCTTGGCGGCCCGGTTGGCGACGGGGGTGCCCAGCACCATGTCCTCGGCACCGGTGACCCGGTGGGCGAGGACCGCGAAAGCGGCCATCAGGACGCCGTAGACGGTGGTGCCGGAGCGGCGGGCCAGGGCGCGGACGGCGGCGGCGGCGGACGGGTCGAGGTCGAAGCCGATGTGGACGATGCCGTCGGGGTCGCGGCCGGGGTCGTCGGCGGTGGATCCGTGGCCGGGGGCGGTGAGCGGGCCGGGCGGGTCGGCCAGGTAGCGGCGCCAGAAGGCGAGACGCTCACCGAAGACACCGGCCTCCTCCAGCTCGCCCTGCCAGGCGGAGAAGTCGGCGTACTGGACGCCGGGGCGGGTGAGCCGGGGCACGGCGCCGTCACGGATGGCCAGGTACGCCTCGGCGAACTCGTTCTGCAGGACGTCGAAGGACCACCAGTCGGCGATGGCGTGGTGCACGCTCAGCATCAGGGTCGTACGGCGGTCGTCGACGCGTACGAAACGGCCGCGCATCAGCCTGCCCCGGTCCAGGTCGAAGGGGCGCCGGCGGAAGGCGTCGAAGGCCTGGTGGACGGTGGTTCCGGTGCCGCGCAGGTCGTCGCGCTCCAGCACGAAGGGGCCGGAGTCGGGGAAGTCGACGTGGAGTTCGCCGCCCGGGGTGCCGGTGACCCGGGTGCGCAGGATGTCGTGGTGCTCCTGGACGAGGGTGAGCGCGGCCTGGAGGTGGGCGACGTCCACGGGGTCCTCGAAGTGGTACGCACAGCACAGGTTGAGGGCGGGGGTGCCGGGATACAGCGACTCGTACGCCCACAGGTCCTGCTGCGCGGGGCTGAGCCGGACCGGCCGGGCGGGGTCCCTCGGCGGGACGACGGCGGGCACGTCCCGCACGCGTCCGCTCTCCACCAGCTTGCGCAGCAGCTTGACGCGCTGCTCACCGCCGAGGGCGCTGAAGCGGTCGGCGAGGGAGGCGGCGGGCCGCGGTCCCTGACGGACGGGGGCGGTCATCACAGGCTCTCTTTCAGTTCGGCCAGCCGGTTCAGGCTCGTGAGCACGTCGTCGAGTCCGAGGCCGAAGTCGACGAAGCAGGCGACCTCGTCCACGCCCAGCTCCGCCAGGTCGGCGAGCATCTTGGCGCAGTGGCCGGGCGAGCCCAGCAGGCTGCCCCAGCTCAGGTAGCGCTCGAACGCGAACTCCGCGAGCAGCGCGGTCTTCTCCTCGGTGAGCGCGGCGGTGCCGGCGTCGGCGGTGCGGTTGGCGGCGGTCTGGCGGAGGTAGGAGGCCAGGTACGTCTTCAGCGGGGCGGCGGCCAGGCGCCGTACCTCCGCGTCGTCGGCGCCGACGTAGGTGTGTGCCATGAGCGTCACCCGGCCGTGCGCGTCGGTGCCCCGCTGGTCGGGGGCGGCCGCGCAGGCGGCGCGGTAACGGGCGATGCGGTCGGCGAGGTCGTCCCGGCTCTGCCCGACGGTCGCGCCGAGCACCCCGCAGCGCAGCCGGCCGGCCGCCTCCCACGTCTCCGGGTTGCCGGACGTGGTGATCCACAGCGGCAGCGACTCCTGTACGGGCCGCGGCTGGGGCAGCACGCTCACCGGCTTGCCCGTGCCGTCCGGGAAGGGCGCGCTGTCCCCCGCCCACAGCGAGCGCAGGACGGGGACGGTGTCCAGGGTGCGGGCGCGGCGGTCGGCGTAGTTGCCGGGCGCGAGCGCGAAGTCGGCGGAGTGCCAGCCGGTGGCGACCGACAGCCCCGCCCGGCCGTGCGAGAGGTTGTCCACGACCGCCCAGTCCTCGGCGACCTTCAGCGGGTGGTGCAACGGCAGGACGACGCTGCCGGCCCGGATGCCGATCCGCTCGGTGGCCACGGCGAGCGCGGCGCTGAGCACCGGTGGGCTGGAGAACACCTGCCCGACCTGCTGGAAGTGGCGCTCGGGCGTCCACAGGGCGTGGAAGCCGAGGCGGTCGGCGGTCCGGGCGACGGTGAGGATGTCCTCGTAGGTGCGCTCGTGCCGCACCTGCCCGCCGGCGGTGCTGTCCGCACCGAAGAACATCACGCTGAGGTCCACTGCCTGTCCTCCTGCTTCCTGCCGCCGCGCTCGGCCGCGGTCGTCCGGGATGTCTGGGGTGTGTGCGGTACGCGCGGTCTGCGCGGGATGGGTGCCATGGCGGGCCGCGGGCGGGCCGCGGTGCCCTCCAGTGCGGCGGCGAGGGCGGCGACGGTGGGGGTGGCGAAGAGCTGCGCGGCGGTCACCGGCCGGTCGGGGGTGCTCAGGCGGGCGGCGACCCGTACGGCCCGCAGCGAGTTGCCGCCGAGGGCGAAGAAGTCCTCGTGGCGGCCGACCCGGGGCAGGCCGAGGACCTCGCGCCAGACCGCGGCGACGCGCTCCTCGGACGGGGTGCCGGCCGCGGGCGCGGTGGCGGGGGCCGCCGGTGACGCGAGGCGGTCGGCGGTGCCCGCCCTGCGGGGCGGTGCGGGCAGGGGGAGCGCGGAGAGGCGGGTCGCCGGGGCGGTCGCGGCGGCCTCCAGGGCCTGCGGCAGCGCCTCGGCCAGCCAGCCCGCGAAGGACTCCTCCAGTGCCTCGGCCCGGTACTCGAAGGTGAGGGTGAGGCCGCCGGGCGTGCCGTCCGGGGCGGTGGTCTCGGACACGTCGACGAGCAGCTCGAACCGGGCGGACCCGGTGCGCACCAGCTCCACGCCGGCCTCGGCGCCCGGCAGCGCGACCTCGGCGCGCGCGTTGTTCTGCAGCGCCAGGACCACCTCGGTGAACGGTTGCCGGCCGGGTCTGCGGGCGGGGTTGAGCGCGCCGACGACGCTCTCGAACGGCACGTCCTGGTGGGCGAAGGCGGCGAGGTCGGTGTCCCGGACGCGGGCCAGCAGTTCGGCCGCGGTCGGGTCACCGGACGCGTCGGCGCGCAGGACGAGCAGGTTCACGAAGAACCCGACGACGTCCTCGACGTCACTGTCGGCCGCCCGTGCCGCCACGGGTGCGCCGACCGCCGTGTCGGGGCCGGCGCCGGCCCGCAGCAGCACGGTGACCAGGGCGGCGTGCAGGGCCATGAAGAGGGTGGCGCCCTGGGCGTTCGCGGAGTCGACGAGCCGGGCGTGGGCCGCCGCGTCCAGCCGCCGTACGACGGTCCCGGCGGCCGGTCCGGGCACCGCGGGCGCCTGCGGGCGGCGCGGCAGCAGCGGGCCGTCGGCGTCCAGTCCCGCCAGCCGCCGCCTCCAGTAGGCGAGTTGCACGGCCGCCGGGGAAGCGGGATCGGCCGGGGAGCCCAGCCGGTCCAGGCGGCGACGGGCGTGCTCGGCGTAGGGGACGGCGAGCGGGCCGAGGCCGGCCGGCCGGCCCTGGACCCGGGCGGTATAGGCCCGCGACAGGTCACGGAACAGCGGGCGAAGCGACCAGCCGTCACCGGCGATGTGGTGCACGAGCACGAGCAGCGCGTGCTCGTCCGGCCGCTCCCGGAGGGTGAACAGGACCGCCCGGACGGGCAGTTCGGCGCTCAGGTCGAAGCGGTGCCGCGCCACCTCCGCGAGGGCCGGCTCCAGCTCCGCGGCCCCGACGTGCTCGTGCGCGAAGGGCGGCTGCGCCCGTGTCCCGCGCAGCACACGCCGTACCGGGACGCCGTCGGTCTCGCCGAAGAGGGTGCGCAGCACCTCGTGCCGGTCGGCGACGTCGGCCAGTGCGCCGGCGAGCGCGTCCGGATCGACCGCTCCGCGCAGCCGGACCAGCATGGGGAGGTTGTAGGCGGCGCCCGCGCCGGTCCGGTCCAGGAACCACAGGCGTTGCTGGGCGTCGGACACGGGCAGCGGACCCGCGGCGGTGGTGGGCCCGGGCGGCGGTACGGCGGCGGGCGCGCGTTCGACGAGCGGGGCGAGCCGGGCCGGGGTGGGCGCCTCGAAGAGCGTACGGATGTCCAGCTCGACGCCGAGCGCGGAGCGGACCCGGCCCGCCAGCCGGGCGGCGAGCAGGGAGTTGCCGCCGAGGAGGAAGAAGTCGTCGTCGGGACCGAGGGGGGCCGAGAGGACCTCGGAGAACAGGGCGCGCAGGGCGCTCACGGTCGCGTCGGCCGGGCCGCCGGCCCGCTCGTCCGTACCGCTGGTCCCCCCGGAGGCGAAGACCGGTTCCGGCAGCGCCGCCCGGTCCAGCTTGCCGCTCGGGGTGAGGGGCAGGGCGTCCAGGACGACGAAGGCGGCCGGCACCAGGTGGTCGGGAAGGGTGCGGCGGGCGTGGCCGCGCAGTTCCGCCGCCGAGGGTGCCGGGGTGCCGCGCGGGACGACGTACGCGGTCAGCTGCCGGTCCCCCGCGGGGTGGGCGTGGGCGACCACGGCGGCCCGGTCGACGCCCGGGTGACCGGCCAGGACGGTCTCGATCTCGCCGGGCTCCACCCGGAAGCCCCGGATCTTGATCTGGCTGTCGGCACGGCCGAGGTGTTCGAGGACACCGTCGGGCCGGCGGCGGACCAGGTCGCCGGTGCGGTAGAGGCGCTCGCCCCCGGGGGCGGCGACGAACCGTTCGGCGGTGAGGGCGGGTTGGCCGGTGTACTCCCGGGCCAGGCCCGCACCGGCCGCGTACAGCTCGCCCGTGCCGCCGTCGGGGACCGGCCGCAGCCCTTCGTCGAGGACGTACAGGCGTTTCCCGGCGAGCGGGCGGCCGATCGGGAGGGGGCCGCCGGTGGCCAGGTCCCCGGGTGTGACCGGGTGGGTGGTGAGGAAGACCATGCACTCGACGGGGCCGTAGCCGTTGGCCAGCCTCAGGCCGGGCCGGCGCGCGAGGGCGCGGGCGACGTGCGGGGGCGACAACGCCTCGCCGCCCACGAGGAGTTCACGCAGACCGTCGAGGGCGTCCGGGTACTCGTCCACGACCACGTTGAACAGGGATGCCGACAGGTACATGGACGTGACACCGTGCTCCGTGATCAGGCGTGCCATCACGAGGGGCTCGGGGCGGCCCGGGGGGTGCAGCACACAGGTGCCGCCGTTCACGAGCGGCCCCCACAGTTCCAGCGCGAACGCGTCCCAGGACAGCGGCGCGCACTGGAGCCAGACCGCGCCCGGCCCGAAGGAGGCGAAGTCCTGGCCGGTGAGGGTGGCCGTGACCGCCTCGTGCGGGGCGGCGACGCCC
Source organism: Streptomyces sp. NPDC042638 (assembly GCF_040647235.1). Lineage (NCBI taxonomy): Bacteria > Bacillati > Actinomycetota > Actinomycetes > Kitasatosporales > Streptomycetaceae > Streptomyces > Streptomyces sp. NPDC042638. The sequence goes on from NZ_JBEZBT010000050.1 coordinate 47,092, forward strand.
TTGGGGCGGCCGGTGGAGCCGGAGGTGAACATCACGCAGGCGCGGTCGGCGGGGCGTACGGGAACCGTGCCGTGCGGCAGCGCGGTCGCCGTCCCCGCGTCCCCGGGGTGCACCACGGGGGCGTCGAGGCCGCCGAGGTGCCGGCCGCGAGGTGTGACGACGGCGGTGACGGCCGCGTCCGTCGCCATCGCGGCGAGGCGTGCCGCCGGGAAGCCGGGGTCGAGGATCAGATAGGCGGCGCCGGCCTTGAGGACGCCGAGGACGGTCACGACCAGTTCGGCCGACCGCTCCAGGTGCACGCCGACCGTGTCGCCGTGCCGTACGCCGTGCCGGACGAGCAGTGCGGCCGAGCGGGCGGCGCGCGCGTCGAGTTCGGCGTACGTCAGGCGGTCGTCGCCGTCGATGAGCGCGAGGGTGCCGGGTGCCGACCGCGCCCGCTCCTCGACGAGTTCATGCACGCACTTCATCCCGGACCCCTTCGTCTTCCCGGACGTCGTGCGCGTCGTCGGCCGCCTCGTCGTCCGCGTCCGGCATCACGAGGTCGATCTCGCGGATGTTCCGGCTGGCCAGCCCCCACAGGGAGACCCCGATGCCCGCCAGGCCGGCGAGGAAGAACATGCCTGCCATGCCGCTGCCGGGCCGGTCGCCGAAGAGCGGGCCGAGGACGGTGAACAGGCCCGTGCCGTGGGCGGCCTGCGGTTCGAAGACGTGGTCGGCGAGCGGGCCGGACAGGGCGGTGGCCAGCGGGACGGAGATGTAGCCGAGGAACATCACCGCGCCGAAGACGCGGCCCTGCCACTCCTGGGGGACCTTGCTCTGCACGATGGCGTTCATCTGCGAGTTGACGACCGTCATCAGCAGGGCGCCGATCAGCACGGCCACCGACCAGCCGAGGACCCCGCCGGCGAACGCCATGCCCACCAGTGCGGACAGGCACATCCCGATGACGCCCAGCATCATGCCCCGGCCGCGGTCGCGCGGTCCGCCCCAGGCGGCCATCAGCAGGCCGCCGGCGACCCCGCCGACACCGATCGCGGTGTTGACCGCGGCCAGCGCGGCGCTGTCGGCCCGCAGCAGCACCATGGGCTGGATCAGGGCGAAGCCGAAGACCATCACCAGGTTGACGACACAGAAGTTGACGATCAGGTCCCGCAGGCCGGGCGTGCGGAGCAGGTAGCGCAGGCCCTCCCCGGACTCCGCGGTGATCCTGCGGCGCGGCCCGGACGGCGGTGCGGGCCTGTCTCCGGTCAACCGCACCAGTCGTACGCCGATCAGGGCGATGGCGTAACTCACCAGGTCGGCGAGGAGGGTCGGGCCTATCCCGAAGACGGTGAGCAGGATTCCGCCCAGCGCCGGTCCGCCGATGCTCGCCGCGCTCTTGGCGCCGCCCAGCAGGCCGTTGGCGCGGCCGAGCTGGTCCTTGCGGACGAGCAGCGGCACGGCCGAGGACAGGGCCGGGAACTGGAAGGCCGCACAGGCGCCGAGCAGGGCGGTGGCGACGTAGATCTGCCAGGAGTGGAGCAGGCCGAGGTAGTGCAGCAGCGCCAGGCAGCCCACGACCAGCAGGCCGCCGGCGTCCGCAAGCTGAAGCGCGGACCGCTTTCGCATACGGTCGACGATTGCGCCCGCAAGCGGGCTGAGCAGCGCCTGTGGGAGCAGCGCGCACAGGGAGAGCGCGGTGACGGCGCTCGCCCTCTCCCCGGTGGACCAGACGTCGACGACGAAGGCGAACCGGACGGCCGCGCTGCCGACGAGCGAGACGGCCTGGCCCGACCAGACCAGCATGAGCGGCCCCAGGCCGGTGAAACGGCCCGGGCTCGTATCGGTTGGAGTTGCTGTCACTGCACTGCCCCCAGGACGGTCGCGTGCGGTCAGGGCACCGGCCTCGTGATTCCGGGTCCGCTGTCGAATGGCCGTCATGATGCGGTGGCCGATTCCCGACGCGTTCCCATCGCGAACGTCTGAACGGGACCGGGACGGGAGCGGATCGGGACGGAATCGGGAGCCGTCCGGGTGAGGGTCCCGGTGTTGTTGTCTGCAGACCCGCAGAAGGAGTAAGCCGTGAAGGATCCGCGGGACCGTTCGCCGGACGGGACGGCACTGGCCCACGCGCTCCAGGACCTGTCCTCCGTGGAGCGCTGGGCGGAGCGGGCGGCCTCCGACGGCCAGGCGCCGCCTTACGTCGCCCACGTCCTCGCCGAGGGGCCCACGTTCAGTGTCGAGACGGAGACGGTGGACGGCATGCACAGCGTGGCCAGGATCGCCCCGCCCCCCTCGGACGAGGCCGAGCGGGCCGCCATGCGCTCGCTGGTGCGGTCGCTGCTCGACCTGGCCGGCCATGAGTCGGGACCGGCCCGTACCCAGGTGGTGCTGACCGCCGCGGGACCTCGGGTGGTGACGTGCAGTCTGAGTGAGTAACCGCAGGTCAAAGGCGTTCCCCGGGGGTTCCCGGGGCCGTTCCCCATGCGTTCCCGCAGGGCGGTAACGCACGAGGAACCCACCGGGAACGGCCCCCAGGAAAGTCAGTGGCGTCAGGAAGCGGAAATCACCGCGAATCGCTCAGACACCACAAAGGGGCAGACAATGGGACGCAAGGTTGCCGGGTTCATCGCTCTGATCGCCGCCACGCTGGTCCTCGGTTTCGGCGGTCACGCCATCGAGCAGGGTGTGCAGGCGAACAGCCAGGACCTCACCGGCGTCACCTCCGTCCTCGCCGACAACCAGAAGCCGACCGACGTCACGGTCGTCCCGGCCGACAACCAGAAGCCGACCGGCACCACGGTCGTCCTGGCCGACAACCAGAAGCCCACGGTCATCGTCGCCGGCTGAGCCCCCGCCCCAGGCTGCACGTCTCGCGACAGTGCCCCGTCCGGACCTCCGGGCGGGGCACTCGCCGTTCCTGCGGCCGTTCCCGCTTCCCGCAGCCGTTCCTGTGGCCGCTCCCGCGCCCCGCGGCCGTTCCGGCTTCTGGGGCGCCCCAGCTGGAGAAACCTTTCAGCGCACGCGCTCGGCCCGTTCAGCGCCGTCGCCGTTCCTCCGCGACCCCCATCCGCGCGAACAGTTCCTCCGCCGCGGCCCGGTGCCGGGCCGCGGCCACGGCGTCGTCCTCGGCGTCCGCCAGCCCGGCCAGCGCGTACGCCTCCTCGATGCGGTAGCTCATCGCGGAGGCCAGTTCACGGGCGTCGGCGTGCAGTTCGCGCGCGGCCCGCCGCTCGCCCTGCCGCCGGCGCAGCCGGCCCACGATGTTCTCCACCTTGGCCCGGCGCAGCGGCGAGGCGTTGGACGCCACCAGTTCGAGGGCCTGCTCGGCCAGGTCGGGAGTGCGCACCGGCCGGCCGAGGTGCTGGTCGACGTCGGCCGACAGGGCCAGGGCCAGGGCCACGTTCCCCTGGTCGGCGCGGTCGTCGACGAGCGCGCGGGCCTGCTCCAGGCTGCGCGCGGCCTCCTCGTACTCACCGAGACCGGCCTGGGCGAAGGCGAGGTCGGTGAGCGCGGTGAACTGTTCCTCGCGCAGGCCCGGGTCGCACTGCAGATCCACCGCGCGCCGGGCCGCCGCCTTGGCCTCCTCGTGGCGTCCCCACTGCTCGTAGAGGGTGCTGAGCAGGCTCAGGCTGTCGCACTCCGACCAGGGGGTACCCAGTTCCCGCTCGTAGGCGGTCGCGCGCTCCAGGTGGACCAGCGCCTCGGGGAAGTTGCCGAGCAGACTGTTGAACTGGCCGAGAGTGGCCTCGCTGTGCGCCTCGGTGTGCCGGTCGCCGAGCTGCGCGGCGACGTCCCGGCCCTCCCGGGCGGCCTGCAGTCCCTCCTCGAAGCGGCCCAGCCGCCAGCACGCGACCCCCAGGTTGGACAGGCTCACGCCCAGCAGGGCCAGGTCACCGAGGCGCTTGGCGGCGGCGACCGAGGCCCGCCCCAGCGCCCCGAACTCCTCCAGTTGTCCACGCGCGCTGAGCTGGAAGACGAGGTTGCGGCTCAGACAGACGACATAACGGTCGAGGCCCCGCCGTTCGGCCAGCGTGACCGCGGCGAGCAGCGCGTCCTGTTCCCGGGTGAACCAGGTCTGGGCCCGCTCGGCGTCACCGAGGGGCGGCAGGTCGGCCGTGGACTTCTCGATGCCGGTGGGGCGGTGGCGGCGGCCGGGGTAGAGGACGTCGCAGGCCGCCTCGGTCGCCGTCAGGTAGTAGCAGAGCAGCCGTTCCACGGCCGTCGCCGCCTCGTCACCGTTGTGGTCGGCGGCGTCGAAGAGACTCTGGGCGAAACTGCGCACCAGGTCGTGGAAGGAGTACAGCCCGATCTCCGGCTGCTGCACGAGGTGCACGTCCAGCAGGCGTTCCAGCACGTCCTCGGCGTCCCACATGTCAGAGCCGAGCAGCGCGGCCGCCGCGTGGACGTTGATGTCGCCGCCCGGGTGCAGGGAGAGGATCCGGAAGGCCGTGCGGCTCTCCTCGTCCAGCGCCTGGTACGACAGGCGCAGGGTGGCGGAGACGCTGCGGGCGCCGGAGCTGAGTTCGTCGAGCCGGCGGGTCTCGTCCCGCAGCCGTTCGGCCAGGTACTGCAGGGTCCAGCGGGGCCGGTTGCGCAGGCGGGCGGTGGCGATGCGCAGGGCGAGCGGGAGGTGGTCGCACAGCCGGGCCAGTTCGGCGGCGGCCTCGGGCTCGGCGGCGACACGTTCGGTGCCGAGTGTCTCGGCGACCAGGGCGGCGCTCTCGCGCGGGGACATCACGCCGAGGGAGATCCACTGCGCGCCGTCGAGGTCGACGAGGCGGCCCCGGCTGGTGAGCAGGACCAGGCAGCCGGCGGTGGTGGGCAGCAGGGGGCGGATGCCGGAGGCGTCGGCCGCGTTGTCGAGCAGGATCAGCAGCCGCTTGCCGCTGAGCGTGGCCCGCCACAGGGCGGTGCGGCCGGCCGTGTCGTCGGGGATGCGGTCACCGGGGATACCGAGCGCCCGCAGCAGGCTGTCCAGCGCGGTGCCGGCGGACACCGGCTGGTCACCGGGGGTGTAGCCGCGCAGGTCGATGTGGAGCTGGCCGTCCGGGTACTCGGGGATGAGCTGGTAGGCCGCGCGCACCGCGAGGGAGGTCTTGCCGCTGCCGCCCATGCCGTCCAGGGCCACGATCTTCGGGCCCTGCTCCCCCTTCTGCGTCGCGCAGCGCAGCAGTTCGGCCATCTCGACCGCACGGCCGGTGAAGTCGGCGAGGTCGTAGGGCAGGGTGCAGGGCGGCTCGGCCGGGAGCGGAACGGGAACGGGGGCCGGGGCGGCGGGCTCGGGACCGGCCAGTTCGGGACTCTCCCGCAGGATGCCCTCGTACAGCCTGGTCAGCTGCGGGCCCGGGTCGACGCCGAGTTCCTCGACGAGCAGTTCGCGGACCTTGCCGTACTCCTCCAGCGCCTCGGCCTGCCGTCCCGAGCGGTACAGGGCGAGCATCAGCTGGCCGCGCAGGGTCTCGCGCAGCGGGTGCTGGGCGACCAGTTCCCTGAGGTCCGGGATCAGCTCACCGGACTCGCCGAGGGACAGGCGCAGGGCGAGGTGCTCTTCCCAGACGGCCAGCCGGCGTTCCTCGATACTGGTGGCGGCCGCCTCGATGACCGGTCCCCCGATACCGGACAGCACCGGGCCCCGCCACAACGCCAGTGCGCCGCGCAGCATTTCGGACGCCTCGGAGAGTCGGCTTTCGGCCACGGCCGCTTTTGCGGTGCGCACCAGCATTCCGAATTCGGACAGATCATTCTGGGTCTCTTCGATCACGACCCGGTAGCCGGGGCCGTCCGTGAGCAGTACGTCAGCACCGCCCGGTATCCGTCTTCGCAGGTCGGCGACGGCCTTACGGACCTGGTGGGACGCGGTCGCCGGTGGATCGTCGTCCCAGGCGGCCTCGACCAGCCGGGAGACCGGGAGTACCTTTCCCGGCTCCAGCAGCAAAGTGGCCAGAACTCGCTCCTGAATAACGCCGCCGAGTTTCAACCGGACGCCATTCGACCACCCTTCCATCGGGCCGAGGACATTGAACCGAAGCTGATCTCCTGACGCAGCCGTCACCGACAGCCTCCCCCCTGAGTCGCCGCTCCCCTTAAGCAGTCCCCTTCGCGCTGGGCGATCGTAACGGCATGCGGAACGCTGCGGTACTGCGACGGGAATCGTTCGGGAAGCGGTTCGTCCAGTCTCTTCCTCGTTGGCAGGCACCTCGTCGACTCGGGTCGCCAACCTGGCATGTGGCCAAGAATCTGAGGATAAGGGGGAGACCTATGAATTCCGAGTCCACACCCGGTCTCGATGTGCTGCTGCAGAATGCACGGCGGCGGGCTGGGCTCACCCAGGCACAGCTGGCCGGGCTTGCCACGGTGAGCGTGCGCGCCATCCGGGACCTGGAGCAGGGCCGTGTACGAAACCCTCGTAAAGAAACACTCAAACTGCTGGCGAATGCCATGCGTATGAGCGATGCCCGGCGGATCGAGCTCGAATTGGCCGCCGACGCCCACGCGGCGGGCCGGGTCCTGCAGTCCCTCTACAGCGCCGAACTGGCCGCGCCCCCGACCCCGTTGCGTCCGCTGGTCGGCCGCCGTGCCGAACTGGAGGCGCTGACCGACCGGCTGGACAACCGGCACGACCGGCTGCTGACCCTGGTGGGGCTGCCCGGCGTGGGCAAGTCCCGGCTGGCCCAGGAGGCCGCGCTGGTGCTGCACGCCCGGGACCGGATGCCGGTGCTGTGGGTCCCCATGGACCGTGCCGCGGACGCCGGCCCGGAGCAGGGTCCGCAGGCACCACTGGCCGGGTGGGTCCGCTCGCTGATCCGCGACGGCGACCGCTTCGAGGAGCTGACCTCGGTCATCGGGGACAAGCCGACCCTGATCGTGCTGGACGGACTCGACGACTCGGCGCCCGCGCTGCCCGCCCTGCTGAACCTGCTGCGCGCCTGTGAGCGGCTGAAGACCGTCGTCACCTCGCGGCGGGTGACCCAGCCCCCGGCCGGACGGCTGCTGCCGCTGGCCCCGCTGCCCGCTCCGGCACCGAGCGCCGCCGAGTCCGCCCTGCCGGGCGACTCGCTGGTCGCCGGCCGGCCCGCCGTCGAGCTGATGCTGTCGTACGTCAGCCACATGCGTCCCGACCTGCTGCCCACCGACGCGGTCACGACCGCCCTCGCCCACATCTGCCACCGCGTGGACGGCATCCCGCGGGCTCTGGAGGCCGCCGCCTCCTGGCTGCTGCTGTACTCGCCGGACCAGCTTCTGGAGATCGCCCGCGCGACCCCGCTGTTCCTCGTCGACGGGGTCACGCCGGCGACCTCGGAGCCGGGCGGCACGCTCGGCGAGCAGCTGGGCTCCGCGCTGGCCGAACTGGACGACCGTACCGCCGACCTGCTCACCACCCTGGCGGCCCTGCCCGAGCCGTGGACGGTGGACGCCGCCGCCCGCGCGAACGGCAGGCCGCTGACCGAGACCGCCCGGGACGTGCACGGCCTGCTGCTCCGGGGCCTTGTCCGCCAGCACGCGACGGAGCCGGGCGGGCCCGTCGGGTTCACGGTGCTGAACCTGGTCCGCGAGCTGATGACCGCGCGGCGACCGGCGGCGGACCTGGTCGGCGCCGCCGACTGAGCCGCCGGCCCCACCGGGGGCCGACCGGCGAAAAAGCCGCGGGGGCCCGACGAAGGCCCCCCGACGGCGGACCGGCCCGGCCAACGAAGAACCCCACCGACGGCGGACGCGCCCGGCCAACGGAAGCCCCTGCCGACCCGGTCGATGAAGGACCCCACCGACGGCGGACGCGCCCGGCCAACGAAGAACCCCACCACCGACGGCAGACCGCCCGGCGAACGAAAGACCCCACCGACGGCAGACCGGCCCGGCCAACGAAAGACCCCACCCACAGCAGACCCGCCCCGCCAACGAAAGACCCGCCCGGCGGAAGACCTGCCCGGCGGAAGACCCGGCCGGCGGCGGGGCCGGCCGGGTGAAGAGCCGGCCGCCCGGACTTCCTACGCATCCGCGACCCCCTTCTCCACGAAAGGCACCCCACCCATGCGCAACCTCATCTCCCTCGCCGACCTGACGCCCGCCGAGCTGGACCGGATCGTGCGGCGGGCCGTGTTCTTCGGCCGCGAGGGCGTCGATCACAGGTCGCTCGACGGCAAGCAGGTCGGCGTCTACTTCCGCAAGTCCTCGACCCGCACCCGTACGTCGTTCTGGAGCGCGGCGACCCGGCTGGGTGCCGACGTCATCACGTACGGCCCGAACGAGCTGCAACTGTCCACCGGCGAGACCGTCGAGGACACCTCGCGCGTGCTCGGGCAGTACCTGGACGCCCTGGTGGTGCGCACCAACGGGGACGTGGAGGAGATACGGCGGCTCGGCAGCAGCCCGGACCTGGCCGTCGTCAACGCGCTCAGCCTGGACGAGCACCCCACCCAGGCCGTCGCGGACCTGGCCACGCTCACCGAGCGGTTCGACTCGCTGGACGGGCTGCACCTCCTCGCCGTCGGCGAGGGCAACAGCTCCGGCGCCGCCCTCGCACTGGCCACGGCGCTCAGCCCGGGACTGCGGCTGACGCTGCTGTGCCCGAGTGGCTACGAGGTGCCGAAGGACAAGCTGGACCTCGCCGACGAGCTGGCCGGCGGCAAGGCCGCGGTCACCCAGATCACCAGCCCGGACCAGGTCGAGGGGCCGGTCGACGCGGTGTACACCAGCCGCTGGCAGACGATGGGCGTGCCCAAGGCCGACCCCGACTGGCTGAAGGACTTCGAGGGCTTCCGGATCGACGACGCCTTCCTCGACCGGTTCGGCGGCCCGGACACCGTGTTCCTGCACGACCTGCCCGCCGTGCGCGGTCAGGAGGTCACGGACGAGGTGCTGGACGGGCCGCGCAGCGTCGCCTGGCGGCAGGCGTACCACAAGATGACGGCCGCGATGGCGGTGCTGGAGTGGTGCGTGGTCTCCGCCGGGAGCTGAGCGGACGGGAAAAGGGCCGGGCGGGCTGGAGAATTCCAGCCCGCCCGGCCCTTTCGCGGTGTCAGCCCGCGAGCGCCGCGACGACCGAACGCGGTCGCATGTCCGTCCAGTTGGCCTCGATGAATTCCATGCATTCCTGCTTTCCGCTCTCTTCCTTCACGAGTTCCCAGCCGGCCGGCTGCTCGATGCGGGCGGGCCAGAGGGAATGCTGACCCTCGTCGTTGACCAGCACGACGTAACGGCCGTCGGCGTCCTCGAACGGATTCGTTGCCATGGTGTCCACCTCTGCGAAGTCGGCTTGTGGAGAAGACGCTAGATCCGCGCCGGCGCCTTGCCAGGCAGCAGGCCGGGCAGTTGTGCGGCAACCGGGCTCCGGTGCGCGCGGGTGACCGCGATCCCGGTGGCGACGGTGGCCGCGCGGACCGAGGCGAGCGCCTCGCGCAGCAGCTCCGCACGCTCCGACGGGGCCTCGGCGAGCCGCGGCCTGCCCGCTCGCACCAGGCTCAATGCGGCCTCCAGCACGGCGACTTGAGCCTCCCCCAGGGCCTCACTGCGGTCGATCTCCTCGCGTGCCCGGTCCAGCACTGCCTCCAGCGTGTCCGTCATGTCCTCACTCCTCACTCGGGTGTCGTGCACCCCAGTGTCGGGCCCCGCGGAGACCGGCGGCGGCAGGCGGACGCCAACTGCTGCCCGCCTGCCTGTCGGTTGCCGCCGGGGACGCCGGAAACGGCGGCGGCGCGAATCTACGGTGATGTCCGAAAGGAAGTTCCGGGACCGCCGGAGCCTCTTTCTCCCCTGTCACCCCATGATGTGGACGAAGCGAACAATGAAGCCTGTGGAACGGGCGGATCGCCCTCGATCCGGGCCGCTGGACGTCGTCGTAACCGGACTGCCGTCCGATGCGCACACCTGGAACCTCGTATTCATCCAGCTGTTGCTCGAAGACCTCGGGCACAAGGTCGTCAACCTGGGTCCGTGCGTTCCCCAGGACGAAATCGTGGAATCCTGCTGCAAATTCGAACCGGATCTGCTGGTCGTCAGCAGTGTCAACGGGCACGGCTTCAACGACGCCCGGCCCCTCATCGAGGCGGTCAGGTCGCGGTGGGAGCTGGCGGGTCTGCCGTCCGTGATCGGCGGCAAGCTCGGTGTCGGCGGTGGTGACCAGGAGCAGGCCGCCGAGCTGATGCGGGCCGGCTTCGACGCCGTGTTCCAGGACGGGACCGGCATCGCCGCCTTCGAGTCCTTCGTCGGCTCCCTGGCGGTGACACGGTGAACGCGGTCGACAAGGCCGACGCGGTCAACGCGCTGCACCGGCGGCCGCCGTCCTTCGGCCGCTTCGTCGCCGAGGCGCAGGCCCGCGGGGCGCTCGTGGTGCAGCCGCGGATGGGGTTCTCGGACCCGGCGCTGATGCGGGCCGGCCTGCGGGCCACCAAGGGGGCGGCGGACGCGGTCGTCGGCACCGTCACCATCGACAGCTACACGCGGGTGGGCGACGAACCCTCGGCGGTGCGGGCGCTGCGCGACCGGGTCCCGCTCAACGGCTTCCCGATCACCTCCTACAGCCCGCACACCGCGGCCTGGGTGCTGGACGGCGTACGCGACGCCGGTTTCCCGGTGCAGGTGCGGCACGGCTCGGCCCGCCCCCAGGGCATCATCGCCGCGCTGGCCCGCGTCGGCCTGGACGCCACCGAGGGCGGCCCGGTGTCGTACTGCCTGCCGTACGGGCGCACCCCGCTGCTGGACTCGGTGCGCAACTGGCAGGAGAGCTGCGAGGCGCTGGCGGCGCTGCGGGCGACCGGCGCGGAACCGCACCTGGAGACGTTCGGCGGATGCATGCTCGGCCAGCTGTGCCCGCCGGGGCTGCTGGTGGCGATCAGCGCCCTGGAGGCACTGTTCTTCCACCGGGCGGGTCTGCGCAGCATCTCGCTCAGCTACGCCCAGCAGACCAGCCCCGCCCAGGACCGTGAGGCGGTGCACGCGCTGCGCCGGCTGGCCGGCGAGCTGCTGCCCGACACCGACTGGCACATCGTCCTCTACACGTACATGGGCCTGTATCCGAGCACCCGGCGGGGCGCCCTGGACCTCCTCGAGCGCTCCGCCGAGCTGGCCGTGGAGACGGGCGCGGCCCGGCTGATCGTGAAGACGACGGCCGAGTCGCACCGGATCCCGACGGTGGAGGAGAACGTCGAGGCGCTGGGCGTCGCCTCCCGGGCCGCCGCCGCCCGGCACGTCACGGCGGCCGTACCGCGTGGCGACCTCGCCGGCAATCCCGTCTACGCCGAGGCCCGCGCCCTGGTGGACGCCGTGCTCGAACTGGACGCGGATCTCGGCCGGGGGCTGCTGAAGGCGTTCGCCCGCGGTCTGCTGGACGTCCCCTACTGCCTGCACCCCGACAACGCGGGCCGCTCCCGGAGCACCGTCGACCGCGAGGGCCGGCTGGTGTGGACGGAGACCGGGGCGATGCCCATCGGCCTCGTCTCGCGGCGCGGCCGCCGGCTGACGGCGGCGGGCCTGTACGACGCGCTGTCGTTCGTGCAGCGCCGCCATGACACCCCTCATACCCAGGAGGTAGCAGCATGACCAGCACGCCCGCGTTCCCGTCCTCGCCCGACCAGCACCTGATGCGGGAGAGCACCCGCGCCACCCTGCGGGTCCAGTCCCGCATGCTGGCCGCGACCCGCGCGTTCCTGACCGGGCGCGGCTTCCAGGAGCTGCTGCCGCCGGTGATCGGTCCGGTCACCGACCCGGGCATCCGTGGTTCCAAGCAGGTCGACGTCGACTTCTACGGCCACAAGTACAAGTTGATGACCAGCGCGATCCTGTACAAGCAGGCGTCCCTGCTCGCCTTCGACAAGATCTTCTACATCGCGCCGAACGTCCGTCTGGAGCCCCTGGAGACAGCGGTCACGCACCGCCACCTCGCCGAGTTCCACCAGATAGACGTGGAGATACGCGACGCCCGCCGAGAGGACGCGATGGAGGTCGCCGAGCAGCTGGTGGCCCACGTCGTCGACGACGTGGTCCGCGGCCTGCCGGGCGACCTGGAGCTGCTGGGCCGGGACACGGACGCGTTCCGCGAGGTCGTCCAGGGCCTCTTCGGCCGTACGACCCACAAGGAGGCGACCGCCGACCTGGTGGCGCTGGGCCACCCGCAGGACCCGGGCGCCGAGATCGACTGGCAGGGCGAGGAGATCATCTCCGCGAAGAGCAGCCGGCCGTTCTTCGTGGTCGACTACCCGAAGGGCTCGCGCGGCTTCTACGACCGCGAGGACCCGGAGCAGCCGGGCGTCCTGCGCAACTTCGACCTGATCGCGCCCGAGGGCTACGGCGAACTGGCCAGCGGCAGCGAGCGGGAACACGACTACGCGGCCCTGGTGACCCGGATGCGGGAGACGGGCGAGAACCCGGCCAAGTACGGCTGGTACCTGGACCTGGCCCGGCGCGGCATCCCCGCCAGCTCCGGCTTCGGCATCGGTCTGGAGCGCTTCACCCGCTACGTCGCCGGGCGCACCGCGGCGTGGGAGGCCAGCGCCTACCCGAAGGTCCCGGGAGTGGTGTCGGCATGAGCGCCGTGCTGAGCGCCACCGGCTTCCCCGAGGAACAGGTACGGCACCGGGCCCGGCACGGCGCCGCCGCCGCCTTCCCCGCGCTGGAGGGCTACGGCACGGGCCTGCTCGGCGCCGTCCCGGCCGGGCAGGACCCCGGCGACCTGCTGGAGCGGGCCCGGATCGTACCCCCGGTGTTCATGCCGGAGCGGCTGAAGAAGCTGATCGAGCTGGCCCGCGAACCGCTGTACACGGACGTCGAACTGGACGCCGTGATCGGCGGGTTCACCTCCCGGCTGCCGCTGTACGTGTCGGCGTTCGGCTCCACCCAGGTCGCCAGCCGCGACCTCGGCGAGGCGGCGGGCCGGCAGGCGGGGCGGCTGGGCATCCCGATGGTCATCGGCGAGAACGTCGTCCCGGTCAACGGCTACCGTGCCGCGGCCGACGCCGAGGTCTCGCCGCTGCTGGGCCGGATCACCGCGTACACCGAGGCCGCCGCGGCGAGCGGCGACGAGGAGTGCGGCGGTGTCGTCGTCCAGCAGTCCACCGAGGACGCGGACGCCGAGGTGTGGAACCTCCTCTACAGCGACCCGGCCTGCGAACCCCTGCTGGCCTCCGGCCGGCTGGCCTTCGAGCTGAAGGTCGGCCAGGGCGCCAAGCCGGGACTGGGCGGGCTGACCGTCCTGGGCCGCGAGGCCGCCGGGAGGGTCGCCGAGCAGTACGCCACCGACGAGGTGCTCGGTGCCGGAGGCGACCGGGTGCTGCGGATCAGCAGCCCCGGCACCTTCACCGAGGAGATCCTGCGCCAGCAGATCCGGCTGATGCGCAACAACTTCCCGCGGGCGAAGGTGTGGGTGAAGCTCCACCCCGGCCGGGATGTCGCGCTCGCGGCGGCCACGGCGTGGGCGGCCGGCGCGGACTCCGTCACGGTCGACGGCGCCGAGGGCGGCACGGCCTGGGCGCCCAGCGGGTTCCTCGGCCAGGTCGGGCTCCCCCTCGGCGAGTGCCTGACCCGGATCGGCCGCACCGGCAACTGCCTGCTGGCCAGCGGGCGGATGTGGGAGGGCACCCGGGCGGTGAAGGCCCTGGCGCTCGGCGCCCACGCCGTCGGGCTGGGCCGTGCCGCCCTGCTGGCGGTCGACGAGGACGCCGAGGACGGTCTCGTCCGGCTCGTCGAGAGCATCGCGCTGGAGCTGCGGCTGCTGATCAGCGCCGTCGGCAAGTACCGGGTGGACGCGCTGGACGCCAAGGACGTCCTGCTGCCGCCCGCCTGACCTCCCCGGGGCACACACCCGGTCCCACCAGCACCGCCCTGTTTTCGCACACGTCGTGGCTCCGTCGGTCTCCCGGCCCGCCGCGAGACCAGCCAACCGAGCTTCCCGAAAAGGTGTCGAGATGTCCCAGCAGCAAGCCGAACCGGCTCTCTCCACGGGCGCCGACGGCGTGCCCGCGCACATCACCGCGTACAACGACACGGCGGTGGACCTCCCTGTCGGCGCCCTGCACGAGCTGTTCGCCGCGCAGGCCGCCCGCACCCCCGACGCGGTCGCCCTGGTGGGCGCGGAGCGCGAACTCACCTACCGGGAGCTGGACGGGGCCTCCGACGCCCTGGCGCACCGGCTGATCGAGGCGGGCGTGGGCCCCGCGGACGCGGTCGGCCTGCTCTTCGACCGCTCCCTCGCCTACGTCGTCACCGTGCTGGCCGTCCTCAAGGCCGGTGGCGTGTACGTCCCGCTGGACCCGCGCCAGCGCGCCGAGCGGCAGAGCTGGATCCTCGACAACACCTCCGCCGTGCTGCTGGTGACGGACCGGCGGACCGACGAGGAGACCTCCTTCGCGGGGGAGCTTCCCGTGCTGCGGGTGAGCGACGCGAGCCTGGTCTCGTACGACCCCGCGCCCGCGCCCCGCGTCGTGGTCCACCCCGACCAGGCGCTGTACGTGATGTTCACCTCCGGCTCCACCGGCACCCCCAAGGGGGTCGTCAACACCCACCGCAACGTGGTGGAGCTGGCCCTGGACCCCGGCTTCGGCACCGCGGCCCACGAGCGGGTGCTCGCCTACTCACCGCTGGCCTTCGACTCCTCGACCTACGAGCTGTGGGTGCCGCTGCTGCGCGGCGGGCTGGCCGTCGTGCTGTCCTCGCCGAAGATCGACATCGGTGAGCTGGGCGAGGCCATCACCCGGCACGAGGTGACCGCCGCCTACTTCACGACCGCCCTCTTCGACGCGATGGCCGGCGAGGCCATCGCCGGACTGGCCCGGCTGCGGGAGATCTGGACCGGCGGCGACGTGCTGTCGGCGACCGCCCTGCGCAAGGTCCTCGACCACTGCCCGGACACCACGGTCGTGCACGTCTACGGCCCGACCGAGGCCACCGTCTTCTGCAGCTACCAGGCCTTCACCCCCGAGGTGCGCACCCTGGACCGCCTCCACCTGGGCGTCCCGATGGCCAACACCGCGATGTACGTCCTGGACGGCGACCTGCGCCACACGGCCCCCGGCGAGACCGGCGAACTCTACGTCGCGGGACCGCACCTGGCGCAGGGCTACAGCCGCCGCCCGGGCATCACCGCCGAGCGCTTCACCGCCGACCCGTACGGTCCGGCCGGCAGCCGCATGTACCGCACCGGTGACCTGGCCGCCTGGAACGAGCACGGCGAGATCGTCTTCCAGGGCCGCGCCGACCAGCAGATCAAGCTGCGCGGCAACCGCATCGAGCCGGGCGAGATCGAGACGGTGCTGACCGGTCACCCGTCCGTGAACCAGGCCGCGGTGATCGTCCGCGAGGACCGCCCCGGCGACAAGCGCCTGGTGGCGTACGTCGTCCCGGCCGTCGAGGGTGTCGTCGACACCGCCGAGCTGTCGCGGTACGCCGGCCGGGAGCTGGTCGAGTACATGGTTCCGTCGGCGATCGTCCCGCTCGGCGCGCTGCCCCTGACCCCCAACGGCAAGCTGGACCGGCGTGCGCTGCCCGCGCCCGGCGCCGGGACGACGGCGAACGGCCGGGCGGCGCGCAACGGTGTCGAGGAGGTGCTCGGCGGCCTGTTCGCGCACGCGCTGGGACTGCCCTCGATCGGCATCGACGACGACTTCTTCGCCGTCGGCGGCCACTCCCTGCTCGCCACCCGCCTGGTCAGCCGCGTGCGCGGCACGTTCGGCGTCCAGCTCACCCTGCGGGAGTTCTTCAAGCACCCGACGGTGGCCCTGCTCGCCGAGTACGTCACCAGCGGCGGCGGCGAGTCCGGGCGCCCCGAGCTGACGGCCGCCGGGGAGCGGCCCCGGCTGCTTCCGCTGTCGGCGGCCCAGCAGCGGCTGTGGTTCCTGGACCAGCTGGAGGGCCCCTCGGCGACGTACAACATCCCGCTGAGCGTGCGGATCCGGGGCGCGCTCGACGTACGGGCGCTGGAGTCGGCGTTCACCGACGTGGTGGGCCGGCACGAGAGCCTGCGCACGGTCTTCGGCACGGAGGGGGGCCGCACCCACCAGCGGGTGCTGCCGGCGGACACGGTGCGGGTCCGGCTGCCGGTCACGGCGGCCGACGAGGCGACGGTCGGGGAGCTGCTGTCGGCCGAGGCGGCGCGGACCTTCGACCTGGCCGGTGAACTGCCCGTGCGGGCCAGCCTGTTCAGCCTCGGCGAGCGGGAGCACGTCCTGCTCGTGGTGATGCACCACATCGTGTCGGACGGCTGGTCCTACCAGCCGCTGATGCGGGACCTGAGCACCGCGTACACGACCCGGGCGCGCGGGGAGCGCCCCGCCTGGGAGCCGCTGCCGGCGCAGTACGCCGACTACACGCTGTGGCAGGAGAAGCTGCTGGCGGGCTGCGAGCAGGGGCAGCTGGACTTCTGGCGCGGGGCCCTGGCCGGGCTTCCGGAGGAGGTCACCCTGCCGGCGGTCCGGCCGCGGCCCGCCGTCGCCTCCTACCGGGGCGCCACGCACACGGTGCACTGCCCGCCCGAGGTGCACGCGACGCTGGCGACGCTGGCCCGGGAGTCCGGGGCCTCGGTGTTCATGGTGGCGCAGGCCGCGGTGTCGACCCTGCTGTCCCGTTCCGGCGGCGGGCACGACATCCCGCTCGGCTCGCCGATCGCGGGCCGTACGGACCAGAAGCTGGACGACCTCGTCGGGTTCTTCGTCAACACCCTCGTGCTGCGCACCGACCTGAGCGGCGCCCCGAGCTTCCGGGAGCTGCTGGCCCGGGTCCGGGAGACCGACCTGGCCGCCTGGGCCCACCAGGACCTGCCCTTCGACCGGCTGGTGGAGGTGCTCAACCCGGAGCGTTCCGCGTCCCGGCACCCCCTGTTCCAGGTCATGCTGACCCTCACCGACGCGGCCACGCCGACCCTGGTCGCCGACGGCCTCGACACGCGCGCCGAGTTCACCTGGCTGCGGGCCGCCAAGTTCGACCTGACCTTCTCCTTCGCGGAGCACCGGGGGGCGGACGGGACACCGGGCGGGCTGGACATCACCGTCGAGTACGCCACCGACCTGTACGACGCGGGCACGATCGAGGCGGCGGCCGCACGGCTGGTACGGCTGCTCGGAGCGGCGGCCGAGACGCCCGACCTCCCCGTCACGGAGCTGGAGCTGCTGTCCCGCGCCGAGCGGGAACTGCTGCTGGAGCGCTGGGCGGGTCCGGTCACCGAAAGCGCCGACGCGGGCCTGGGCGAGCTGTTCGCCGCGCAGGCCGCCCGCACCCCGGACGCCGTGGCCGTCGTGCACGGCACACAGCGGCTGACGTACCGGGAGCTGGACGAGCGGGCGAACCGGCTCGCGCACCGGCTGATCGCGGAAGGGGTCCGCGCCGGGAGCCGGGTCGCGCTCTTCCAGGAGCGGTCGGTGGACGCGGTCGTCAGCACCCTCGCGGTCGTCAAGGCCGGCGCGGTGTACGTCCCGCTCGACACCCGCTACCCCGTGGAGCGCGTCCAGCTGATCGTCGCCCAGTCGAGCATCGGCTACTTCCTCACGGACACGACCGTCACCGGCCTGCAGCTCCCGGCCGGCGCCCGTCTGCTCCAGGTCGCCGGCCTGGACGGCGCCGGTCCGGACGCGAGCGATCCGGGGGTGCGGGTCCATCCGGACCAGCCGGTGTACGCCATGTTCACCTCCG
>NZ_JBEZBT010000051.1:0-33077 GCF_040647235.1 Streptomyces sp. NPDC042638
GCCTCCCCGGCCTTCATGCCACTTGTCACGTCAGTCATCAACTGTCGCTCCCAGACCGGGAGTTACACCGCTCACCGTACAGACCCGGCGTAGGCACTGCCCGTAACCTCGGTGTCCGCCACGCCGCCGCTCCGGTCGTCTTCATCACCGACGCACATGTCGGTTTCTCCCCCCTTTGGGACAGCGAAGTACGTCGGCTTCTCCATCCCGGTCGCGTCCTGGCCGCCACCATCGCCGACCGGGCCACCTCGTGGCGGGGCCACGGTTGCCGCCTCGTCGTGCCGCACATGGGCACCCATTGGAACCCCGAGCCCGAGTCGAGTGAGGAAGCTCCCCACGTTCAGATCGCCTCCTCCGCCGGAACCGTGCTGGAACGGGAACTCTTCGAGCACATCGGCGGATACGACGAGGGCATGGTGCACTATGGCGGCTTCGAGCCGGAGTTCAGCCTGCGGGCCTGGCTTTCCGGCGCCGAGATCGTCCTCGCCCGCGGAATCACGCTCACCCACAGGTTCAAGACGGCCGGCGAGCGTAAGGCCTTCATTCCGGAGGCACGCACGGCCATGGTGCACAACTGCCTCCGCTTCGCGGTGACCCATCTCCCCGAACCTCTGATCCTCGAAGCCGTGCGCCTTCAGGCACTGGAGTTCCCTCACCACGTGGGGGGCGCCCTGCGACTGCTGGAGGAGCACGACGCCTGGGGCCGCCGGGAGGAGCTCCGAGCGAAACTCCGCTACGACTTCGCCTGGTTCGCCGCGACCATGGGGCTGGTCGACCAGATCGGGGCGCCGCTGCCGCTGGAACCGGCGCAGGCGATGCACGTGTGAGTTCCCTGGCCCGGGGCCCGGCGCATCATCCGGGTGCGAGTAGTTGCTGATACCGACTGCGCAGCGAGGACGCCCGGCGGCGCGAGGAGACCGCCGCCGGGCTGGCCCTGCGCGACGAGTTCCTCGTACCGCCGCCGGGGGAGGACCGCGCCCCCGCCGACGACGACACCCTCGCGCTGCGCTTCCTGTGCCGCCACGCCGAGCTGGCCCCGGCCGCGCGGATCGCCCTGACGCTGCGGGCCGTGGGCGGCCTGACCACCGTCGAGATCGCCCGCGCCCACCTCGTGCCCGAGGCCACCCTGGCCCAGCGGAGCAGCCGCGCCGAACGCCGGATCAAGGCCTCGGGGGCCCTTCGGCATGCCCCCGCCGGTCGAGCGCACCGAACAGCTCGGAGACGTGCTCCAGGTGCTGTAGCTGTACCTGATCTTCAACGAGGGGTACACCGCCACCTCCGGAACGGACCTGCAACTTCCCCGACCTCGCTGCCGAGGCGATCCGCCTCACCCGAGCCGTGCGCGCGCTGTTGCCGGAGGACGGCGCGGTGGCCGGCCTGCTGGCCCTCATACTGCTCACCGACGCCTGCCGCCCCGCCCGTACGGGGCTGGCGGCAGCCGGATCCCCCTCGCCGAACAGGACCGCACACGCTGGAACGGCGCCGCCATCGCCGAGTGCTGTTGTCGATGCGGCCGGGGCGGCAACCTGGGCTTCAAAGGCAGGGTGTTGTCGCCCAGCCCTGCCGTGTCACCGACCCAGACGGCCACCCTGCTGAGCCCTCCCGCAGACGGAGCGACGATGAGGTACGCACCGACCGGTCGGGTCAGCGGCAGGAGGCGTCCCAAGGTGGGCCAGTCCATCGCACGGGCTTTTAACTCCGCCCGACGCCACACCACATACCGCTGGCTGTTACGGAACCAGAGCCGTCGCGTCTTCCCAGACCATGGCGTCTCCAGGCTGCGCGCATCAGCAGGTCGGGATCGCGTCCGGGAGGCGGGCGCTACGCGTGGCACACGCCGTGGTTGACCATCTGGGTGTGGCGTGCGACCACCGGGCGCGCGCTCTTGGCCAGGGACTTCACGAGTGGGTTGGTGCCCGACGCGATCTCTTTGTCGATGAGCGCGAGGGTCTGCACGTGGGCGGGGTACTGGGCCTTGAGCCACGCGGCGTCGTACGCGGGCGTCCCGGCATGGGACTTGAGGGCGGCGGTCTGCTTCAGCTGCGCGTTCGTCTGCCCGGACGGCAGTGCCACGCCGAGTTTCGCCGCGGTCTTGACGACACCGGCGTCAAGGGTGCGGTGGTCGCGGATGAAGTCGGCGCCGGCCTGCTTGACGCAGGCGGTCGTCGCGGCGCTCTGAGCTTGCTCACCGGTCGCGATCTCCCACAGGTTGCCCTGGTGAGCTGCGGTCAGGAGCTGCCTGTCCAGGGGAGAGACCACCGAAGGCGAGGACGACGATGAAGCGATAGCGGGGAGCGCCGTGACGCCCATCATGCACGTGGTAACCGCGCAGATGGCAGCGGAACGGGCACAGGATCGAGTCGTGTACATGAGTCCTCCACAGGTCGCACGTGCAAGCCTCGGCGAAAGCCCCATCCTCTTACTCAAAGGATGACAAACCATACCTATGCCATGATTCACCCGGTTGAGTACCTCGGCAACCGATGGCCAGGTACCTGTGCCAGCTTCAGCGGGTGGTCGGGCGTTGGTTCTCGGCGGCCGACCGTACGACCTTCAGTACACCTGTATCACCACTTGCGGCGGGCGAGTTGAGGAACGCTTCGAGGATGGCGGCACTGCATTCCCACCGGATCCGCAGGCTCCATAGAGCCAGGCGGAAGATGCGCTCGACGGCCCACTCGTAGCCATCCAGACCGGTGCCCTGCCGTGTGCCTCGGCCTGCAATGACGGCTCAATGCCGCGGTGTGGACCGGGCCGCGGTAGGTGTCGTGGCCGCGTTCGGCGACGAGCGAGCCGGATCTGCGGCGAGGGTGGCCGGCCCGGCCTCGGATCAGTGGGACCGCGTCGAACAGCAGCGGCAACCGATGTGGCATCGTTGCGGCTGAGACGACGTCCAGCTCGGCGACCTCGCCTTTCGATGACGGTGAACCCTGCGGACCTGAGGCGGATCCCGTGTCGCCGGGTGACACCACCACGGCGTCGCGCCGGCCCTCGCCGTCCTCGGCGGGCTGCTGGTCTACCCCGTCTACAGCTGGGGCTCATCTCGGTCCTGGAATGCACCCGGGCCCAGGTCAGCGGCGGCGCACCGACCAGATTCCGGGGCCTGGCCAACTACACCGAACTCCTCACCGACGACCGGTTCTGGCAGGTGCTGCTGGCGACGGTCGGCTTCGCGGCGGCTTGTGTGGGCTGCACGCTGGCCGTGGGCTGTGCGCCGGCCGTGCTGCTCACCCGTGTCCGCGCGGTCCCGCGGCTGGCTCTGCTGCTGGCCGCGCTGGGAGCGTGGGCGACGCCGGCGATCACCGGCTCGACGGTCTGGCCGTTCCTCTTCGACCCCGACTTCGGGCCGGTCGACCGCCTGCCCGGACTCGGCGACTTCTCGTGGACGTACGGCCGTTACAGTGCCTTCCTCCTGGTCCTGTTCGAAGTGGTGCGGTGCTCCTTCCCGTTCGTGATGATCACCGCCACGCCGGCATCCGTGCCCGTGCCGGGCGAGGTGCGGGAGGCCACCGCCCTGGACGGCGCCTCGCAGTTGCGGATCTGGCGCTCGGTGCTGACGCCGATGCTCAGGCCCCTCCTGGTCATCGTCACCGTCCAGTCGGCGATCTGGGACTTCAAGGTCTTCACCCAGATCTACGTGCGTCTCCGGGCCGGGCGGAGCGGTGAAGGACTGACACCCGAGCGCCAACGGGGGAAAACCGCTGGCCGGTGCCTCGGGCGTGATGCTGGAATGGGGCGATGCGAGACACCGGGCCGATGGTCGTGGACCGGGGGCGGTACGCGGACGTGGTGACCCCGTGGGAGCGGGAGTCCTGGCGTGCGGCTGCCCTCGACTGGGTGGCGGGCGGGCTCGCCGGGCACGGCCTGCGGGCGGACGGCGCCCTGGAGGTGCGGTTGCGGCCGTGGTCCGTGCTGGTGCGGGTGCCCGTCGCGGGCGGGCCGGCCGTGTGGTTCAAGGCGAGTCCGCCGGCCGGCGCGTTCGAGGGCCCGCTGACCGCCGCCCTGGCGCGCTGGGTGCCGGAGCACGTACTGCATCCGCTGGCCGTCGACGCGGCACGTGGCTGGGCGCTCTTCCCCGACGGGGGCGACCTGTTCCGGGCCGTACTCGACAGCGAGCGGGTGCCGCCGCGGGAGTGGGAGGCCCTGCTGCGCCAGTACGCGAGCATGCAGTACGACCTGGTCCGGCGGGCGGACGAGATCGAACGGCTGGGTGTGCCCGCCGCCCGCACGCCCGGCCTGCCCGCGCTGTTCGACCGGTTGCTCGCCGGGAACACCGCGCTCGGCCCGGACGAGCGCGCCCGGCTGGACGGCCTGCGGCCCCGGCTCGAGGACTGGTGCGCCGAACTCGCCTCGCTCGGCGTCCCGGACACCCTCGACCACGCCGACCTGCACGACGGACAGCTGTTCCGGCCGGCGGCGGGCCGGTTCACCTTCTTCGACTGGGGCGACGCCGCCGTGTCCCACCCGTTCTGCAGCCTGCGCGTCACGGCCGAACGCGCCTGCGAGCGCTACGGGCCGCAGGTGCTGCCGCGGCTGCTCGCCGCCTATCTGGAGCCCTGGACGGGCGACGGCCGCACGCCGGCACAGCTGCGGCGGGCGGCGGCGCTCGCCTGGCGGCTGAGCGTCCTGAGCCGGGCCGCCGCCTGGGGCCGGACGTTCCCCGGCGCGTCCGGCACCGGGCCGGGGCCCGGGCAGACCGCCCGGTGGCTGCTGGAACTCCAGGCCGATCCGCCGTTCCCGGGCGTCTGAGCCGTACCGTACGGGCGCGTGGGCAGCGGGGTGGTCACCGTACGAGCGCAGCGGGGGGTGGTCGCCGTACGGGCGCGCCGGTCAGGGCAGCGGGGTGCCGCCGGTCGCGTTGAGGATCTCCGCGGTGATGTAACTCGCCTGGGGCGAGGCGAGGAAGACGTAGGCGGGAGCCATCTCCGCGGGCTGGGCCGGGCGGCCGAGGGGACTCTGCTTACCGAACTCCGCGGTGTCGGGCATGGTCGAGGGGATGAGCGGCGTCCACACCGGCCCGGGAGCGACCGCGTTGACCCGGATGCCGCGCTCCGCGACCATCTGGGCCAGCCCCTTGGTGAAGGTGACGATGGCGCCCTTGGTCATCGCGTAGTCGAGCAGGTGCGGGCTGGGGTGGTACGCCTGGACCGACGTGGAGTTGATCACGCAGCCCCCGGACGGGATGTGCGGCAGCGCGAACTTGGTCAGCCAGAACATCCCGTACAGGTTCGTCCGCATCACCCGGTCGAACTGCTCGGTGGTGATCGCCTCGATGCCGTCCGGCTGGGACATCTGGTAGGCGGCGTTGTTCACGAGGACGTCGATCCGGCCGAACTCGGCGAGCGCGCGCTCGACCAGTGACCGGCAGTCGTCCTCGTCGCGGATGTCGCAGGGCACGGCGACCGCCTTGCGTCCCGCGTCCTCCACCAGCCGGGAGGTCTCGCGGGCGTCGTCCGTCTCCTCGGGGAGGTGGGTGAAGAGGACGTCGGCGCCCTCGCGGGCGAAGGCGAGGGCCACCGCCCGTCCGATGCCGGAGTCCCCTCCCGTGACGACGGTCCTGTGGCCCTCGAGACGGCCGGCGCCGCGGTAGGACTCCTCGCCGTGGTCGGGCGGCGGGTCCATCGGGCCGGTCCAGCCCGGATGCGGCTGGTCCTGAGAGGGGAAGTCGGGGCGGGCGTGCTGGGTGACCGGGTTCGGCCGGTCACCGTGCCGGTCCGTCACGGTGGCCTCCTGTGGCTCGGTGGAAAGGACAGGCGACCGGGTTCCCTCCTCGCGACGGGCCAAAAGCGCCGTGCCGGTCAGGCCGTGGGGTTGTCCGGCCCCGTGGCCCGCATCCGGTCCCGGCGGGCGAGGTTGTAGATCCGCAGGAGATGCTTCGCCACGGCACAGGGCGCGGCGTCCGCATGGCACTGGCGGCACGTCCGCATGTGCTGCTCGTAGGTGAAGCGCGCGTTGTCCAACGCGTCGTTGACAGAAGACATGGAGTTCTCCGGGCTGGGCGCGTCGGGAGGACGGCGCCGAGTTGACTGACTGGTACACCCGGGAACAGGTGATCATGTTACTGGCGGTACTGGGAAACTCGTACTGCGTCGGCCCGCCGCAGGCCCCTGCGCGCCGGTCGCGGTCACCGGCTCCGGGCCGCGCGCAGTGCCCGCGCGTGGTCCAGGAAGGCGGTCAGCCCCACCTCGAAGGCGCGGTCGGCGCGGCCGTCGCCCACCGCGGCGAGCGCTTCGGCGAGGCGGGGGGTCGGGGTACTGTCCGTCAGCTCCCACATGGCCTCCGGGGCGGCGAGGTCGAGGGCCGAGCCCAGCACCAGGTTCTCCAGGGCGATGACCAGCGGCATGATCTCGGCCGGTCCGAAGCCGGCGTCGAGCAGCAGCACCACCGCGCGCTCGTACTGTGCCAGGACCCGGGGGGCGCGGACGGGCGAGGTCATCAGCAGCGGGATCACGCGCGGATGCGCGGCGAACGCGGCCCGGTAGGACCGCGCCCACGCCTCGACGGCCGCGTCCCACGGAGTGCGGTCCAAGGTGGCCGGGTCGATCGCCGCGCAGACACGCTCGCGCAGCAGTTCCACGATGCCGTCCCGGCCGTCCACGTGGTGGTAGACGGACCCGGTCTGCACGCCGAGCCGGCGGGCGATCCGCGGGACGCTGAAGTCACCGGTCTCGTCGATGAGCCGGAGTGCCGTGGTGGTGATGCGCTCGCGGTCGAGGAGCGGTATGCGCGGCCGTCCCATGGTCAGCGTCCCCCTGAGGTCTTCCCGGATGCCCGACGGCAGGTTACATTGCGGAAACCGAAAGGCTTTAGGTTTCACGGCTCCGGGCGCCGCCATCCCCTCGCGCGCCCTTCGGACGCCGGCCCGGACGGTCCACCCGGCCGCGCCCGCCGTGCCCGCGCCACCCGGCTCCCCCGCCACCGGGACCCCCTCCCCTCCGCCGCCAGAAGGGCTCCCCCGTATGTCCGTGACCACCGCCGAACCCCTGAGGAGGAAGCGCCGTCCGACGGCGCCACCCTCCGGTCCGGCTCCCTCGGCACCGCCGACATCGCCTTCTTCGTCGTCTCCGCCGCCGCGCCCCTGACCGTCATGGCGGGGGTCGCCCCGCTCGCCATCCTGCTGGGCGGCATCGGCGCGCCGGCCGGCTATCTCCTGGCCGGGCTGACCCTCGCCGTCTTCGCCGTCGGCTTCACCACCATGAGCCGCCATGTCACCAGCGGCGGCGCCTTCTACGCCTACATCACCCGCGGCCTCGGCCGCCCGGTCGGCATCGGCGCCGCCCTGCTCGCCCTGGTCGGCTACAACGGCATGGAGACCGGTGTCTACGGCCTCCTCGCCACCACCAGCCGCGACACCCTGCACGCCCTGTCCGGCACCGATGTGCCGTGGCTGCCGGTGTCGTTGGCCGGTCTCGTGCTGATCGGCTACGGCGGCTACCGGTCGGTCGACTTCGGCGCGAAGGTCCTCGGGGTGCTGCTGGTGGCCGAGACCGGGATACTCGTCCTGCTCGCCGGCGGCGTGCTGGCGCACGGCGGCGCACACGGCCTCTCCCTGGCCTCCCTCGCCCCGGCCCATGTCTTCGTGCCCGGCACGGCGGCCGTCCTCGCCTTCGCGTTCGCGGCGTTCACCGGCTTCGAATCGACCGTCATCTACCGCCGCGAGGCCCGCGACCCCGAACGCACGGTCCCGCGCGCCACCTACGCGGCCGTCGGATTCCTCGGCCTGTTCTACGCGTTCGTCGTCTGGATCGCCGTCCAGGCGTTCGGCGACGACCGGGTCGTCCAGGCCGCCGGCCAGGACCCGGCCGGCCTCTTCTTCACCGCTATCACCACCTATGTGGGCGGCTGGGCCGCCGATCTGATGCACGTCTTCATCGTCACCAGCGTCATCGCCTCCCTGCTCGCCTTCCACAACGCCATCAACCGCTATGCGCTCGCCCTGGCCGAGGAGGGCGTGCTGCCGCGCCGGCTCGGCCGGGTCCACCCCCGGCACCGCTCCCCCTACGTCGCCGGGCTCGCCCAGACCGCCCTGGGCGCCGTCGTCGTCCTCGCCTTCCGGGCCGCCGGCGCCGATCCCTACCAGCAGCTGCTGCTGTGGGTGAACACCCCGGGAATGATCGGCCTGTTGCTGCTCCAGCTGCTCGCCGCGATCGCCGTCGCCCGCTACTTCCGCCGGGTGCGGCACACGGAGGGGAGCCTGCGCACACTGGTGGCGCCGGCCCTCGCCACCGTCCTGCTGGCGACCGCGATCGCGCTCGTGGTGGCCCACATCGACCTGTTCACCGCCGCGCCCCCGGCCGTGAACGTGCTGCTCGTCGTCATGGCACCCGCCGTCTTCCTCCTCGGCCTGCCACTGGCGTGGTGGCTGCGCCGCAGCCGCCCCGCCGTCTACGCCGGCTTCGGCACCGACCCCACCGAATGACCCCCTCAGCGACAGGAGTTCATGGCATGCCCGCTGCCGATCTGATTCTCACCGGCGCCCAGGTCCGCACCCTCGACCCCGAGCGTCCCTCCGCCACGGCCGTCGCCGTGCACGACGGGACGGTCACCGCGGTCGGGACTGCGGACGACGTACGCGACTGGCGCGGCCCCGGCACCGAGGTCGTGGAGCTGCACGGGGCACACCTCGTACCGGGCCTGGTCGACGCCCACAGCCATCCGGTGTGGGGGCTGGACATGGCGACCGGCACCGACCTGTCCGGCGTGACCGACCTGGCCGGACTGCGTGCGGCGCTCGCCCGTGCCGAGCGGGTGGACGGCTGGGTCGTGGGCTACGGGCTGGACCACAACGCGTTCGAGGGCCGCCCCGTCCACCACGAGCTGGTGGCGGACGTCCTCGGGGACACCCCGGCCTTCCTGCGCCTGTACGACGGCCACTCCGCCCTCGCCAACGGCGCGGCGCTGGCCGGCGCCGGGGTGACCGGGCCACGCGCCTTCGACCAGCGCGCCCAGGTGGTGTGCGACGCCTCGGGCCGGCCCACCGGGCATCTGGTCGAACACGCGGCGATGGACCTGGTGACACCGGTCGTACCCCGGCCCTCGTACGGCGAACGCAGGGCGCGGCTGCTGGAGTTGCTGTCGGCCATGGCCGCGACCGGGCTGACCGGCGCCCACGTCATGGACGGCGGGGACCTGGAGCTGGTGGAGTCGGTGGCGGAGGAGACGGTGCTGCCGGTGCGGCTGCGGTTCGCGCCCTGGTGCATGCCGGGCGCGGACGCCGATGCCCTGCGCGAGCTGGTCGAGGCGCAGGGCAGGGGCGGCCGCCACTGGGTCGTGGGCGGGGTCAAGTTCTTCATGGACGGCACCGTGGAGGGCGGTACGGCCTGGCTGGAGCATCCCGACTGCCATGGGCAGGGCACCGACGCGTTCTGGCCGGACCCGCAGGCGTACGCCGGGGCCGTCCGCGCCCTGCACGCGGCCGGCGTCCGCACCGCCACGCACGCCATCGGGGACGCCGCCGTCCGGCATGTCCTGGACACCGTGGCCACGCTGGGCCCGGGCGGGCACGGCGCGCACCGGATCGAGCACATCGAGACGGCACCCGACGAACTCCTGCCGCGTTTCGCGGAGCTGGGCGTCGCGGCCTCCCTGCAGCCGCCGCACACCGGCTACACCCGCGACGACGGCACCGACGAGTGGTCACGGCGGCTCGGCGGTGACCGGGCCGCCCGCGCCTGGCGGCTGCGGGATCTGCGGGAGGCCGGGGCCACGGTCGCCCTCGGCTCGGACTGGCCCATCGCGCACTACGACGTGCGGACCGTACTGGCGACGGCCCGCAGGCCCAGGGGCGCCGCGGCGCACCGGCCGGGGCTCACGCCGTTGCAGGCGCTGGAGGGCTGCACCAGCCATGCCGCGGCGGCCGCCGGGGAGGCCGCCGTCGCCGGCCGGATCGCGCCCGGCCGCCGGGCCGACCTGACCGCGCTGTCCGTGGATCCCGTGCACGCGCCCGGCGACGAACTCGTCGCGGCGCCCGTGGTGTTGACGGTGACCGGGGCCCCAGTAGGAACGGAGCAGGAAACCGGCATAGCTGTCAAAACTCTTGACGCGATGTGAGTGGAGCTCTGTGCGCTCCCGATGTTGCCGCAAAGTGGCGAGTAGCTCTGTGTGATGCCCTTACCCCGGGTTGCAGGCGCGGGCCAACGGGGCGGTGGATGGCAGTAGTCAGCTCGTCAGGCTGATGCCGCAGTAAATGCCGGATTTACTGCGGCGGAGCCCCTACGGTGATCTTCGCGGCCTGCGGCGGGTTCTCCGGCCGCCGCAGGCGAGGTGTACGCATTTACTGCGGCAGTGCCGGATGGGTGGGACGGACATGACGATCGAACCGGTGACCGAACTTGGGAGGGGAGGCGCGCTCCGCCTCCCGCGCGCCCGGGTCGTACCCCTGTCCGCCCCGCCCTCGTCGTACACCGCGGCGGTCGAGCGGTACCTCACCGGCGCGGGCATCGCGAAGTCCTCCGCACGGATCTACCGGATCTCGCTGACGACATGGGGATGGATGCTCGCCGGCGAACCCGCGCCGACCGGACCCGCCCGCCGGGGCGCGAAGCCGCCCGCCTTCCCCGTCACCGCGATCGACGACCCGGCACTGCCGGAGACCCTGGCCGAACTGGCGGCGGCACGGGCGGACGAGATGGACGCCGACACCGTCAACCGGGAACTGTCCATCGCACGCAAGGCGATCGGCTGGTGGCAGCGACAGGGCTGGATCGAAGTCGATCCGACGATCGGCATCGAGCGGCGGCCGGCACCCCCGGACCGCACCAAGGCCCTCGCCGAGAACCAGATCGCCGCCCTGTGGCGCCTGGACGTCGCCCTGCGGGAAAAGACGTTCTGGAAGATGCTCTACGAGTCCGCGGCCCGCGCCGACGAGGTGCTGTGCCTGAACGTGGAAGACCTGTACCCGCAGGACAAGCGCGGCAGGATCACCGCCAAGGGCGGGGCGACGGAGTGGATTCACTGGCAGTCCGGCACCGCCCAGCTGCTGCCCAGGTTGATCGCCCGCCGCACCCGCGGCCCGCTGTTCCTCACCGACCGCCGGGCCCCGGACGGGACGCCGACGCTCGACGTGTGCCCCGAGACAGGTCGTGCCCGGCTCTCCTACCGCCGGGCCGAGGAGATCTTCGAGGAGAACACCCGGCTGCTGGCCAACCCGCTCGCATCACCCGAGGACATCGAGGACCTGGACGGCTTCACGCTGCACCGGCTACGCCACAGCGCCCTGACACACGACGCGGAGGGCGGCACCTCCACCCCCATGCTGCTGGCACGCTCCAGGCACGCCTCCGTCCGGTCCCTGGAGCGGTACGCCCGTCCCGGTGTTGACGCAGTCGCCCGACACGTTGCCGAGCGCGACCCCGCCGCACGTCGCCGGACGTGACGCCCCTCGTTTGCTGCTGGTGACAACGTTCCGGCACCCCCCTCATGAAGTTCCCGGGGCATTCAAGCTTGTCGTTGTGCTCGGGCCGCGCGGGGAACCAGAATGCCGCCCGTGGCGGCGGCGGTGGCGATGGCAGCGGCGACGGTGACGGTCAGCCATCCAGCCGGGACGGAGATAGCGGTACCCATTCCGGTGAGGAATGCGGCACACGCGGCGACGCCCCAGAGTGTTCCCGTCACGGAGCTAACGAGGATCAGCAGCCCGGACATGGAGGAAGCCAGGCGTCGGCGCCATCCGGTGGTGGCGCCGACAGCGCCGAGCATCCGGTATTCGCCCCGCAGGTCGGAGGTCCACAGACTGGCCATCGCGGCGACGATGAGCATCGTGGTCAGTACGGAGACGGCTGCCACGACCGGCTGGAGTCGTTGGGCCGCGCCGGCCGTCTGGGGGCCCGATTCGACCGAGACCTGCGAATCGGACTGTGTGTCCACCGGGAGCGCTCGCGTGACCTTCCCTTGGTTCGGCTTGGTGCGGTCACGGAGCAGGTAGGTTTCGGGTCCTACCGGGATGATCCCCGCTTTTCTTGCTCCGGCCGGGCTGACCAGGACCGCGGGCAGGGCTTGGTATTCGTCGGTGTCGGCGTGCTTCGGGCGGATCAGTGGCAGGGTGGCGGTGTTCTCCAGGGTGAACCCATGTGTTCCCCGGGCCATGGCGACCAGCGACACCTGGTCGGACAGTCCGGCCGGGGTGACGGCCACGGCGGCCTGGCCGCTCTCGTAGCGCTGGCGCTGTTCGTCCGTCATAGCTCCGGAGAGTGTCTGTGCTGCCGCTGTGTCGGCGACGCCGACGGTGGGGAAGGGGATCTGCGACCGGGAGACTGCGGAACAGGGCTGCCAGTCGTTGTGGCCGTACTGCAGCAGGCCTCTTGAGTCGATGCAGGACAGGAAGTCGGTCTTGGGCGAGACGGGCGCGTGTTTGCCGTCACGGGGAACCGCTGCTCGCTGGTAGCCGGTGGACACCTCGGTGGCTCCGGTGGCGTCCTTGAGCGCGGACTGTTCGGCATTGGTCAGGGCACGGGAGGCCACGATCAGGGCGGTCTTGCCGGGGAGCGAGGGCTGGTAGTCATCACGCTGCTTCTGTGCCACCGAGGCCGAGGCGACCAGCACGGTGGAGGAGACCGCGGCGACCACTGCGAGGGCGATGACGGTCGTGACGGCGCGGACGGGGAAGGCGAGGAGGGAACGCAGCGCGGACCGGAGCACGGCAGGCAGAGCCAGATAGGCGGTACCGGCCCGCCGGGACACCAGGGATGAGACGGCCATAGCCGTGGCCGTGATGCCGGCGGTGAAGACGATCACGCCCAGTACCGCAGTGGCGGCTCCGGCATCGACTGCCGTCGCGGCGAGACCCGCCACGGTCGCCAGGACCAAGGAGGCGACCGTGGCCGTGCGCAGCCTCAGCCGTCGGGTGTTGTGCACCGGCGGAACCGCCTTGAGGAGCGCGGTGGGGTCTTCGCGCAGAGCCGCCCGTGCCGGGAGTGTCGAGGCGGCGACGGTGACCGCCACCGTGACGGCGACCAGGACCAGCGAGGTGGACCATGCCCCGCCCACCGGCCCCCAGTCGGCCCCAGCCCGTTCGGCCAGGGTGGGCACGGCCAGATGGGCCGCGGCCTGGCCGGCGGCCACACCGGCAAGTGAGCCGATGCCCGCCACACACAGCGCGTGGGTGCGGAAGAAGGCACCCGTCACCTTCGGCGGTGCGCCAAGCGCCGCGAGCAGGCCCATGTGCCGGCGCTGACTGCGGACGACGACGGCGAAGGCGGCGGTCACCAGCAGGATGGTCTCGGCCAGCAGCCCGAGGCCGACCAGGAGCGCCGTGGAGTCGGTACCCGAGCTCTCCTCCGCGATCGCGGAGGCCTGACTGCTGGGAACGTAGGCGTATCCGGCGTTCTGCAGCTTTCCCGCTTCCGGGTGCGTCTTTCCCGAGGGAAGGCCGACGAACCACCGGGGACTTCCCATGTCCTTCGCCTGCGACAGAGCGGCCGCCGTCATCGGACCGCCCGGAGGCAGGGCGAACAGGCGGTGGCTCAGGTCGAACCGGTCGGAGACGAGTGCGGCCACGGTGAGCTCGGTACGGCCGATCCGGACGTGCCGGCCGGGTTCGGTGACGCCGATGGCGTGGGCCAGGGCAGTTGACAGGACGATGGTCCCGTCTTTGGCGGACGGGATGCCCTTGTCGATGCGGTACAGGCCGCGGGTGAGAGGGTCGGCCAGGTCGACGGCGCGGCCGTCGACGGTGCTCTGCTGCCCGCCGGTTCCGCTGATGGTGAGCTGAAGTACGTCGGTGTCGTAGGTGACGCGGGCGCCTGCGGGAAGCAGGGACTTCAGCTGGGCGGTGAGGCGTCCCGGGCTGGTGGCATCGCCCTTGTGCTGCCCGGACAGGGTGGTGATGCGCCCGTCGGCCGTGCCGTAGGCCGCGGCGGTGGCCTCCGGCAGCGAGATACGGGCTGTGGCTGTCACGGCGGCGACCGCTGCCCCGGCCGCTACGGGCAGGGCGATGGCCAGACAGACCAGGAGCGTGCGCAGACGGCTGCGGCTGGCGAGCCGCCAGCCGAGCACCCAGGCCAGCCGTCGATGCCGGTTGCGGATCACGCGCCGCCCTCCACGATATGACCGTCCTGCAGACGCACGATCCGGTCGGCCGCCTCGGTGACCTCGGGATTGTGCGTGGCGATCACGCAGGCGACGCCGCCGGCAGCGATGTCCCGCAGCAGTGAGATGACGCGCTCGCCGTTGGCGGAATCCAGTGCGCCGGTGGGCTCGTCGGCCAGTACCAGCGGGCGGTGGTCGGCGACCGCACGAGCGATCGCGACCCGCTGCTGTTCACCGCCGGATAACTGGTCGGGAAACTTCCGGGTGTGCTTGGGGACTCCGGTCCGCTCAAGGGCCTCAAGCGCTTGCCGACGTGCCTCCTTGCGTGCCGTCCCGGACAGTTCCAGGGGCAGGCACACGTTCTCCAGGACCGTCATGGTGCGGATCAGGTTGTACTCCTGGAACACATAGGCCACCAGCCCCGCACGGGTGCGGGCCAGCTCGGCGGGCCCCATCCTGGTCAGCTCCTGACCGCCCAGGACGACGGTTCCGGAACTGGGCTGCTCCAGCCCGCCGGCGACATTGAGCAGGGTGGACTTGCCCGAGCCGCTGTGGCCCACCACCGCGGTCAGGCTCGCCGCATGGAACTCGACCGTCACAGCGTCCAGAGCCACATGCCGCGTGGCTCCGGTGCCGTAGACCTTGTGCACGCCTTCGAGCCGGAGGACCGGATCATCCGGTCCTCCGGCTCCCGGCCGGGTGGATACCGCGGTGCGCATCGTTCGGTGACAACCTCTCTCACGGGGTCTTCGGCTGCATACCCGCGGACCGTTCCGCGGCATCCCCCGGTTTGCTCAGTGGTCAGTGCGCGCGGGTCTCCATGACGGCGCCGCGCATGCTGAACCAGCAGAAGCCGTTCTGTGCGTAGGTCCAGGCGCCGACCCAGTCGGTGTAGATGTCCGGAGCCGCCTTGCAGTCGGCGCGGCCACGGGCCTGACCGCCCACGACGTCGCCGCAGGAGATCCACACGCCGTCGTGGTTCTTGCCGTAGTCACCCACGGTGCAGTCCGCGTACACCGTGTCCGGGCGAGCCTGCGCGGCCTGGGCCGGCACGGCCGCCACCACGCTGGTGAGCGCGGCGGCGCTGATCCCGACTGCTGCCATCCTCTTTGCGAATCTGCCACGTGACACTGGCTGTTCTCCAACCGTTAGGAGGGATGTGCTGTCCAGTGGTGCGGCAGCAATGCAATCGCTTGCCCACAGCCAGCAAAACCGTGGATCACGCCACACGCGGCCCGGCGCGCCGCCTGGCCTCATCGTAAGCGCCGGTGATACCGGCGCAGGTTGCCGACTCTGCAACGGCGGAATTGCACCGCTCGGGCACAACCGACCTGCAGGGTGGGGACGGTGCCGACTGGGGTGCTGGCTGCCGGTGGCCGAATGCGACAGGTGCTCCAGCGCAGTCGATCGATCATGTCGCCTTGGGGCGTAGGCGGGCCTGCGCATTTCGCCGTACCTCGCAGCCACGCGCCAAAGGTACGGCACGCCCGTTCCCTGAATTAGATCTTTGTTCGATTCAATGGGTCGTCAGTCCAGGTCAGGCCCTTGCGGTGGCTCGAACTTCCTGAATCCCCCAACGCTGACGCGGTGCACGCAGGGTCGAGCAGCAGGGTGGCGCGCGCCGTTGCCGCCCTCGACGAGGGCCGCCTGTGCCGCTGCGCTTTGAGGGCCTCTCGGCACACCTGGGGCGCCGCCTGGGGACGCTGTCGCCCGGGTCACCCCATTTATCACATGGAGTGACGCTCTGCGCTGACATTAATGATCATCTCACCCATCGTCGGGTTACCTGGCACTGTCGCGCGCGAATCACGCCGACGATCGGAGGAGCGGGCGGTGCCCACCAACTTTCTGAGCGAGGAACAGCGCAGGCGCTTCGGCCACTTCACCGAGGACCCGGACGAGGGACAGCTCGCCGGATCCTTTCTGCTGGACCAGACCGCGCGCCGCAGAACGATGGCCGCCCGCGGCGCGAGGAACCGGATCGGCTGGGCCGTCCAGCTCGGAACCATCCGGTACCTGGGCACCTTCCTGAACAACCCCGAAGACGTCCCCGCCGTCGTGGTTGCCTACGTCGCCGAGCAGCTCGGGCTGGAGCCGGCCGCGCTCGCCGGGTACGGCAGCAGCGAGGCCCGCTGGGACCACCAGGAGCAGATCCGCACCGGCTACGGGTACACCAAGTTCGAGTTCGACCAGTGGTTCACGCTCGCCCGCTGGCTCTACCAGCGCGCCTGGATCGGCAACGAACGCCCCACCCTGCTGTTCGACCTCGCCACCAAACGCCTGGTGGACAAGAAGGTGGTACTGCCCGGGGTGACCGTGCTGGAACGGCTGGTCTCCGGCACCCGCGAACGGGCCGAGCAGCGCCTGTGGGCGACGCTGGCCGCGGCCCCGACCGCCGGGCAGGCCGAACGGTTGCAGCAGCTGGTCGTCGTCCCCGCGGGCAAGCGCCTGTCGGAGCTGGACCGGCTGCGCCGCTCCCCTCGCGACATCTCCGCGCGCGGGGTGGGCAAGGCCCTGGAACGCTACGAATCCCTGCGCGCCTTCGGCGGCCACTCGTGGGACCTGGACGCGATACCACCGGGCCGGATCCAGGCCCTGGTGCGGTTCGCCAAGGCCGCCCGCGCCCAGGCCGTCTCCGACCTGCGCGGAAACCGGCGCCTGGCCACCCTGGTCGCGTTCGCCGCGGTGATGCCGCAGCTCGCCGCCGACGAGGCCATCGAGGTCTTCGACCTGGTCATGGGCGACATCATCCGCAGCTCGGCCGCCAAGATGACCAAGCAGAGGCTGCGCACCCTCAAGGACCTGGACGCGGCCGCGATCGAACTGCGGGGTGCCTGGCTCGCCATCTGCGCCACCGCCGCCGACCCCGAGGGCGATCTGCGCGCCACGCTCGACGCTATGGACGTCGGCCCCGTCCATGCGGCGGCCGACACCGTCAAGCTGCTGGCCCAGCAGCCCGACGACGGCGCCGAGCAGATGCTCGCCGCCCGCTACAACACCATCGCCCGCTTCCTGCCAGGCCTGCTCAAGACGTTCACGTTCGAGGCGAGCCCGGCCGGCGAGCCGGTCCTGGAGGCCATCGACTTCGTGAAGTCCCTCAAGGGCCGGCGCCGCCCCGTCCAGGCATGGGAAGTCCCCGCCAAGGTCCTCACCTCCGCCTGGCGGCGCCTAGTCTTCCCACCCCCGCCGATGCCCGTGGGCAGCGTCGAGAAGCGCGCGCTGATCGTCGCCTCCACCGAGGCCCTACGGTCCGCGCTGCACCGGCACGAGGTGTTCGTGCCGGGCCTGCGCAAGTGGGGCGACCCCAACGCCCGCCTGCTGAAAGACGCGGCATGGGAGGCGGCCCGTACCAGGGTCTGCGAGGAACTCGACCTCGACCCGAAACCCGACAAGATCCTCAAGACGTGGACCGACCGGCTCGACCGCGCCCACCGGGAGTTCGCCGACGGCCTGGCCGCCAACCCCGCCGTACGTATCGAGCAGCAAGGAGGCCGTGACCGCATCATCCTCACCGGTCTGGACCGCCTGGACGAACCCGCCTCCCTGGTCGAGCTGAACAAGGAGATCGAGGCCAGGATGCCCGCCGTCGACCTGCCCGAGATCGTGCTGGAGGTCAACTCCTGGGTGCCCTACCTGTCTGACTTCACCCACGTCTCCGAGGCCAACTCCCGCATGGACGACCTTGAGCTGTCCGTGGCCGCGGTCCTCACCTCGGAGGCCACCAACGTCGGTATCGAGCCGATCGTCCACGACGGCGTCGACGCCCTCAGTCGCGACCGGCTGTTCTGGGTCGAGCAGAACTACGTCCGCGCCCAGACCCTGTCCGCGGCCAACGCCCGCCTCGTCGACTACCACATGCGCCTGCCGCTGGTGCAGGCGTGGGGCGGCGGCGAGCTGGCCTCCGCCGACGGGCTGCGCTTCATCACCCCGATCCGCACCCTCAACTCTGGGCCGAATCCGAAGTACTTCGGCACCCGCCGGCGCGGGGTGACGTTCTACAACTTCCTCTCGGACCAGTTCAGCGGCCTGCACGGCATTCTGATCCCCGGCACCCAGCGCGATTCCTTCTACATCCTCGACGGCCTGCTGGAACAGGAGACCGCCCTGCGGCCGGTCGAGGTCACCTCCGACACCCACGGCGCCAGCGAGATCGTCTTCGGGCTCTTCCGCCTTATGGGCTACCAGTTCTCCCCACGCCTGGCCGACGTCGGCAGCGCCACCCTCTACCGCGCCGACCCGGACGCCGACTACGGCCCGCTCAACCCCGTCACCCGTGACAAGGTCAACCTCAAGCAGATCACCGCGCACTGGGACGAGATGCTCCGCTTGGCCGGCTCCCTGCACTCGGGCACCATCAAAGCCTCCGAGGCCCTGCGTGTCCTCGCCCCGGGCGGCAAGCCCACCCCGACCGGCAAGGCCGTCATGCAACTCGGCCGCCTGGACCGCAGTGCCTACCTGTCCTCGTACTTCACCGACGAACTCCTGCGGCGCAGGGTCAACACGCAGCTCAACCGGCAGGAATCCCGGCACGAACTCGCCCGGAAGATCTTCCACGGGCAGAAGGGTGAACTCAGGCAGGCATACAGGGAGGGGCAGGAAGACCAGCTCGGGGCACTGGGACTGATGCTCAACATCGTCGTCCTGTGGAACACGGTCTACTACCAGAAGATCATCGAAGAGATGCGGGCCGAGGGCATCCACGTCCGTGACGAGGACGTCGCCCGGCTCTCACCGCGTTCGCCCACATCAACTTCCACGGCCGCTACAGCTTCGCCCTGCCAGTCGAGGTCCAGGGCGGACAGCTCCGCTCCACCGCCAAGCCCGAAACCGCCTCCACCACGATCTAGGAGGTCCCCCCGGCCGGCTCGCCCCTGCCCGCGCGCTGGGCGAGCCGGTAGCGGACCTTCTCGTGCGACAGACCCGCCTGGCCACCGATCTGCCGCAGCCCCCAGCCCTCCGCCTTGGCCGCGGCCATCCCCTCATCCAGGGCCGCATCCATCACCGTCCAGCGCGGCACGCAGCTGGACGACCAACCGCAGCCGGATCGCCGGAGCCAGCTCATCCAGGCCGGCGCAGAACCGCGCCACGTCCGCCTTCAGGAAACCGATCGTCGGGTCATCACTCACCCGCCCACCCTGACAGCCCCACGCACGCCCTGTCAGAAGTTCTGACAGTTACGCCGGTTCTCTGTTCCGTTCCTACTGGGACCCGTGACCGGCGGCCAGGTCACACACCGGGGGCCGGCGGGGCCGGGACGGTAGGATGGCGGTACGGCATCGCGTGCCGGTCACCGGCCGGGTGAGGCATGGAGGTGCCCGTGAGATCGCCCTCGGAGGCATTTCACTCATGTCAGTCGAGTTGAACCACACCATCGTCCACGCCCGGGACAACCACGAGTCCGCCGCGTTCCTGGCGCACGTCCTGGGGCTGGAGGCCGGCCCCGAGTGGGGCCCGTTCGTCCCCCTCGCCACGAGCAACGGGGTGACCCTGGACTTCGCCACGGTCCCGGCGGAGTCGATCGTCATGCAGCACTACGCCTTCCTCGTCTCCGACGAGGAGTTCGACGCGGCCTTCGCCCGTATCCGGCAGGCCGGGATCACCTACTACGCCGATCCGCACGGCGGGGAGCCCGGCGAGATCAACCACCACCACGGCGGCCGCGGCGTGTACTTCACGGATCCGGCCGGACACGGCATGGAGATCATCACCCGCCCCTACGGCAGCCACGAGCAGCCGACGGAGTCCTGAGGACGAGGGGCGGGCCGGGGCCCCGGTCCCGGTCCGCCCCGGTCGGCCGTTCCCGGCGCGCACCCGGCACACTGTGGGCGTGAACGACTTCCGCCCGGTCGACCGGGAGCCCGCGCCGGAGTGGTACGGACGGCTGCGGGTGCAGGCCGAGGACCTCTCCCCCGCCCACTGGCCCGGCGGGCACGGGCCGGGGCAGGCCGCCTTCGGCACGGTGGCGGCTGTCGCCGCTCCGGGCTTCGCCGCCTACGCACGGATCCTGCACCCGGCCGGGCTCGGCGACCGGCCGGTGCGCTGGTCGGCCGTGGCCGCCGCCCATGGGACGCGCGTGACGCCGGGCAGCCGCTGGCACAAGGTGATCGGAATGGACCGGGACTACACCAACCGCTCCGATCTCGGCCTGCCCGGTGTGTGGGACGAGCACCCCGGCGAGGGCCCGACCCCGCCGGACGTCGCCCGGTCCCTGCTGCCCGTGCTGGCCCGGCACACCGGGACCGCGGAGCAGTGCTGGTTCGGGCTGTGGCACGGCTACGGCCGCTGGGACTGGGACCGGTTCCCGACGTTCGAGACGCCGGGCCGCGACGAGGTCCTGCTCGCCGGCCGGCTGGCCGACGCCGTCTCCCCGGTGACCCTCGACGAGTTCGCCGAACTGCCCGACCTGTGGTGGCCAAGGGACCGCGCGTGGTGTCTGGGTGGCGACGTGGACCTGGTCAGCACCTACGTCGGCGGATCGCCGGAGCTGATCGCCGACCTGCTGGCCGCGGCGGACCTGGAGGCGCACCCGGTGAGCCCGGACGACCACGTCGGCTGAGGCGGCGTCACCGCACCCGGTTCGAGCACACCGCCCGCCCGGGTGGCAGGGCACCTCCGGGCGACCCCGCGCACGGCCGGACGCGCCCGCGGCACGGGCACCGTGCCGAACGGCCCGGCCGGTCGGCGCCGCACGGGGCTCGCCCGCGCCTCTCCGCGCCTCGGCGTTCCGGACGGCGTTCCAGGCGGGTTACGTCGTCGCAGGTCAAGTGGTGTGCCGGCGTGGACAACGTCGACGACGCGCTCTTCGGCTGAGGCCCGGCACCACGGGAAGCGGGGTCCCGGCCCTCCCGGGACCGGGACCCCGCCCTTCGCCCGCCGACAGCGGCTATTCGCCGGGGGCGACGGCACGGGCCATGATGCGCACCGCCTCTTCGATCAGCTTCTCGTCCACCGGGGCGTCCTGCGCGGTCCTGGTGGACAGGACGGCCAGGACGACCGGGGTGCCCCGGGTCGTCCAGGCCACGCCGATGTCGTTCGCCGTCGCGTACGAGCCCGTGCCGGTCTTGTCCGCCACGACCCAGTCCCGCGGCAGTCCCGCACGGAACCGTGCCGCGCTGGTCGTGTTGCCCTTCAGCCAGGTGACCAGCCGCTCCCGGTCGGCGGAGGCCAGGGCCCGGCCGAGAGTCACGTGCTCCAGGCTCGCCGCGACGGCCTCCGGGGTCGTGGTGTCGCGCGGGTCGCCCGGGATCGCGGTGTTCAGCTCCGGCTCCCACCGGTCGAGCCGGCTCACCTCGTCCCCGAGCGACCGGTGGAAGCGGGTGAGCCCGGCCGGCCCGCCGATCTCTCGGAGCAGCAGGTTGCCGGCCGCGTTGTCGCTGTACTGGATCGCCGCCGCGCACAGGTCGGCCACGGTCATGCCGGTGGGCTGGTTCTCCTTCGTGCGCGGCGAGTTGGGCAGGAGGTCGAGCGGCGGGTACTGGACCACCCGGTTCAGCGGCGCGCAGCCGGCCCGGTCGCGCAGGACCGCTGCCGCGGCGAACGCCTTGAACGTCGAGCACATCGCGAACCGCTCCCCCGCCCGGTGGGTCACGGTCCGCCCGGTGCGGACGTTGCGCGCGTACACGCCGAGCCGGGCGCCGTAGCGCTGCTCCAGCTCGGCCAGCTCGGTCGGCGCCGCCTGTCCGGCGCGCGGTCCGGCGCCCGGGGCCGCGGTCGCGGCCGAGACGGAGCGGGCCGTCGCCGTCACGACGGCGCCGGTGACCGCGAGACCGGCCTTGATCAGGCCGCGGCGGTGCAGCGGGGTGGGGCGGTCGGGGCTGGTCATGGGCGAGGTCCTCCCGGATCGTCCGTCGTCTGCGTCGATCTTCGACCGGCACAGCGAAACAGCCGGGGCCCGCTCATGTCCAAGAGGAAACTTTGAAGGTCCCATGCCTTATTGATATGAGTGCAGGGTGGATCTGCTGGCACATCTGGAGGCGTACGTCGCGACGGCCGACGAGGCGAGCTTCTCCCGGGCCGCCGACCGGCTCGGTATCGCCCAACCGCTGCTCAGCCGCCGTATCAAGACGCTGGAGGAGCACTTCGGCGGCGCGCTGTTCGACCGGTCCCGGCGCCGGACCGCGACCACCGAGCTGGGGGTGCTGCTGCTCCCGTACGCGCGGGACGTGCTCGACCGTGCCCAGCGGCTGCGCCAGGCCGCCCGTTCGGCCGGGCGGTCACGGGTGCGCGCCGTCGGAGTGCCCGCGGACTGTTCCCCCGCGGGCCTGGCCAGGGCCATCCGGGCCGGCGCCGAGCACGGGATCACGCTCGGCATGCGGGAACTGCCGCCCGCGGAGCGGAAATCCGGGCTGGCCGACGGATCGCTCGGGTACGCGCTGGTGCGGTGCGCTCCGGAACAGGCCGCCTATGTCGCGCCGTTGGGGCTGGCGTCCGCGCCGGAGCCCGGCGCGACGGGGAGCGGGCTCGCGCGGCGTACGGTCCACCTGGAGGAGCTCCGGCCGCGCCGGGGACGTGCCGCCGGCCACACCGCCCCGTCTCCCGTACTGCTCCTGACGGAGGATCAGGTGCCCTGCCTCGAGGACCGGCTGGCGCGTGCCGCCGCGCGCGCCGGGCTGCCCGGGGGACGCGTCCGGCCGGCCGGGCAAGCGGCCACCGCGCTCGCCGAGACACTGGCCGGGCGGGCGCTGCTGCTGTGCGCGGAACCGTTCGCCCGGCAGCACGGGGCGCACTGGACCGCCCTCGCCGACCGGACCCTGCACCGGGGGTACGACGTGAGCGCATCCCCTGGCCGCACCGGCACGGAAGGCGTGCCGGGCTGGCTGGCCGGGCCGATCGCCTCGGCCGCGGGCGCCGTACCGCGCCGGTCCGGCGGACCGGGACCCGGGGCGGCGGGCGACGACGTTCCCGCACGGCTGGCGGCGCGCGGATGAGCGCGGCGGCGGAGCACCGCCCGGTCTGCACCGGCGATCACGGTGTCCTCCTGGACGTCGCCGAGGCCGTCGCCGCCGACTGGGCGGCACTCGGAGTCCGCGGCTCCTTCCTCGCCCGCAATCTCGACACCGGGGAGCAACTGGGCTTCGACGTCGATCTGCCGACGCCGCTCGCGTCGGTGGCGAAGGTTCCGCTCGCCCTGGTGGCGCTGGACCGGATCGCGGGCGGAGAACTCGACGCGGCGCACCCGGTGACCGTCGACCCGGGCACGAGCAGCGTCGGCCCCACCGGGCTCGCCGCCTTCCGGCATCCGGCGACCGTGGCCGTCGGCGATCTGCTGCTGCTGATGCTGTCGGTGAGCGACAACGCCGCCGCCGACGCCCTGTTCGGCCTGGTACCGGTGGCGGAGGTCGACGCGCGGCTCCGCGCGTGGGGATGCGACGGGGTCCGGGTGCGGCACCGGATGAACCATCTGTACGAGTGCGCGGCCGGCGCCGCCGGCAACGACTTCTCCCTCGCGCTGGAACTGGCCGTCCGGGACGAGCGGACGGGCCGGCACACCATCGAGACCCTGGACCCGGCATGCGCCAACACCGGCTCCGCCGCGGCGCTCGTGGATCTGCTGGAGCGTGTGTGGCGCGACGAGATCGCCGTACCCCCGGCCACCGCGGAGCTGCGCCGGCTGATGGGGCACCAGGTCTTCACCCAGCGGCTGGCGAGCGAGCTGCGCGCGGACACCCTGCGGTGGAGCGGGAAGACCGGGACGTTCCTGCACCTGCGGCACGAGATCGGCGTGGTCGAGGCGGACTGCGGGGATCGCGTGGCGATGGCCGCGCTGACCCGGTCGGACCGCCGTGCCGGGCTGGCACCGGACATCGACCTCGCGATCGGGGTCGCGGGGCGGGAGGCGTTCGAGGCGTTGCGCAGCCGCTGAGGGAAACCGTCCGGCGTGGCGGAGCGGCTCAGGGCAGCAGCCGCTGTTCCTTGGCCACCGCCACCGCGCCGGCCCGGGTGTCGACGCCGAGCTTGTCGTAGATGCGGCGCAGATGCGTCTTGACCGTGGCTTCGCTGATGTACAGCGCGCGGGCGATGGCGTGGTTGGCGAGGCCGCGGGAGAGGTGGGCGAGGATCTCCTGTTCGCGAGGGGTGAGGGTGGGGCGCGGGTTCCGCAGCCGGGACATGACGCGGTCGGCGACGGGCGGGGAGAGTGCCGGGCGGCCCTGGGCGGCGGCGTGGATCGCGCTGAAGAGGTCCTCGGCCCGCTCGGCCTTCAGCAGATACCCGGTGGCGCCCGCCCCGATGGCGCGGGTGACGTCGGCGTCGGTGTCGTACGTGGTGAGGACCAGGACGTGCGGGGCGCCCGGCGCGGCGCGCAGCCGGCGGGTGGTCTCGACGCCGTCGATGCCCTCGCCCAGCTGCAGATCCATCAGGACGACGTCCGGGGCGGTCTTGCGGGCCAGGGCGAGAGCCTCCTCGCCGGTGCCGGCCTCGCCGACGACCTCGATGTCCGGCGCGCTGTGCAGGAGCGCCAGCAGTCCGGCCCGTACGACGGCGTGGTCGTCGCAGACGAGGATCCGCACCGGTGTCCGCGCGGCCGTCCCGGGGGTGTGGGTCATCTCGGCTCCAGCGGGACGGCCGCCGACAGGGCCGTGCCCTCGCCCGGCGCCGACTCGACGGTGAGGGTGCCGCCCAGCTGGCGCAGGCGGGCGCGGATGGCGGGCAGGCCGTGACCGCGCGGCTCGGCCGCTCCGGCCGCGGGGCCCGAGGCCGCGGAAGGGGCGGTGCCGGGTCCGGCCGGGCTCCGTGGGCCGAAGCCGCGGCCGTCGTCCGTGACGTCCAGGACGATCTGGTCGTCCAGGCAGGTCAGGGTGAGGGCGGCGGTCGTGGCGGCCGCGTGTTCGCGGACGTTGGCGAGGGCGCCCTGGGCGATGCGCAGCAGGGCCGACTCGACGGGAGCGGGCAGCGGGTCGGGCGGGCTGCCCTCGCAGTGGACCCGCACGGTGAGCGAGGGTGTCGTCTCCCGCTCGGCGACGGCGTGCAGTGCCCGGAGCAGGCCGCCTCCCTCGGCCAGGTCGGCCGGGGTGAGGTCGTGGACGAAGCGGCGGGCCTCGGCGAGGCTGCGCTCGGCGATCGCCGCCGCGGTACGGACGTGGTCCCGGGCGGTGCCCGGCGTGGTGTCCCACAGGCGGTCGGCCGCCTGGAGGAGCATGCGCTGGCTGGACAGGCCCTGGGCGAGGGTGTCGTGGATCTCCCGGGCGAGGCGCTCGCGTTCGGCGAGGGTCCCCTCGCGGCGCTCGGTGGCGGCGAGTTCGCGCCGGGTGCGGACCAGGTCGTCGATCAGGGCGTCCCGGCGGGCCGCCTGGCGCTGCATCACGACGAACACGGTGGTGGCCACGGCGGCCACCGCCGGCGGTGCGAGCAGCACGTTCGGATCGGGCCAGCCCGCGAGCCGGAGCTGGGCGGCCACCGCGAGCGCCGTCAGCAGCGCCACCAGCGGCACCGCGGCGCGCGGCGGAAGGGTGCGCAGGCCGGTGTAGAAGAGCGGGACCGCGCACCAGGCGAAGCTCGGGGCCGGCACGACGAGCAGCGCCCAGGCGGCCACGACCAGGCCGAGCCAGCCCAGCCGGCGCGGTGCGGGGCGGGTGCCGACGGCGGGGCCGAGGACGTACAGCACGGCCAGCAGCACAGCCAGGGCGATCACCCAGGGGGTGTGCGGTCCGTCGGCGTGCCGGGCCAGGTAGCGGGCGACGGACGCGGACAGCAGCACGAAGAACGCCGTGTGCATGACGACCGTGAGGGCGCGGGTGTCGTCGCGCTCGGCTGCGGCCACCGTCGGCACCTCCCTCTTCTCCGCGCTGAACTGGGCAAACACCCTCCATTGTGCCCAGGCGCCGTCGCCGGGGGGTCATCCGATCGGCTGACCCCCCGGGCATCCGGTCCGCCGACGGGACGCGGCCTCGGCGGGGCTCACGATCGGTACCGGGAGCGACTTCGCCCCCGGCCCCGGCTCCAATGGAAGGTTCCCCAGCATGCCCAGCCGCAAGAAGCCGTCCGTCCGTACCCGTGTCCTCGCCGGCGGCGCCGCCCTGGCCGTCGTCGGCGCCGGTGTCGTCGGTACGGTCGCCGCCGGCGCCGCCGACTCCACGGCCGCCACGCCCGCCACGCCCGCCGCCCCCGTGGCGGCCCGCGGCAGCGAGCTGACCCGGAGCACCCACCTCACCCTGGACGCCGCCACGAAGGCGGCGCGCGCCGCGGTGGAGGCGGCCGAGAAGGACGGCCGGCAGGTGTCGGTGGCCGTGGTCGACCGCAACGGCAACCCTCTGGTCACCCTGCGCGGGGACGGAGCGGGTCCGCAGTCGTACGACTCGGCGGAGCGCAAGGCGTTCACCGCGGTCTCCTGGAACGCCCCCACCTCGGAGCTGGCCAGGCGGCTGGCGCAGGCGCCGAACCTGAAGGACATACCGGGCACCCTCTTCCTGGCCGGCGGCACGCCGGTGACCGCCGAGGGCGCCCCGGTCGCGGGGATCGGCGTCGCGGGCGCTCCGTCGGGCGACCTGGACGAGCGGTACGCGCAGGCGGGCGCGGCGGTGCTCGGCCGCTGAAGCGACCCGCCCGAAGGCAGCACGTCCGGGCCTGCCCCACGGGGCGGACCCGGACGTGCTGCCCGGCAGGTCAGACGAGGTCGAACCGGTCGGCGTCCATGACCTTGGTCCACGCGGCGACGAAGTCCTTCACGAACTTCTCCTTCGCGTCGTCACTGGCGTACACCTCGGCGACGGCGCGCAGCTCGGAGTTGGAGCCGAAGACCAGGTCGGCACGGCTGCCGGCCCACTTCACCTCACCGGTGTCCGCGTCGCGGCCCTCGAACG
Source organism: Streptomyces sp. NPDC042638 (assembly GCF_040647235.1). Lineage (NCBI taxonomy): Bacteria > Bacillati > Actinomycetota > Actinomycetes > Kitasatosporales > Streptomycetaceae > Streptomyces > Streptomyces sp. NPDC042638. The sequence continues at coordinate 26,823 of NZ_JBEZBT010000051.1, forward strand.
TGGTCTGGTCCTCGGAGGTCGCCTTCCACGTCGTACCCAGGTCGAGCAGGTTGACGAAGAAGTCGTTGGTGAGGACGCCGGGCGTCCGGGTGAGGACACCGAGCTGCGACTGCTGGTGGTTGGCGCCGAGGACGCGCAGGCCGCCGACGAGGACGGTCGTCTCGGGGGCGCTCAGGCCCAGCAGGTTCGCCCGGTCGAGCAGCAGGAACTCGGCCGGCAGGCGGTTGCCCTTGCCGAGGTAGTTGCGGAAGCCGTCCGCGGTCGGCTCCAGCGCCTCGAAGGACTCGGCGTCGGTGTGCTCCTCGGTCGCGTCCACGCGGCCCGCGGTGAAGGGCACCCGGACCTCGAAGCCGGCTTCCTTGGCGGCCTTCTCCACGGCGGCGGCACCGCCGAGGACGATCAGGTCGGCCAGGGACACCTTCTTGGCGCCGGCGGAGGCGTTGAAGTCCTGCTGGACGCCTTCCAGGACACGCAGCACCTGGGCCAGCGCGTCGGGCTCGTTGACCTCCCAGCCGCGCTGCGGGGCCAGGCGGATGCGGGCACCGTTGGCGCCGCCGCGCCTGTCGCTGCCGCGGAAGGTGGACGCGGACGCCCACGCGGTGGTGACCAGCTGGGACACGCTGAGGCCGGACTCGAGCAGCTTGGTCTTCAGGGTCGCGATGTCGCCGTCGTCGATCAGCTCGCCCTCACGCTCCGGCAGCGGGTCCTGCCACAGCAGCGTCTCCTCGGGGACCTCCGGGCCGAGGTAGAGCGACTTCGGGCCCATGTCGCGGTGGGTGAGCTTGTACCAGGCGCGGGCGAAGGCGTCCGCGAACTGGTCCGGGTTCTCGTAGAACCGGCGGGAGATCGGCTCGTAGATCGGGTCGAAGCGCAGCGACAGGTCGGTGGTGAGCATCGTCGGGCGGTGCTTCTTCGCCGGGTCGTGCGCGTCGGGGACGATCTCGGGGGCGTCCTTGGCCACCCACTGGTGGGCGCCGGCCGGGCTCTGGGTGAGCTCGTACTCGTACTCGAAGAGGTTCTTGAAGAAGCCGTTGCTCCACTGGGTCGGCGTGGCGGTCCAGGTGACCTCCAGGCCGGACGTGATGGCGTCCCCGCCCTTGCCGGTGCCGTAGGTGCTCCGCCAGCCCAGGCCCTGCTCCTCCATCGAGGCGGCCTCGGGGTCGGCGCCGACGTGGTCCGCCGGGCCGGCGCCGTGGGTCTTGCCGAAGGTGTGGCCGCCGGCGATCAGGGCGACGGTCTCCTCGTCGTTCATCGCCATGCGGCGGAACGTCTCGCGGATGTCGCGGGCCGCGGCGACCGGGTCCGGGTTGCCGTTCGGGCCCTCCGGGTTGACGTAGATCAGACCCATCTGGACGGCGCCGAGCGGGTTCTCCAGCTCGCGGTCGCCGGTGTAGCGCCGGTCGTCGAGCCAGGTGGTCTCGGGACCCCAGTAGACGTCCTCCTCCGGCTCCCAGACGTCCTCACGGCCGCCGCCGAAGCCGAACGTCTTGAAGCCCATCTGCTCCAGGGCGACGTTGCCGGTGAGGATCATCAGGTCGGCCCAGGAGATGCTCTGGCCGTACTTCTTCTTGACCGGCCACAGCAGACGGCGGGCCTTGTCCAGGTTGCCGTTGTCCGGCCAGCTGTTGAGCGGGGCGAAGCGCTGCTGTCCGGCACCGGCACCGCCGCGGCCGTCGCTGATGCGGTAGGTGCCCGCGCTGTGCCAGGCCATACGGATCATCAGCGGGCCGTAGTTGCCGAAGTCGGCGGGCCACCAGTCCTGCGACGTGGTCAGCACCTCGGCGATGTCCCGTTTCACGGCCGCGAGGTCGAGGGCCCGGAAGGCCTCGGCGTAGTCGAACTCCTCGCCGAGCGGGTTCGCCACGGCGGGGTTCTTGGCGAGGATCTTCAGGTTGAGCCGCTCCGGCCACCACTGGCGGTTGCCGCCGCCCTGGGTCGGGTGCAGGGCCCGGTCGTGCGCGACGGGGCAGCCGCCGCTCCCCCCGTCCGCCTTCGCATCTGTGACGATCGCGTCGTGGTTCTCAGTCATGGCAATCCTTCCGAACTGTGCGGAACTCGGTGCTCAGGAACTGCGGCCGGTGGAACAGTCGGGGCAGGTGCCCCAGTAGACGACCTCGGCCTCGTCGATGGTGAAGCCGTGGTCGTCGGCGGCGGCCAGGCAGGGCGCGTCGCCGACGGCACAGTCGACGTCGGCGACGGCACCGCAGGACCGGCACACGATGTGGTGGTGGTTGTCGCCCACACGCCCCTCGTACCGGGCCGGGTGGCCGGCCGGCTCGATACGGCGCACGAGCCCCGCGGCCGTCAGCGCGTGAAGGGCCTCGTAGACGGCTTGCAGGGAGATGTGGCCTACGCGATCGCGGACTCCGGAGGCGATCGCCTCGACGCCGAGGTGGTCGCCGTCCCGGACGGTGTCCAGCAGCGCGACGCGGGCTGCCGTCACGCGCAGGCCGGCACCGCGGAGTTCCTCGGCGGTGGTCGGTGTCGGGGAGGCGGTCATGGGGGCGAACCTACCCCCACAAACACGAAGGGTTCAAGAAAACGAACGGTGCAATTCTGGCCGAGTGCCGTCACCCGCCGTCCACCCCGGCGCCGGCTCCCTGGCCCGCCGGGGCGTCCACGGTCGCGTTCGCCCGCGCACGGCCCCGTCCGGACCGGGCGCGGCAGGGGGGCGGGCCGGGAGCGACCCGGAGTGATCGGGTGCGATCGGGTGCGATCGGGGGCATGGCCGCATCATGCGGTCCCCGGAGCGGCACCGGCGGGGCGGCAAGCCGCAGGGTCCTCCGGACGGGTGAGCCCGGCCCCGCGAGCCCGGCCCCGCCACCGGCCCCGAGCAGGCACCGCGAGCCCGGCCCCGCCCTCTGCCCCGGGCTCACCACCATCGCCCGCCCGCCGCGAGCGCGGAGACCGCGTCCGGGTCAGCGGGTGTGCGGTGGCCGGGTCAGGGGATGTGCGGTGGCCGGGTCAGGGGGTGCGCCGGGGGCCGGGTCAGGGGGTGCGCCGGGGGCCGGGTCAACGGGTGCGCCGGGGGCCGGCGGCCAGGTCAACGAGTGCGCTGGGGGCCGGCGGCCAGGTCAACGCCGGTGGCCGGTCCGGGCGGCGTGGTAGCGGCGGGCCAGGGCGTGGAACGCCTCCTTCGGCTCCCAGTGCCAGTCGGAGTCGGGGTCGTCCGGGCGGTCCTTGATGGTCTTGGTGAGGGAGTAGCTCGCCATGTCGAGGTCGTGACGCGGGTCGTCCGGACGGTGCGGGGCGTCGGCGGTCACGAACTCGAAGGCCATCGCCGCGTACAGGTCCACCGAGGAGAAGGCGTCCAGGAGTTGGCTGAGATAGGCCGCCTGGGTGCGCTCGCTGCGGACCAGGTCGCCCTTGATCTCCTCGGGCTCCTTGTCGTAGTCCACGACGTCCCAGCCCATGCCGCCGGCCTGGGGCGCCCCGACGTAGGCGCAGGTGCCGAACTCGGTGATGGCCAGCGGCTTGCCCCAGCGCAGGTAGCGGCTCAGCTCCCTGACGTAGTCGGCCCTGCGGGGGAAGTACGAGTAGTAGTCGATGCCCACGATGTCGAAGAGGCGCCAGTCGACCCGGTCGTCCTGCGCGGCGGCGTAGCCGAGCCGGCCGTGGAAGACGGACCGGCCCACCGCGGCGGCCTTCGCCGTGAAGCGGTCCAGGCGGCGCTGCATCGCGTCGTGGTCCACCGTGCCGTCGAGCAGGTTCCGGACGCGTTCGAGGACGGTGTCGCCGGGGACGATCCCGGGCACGAACAGCCAGAACTCGCAGCCCACGCTGAAGTCCACGGCGGCGCCGTGCCGGCGCAGCCGCTCCGCGAACCGGCCCGTCTCGGCCATGTGGTCCAGGATGTCCCGCTCCGGGGCGTCGCCGAGGGTGGGCTGCAGCCAGACGCGCAGCCCCTGTTCGGCCGCCTCCCCGGCGGTGACCGTGAGCCGGGCCACGCCGTCCCCCGTCACGTCGACGGTGTCGGCGTGCAGTTCGTCGCGGATGGCGCGGATGTCCTTCCGCATCCGGGCCGCGCTGAAGGCCGTACCCGGCGTCTCTCCCTCACCCACGGTGTACACCACCCCGTGATGACGCGGTCCGCCCCGGCCGGTGCGGCCCCGCGCGGCGTCCGCCCGGCCCGCGGGCAGCACGGTCACGGCAAGGCCCGCGGAGGCCAGGCCGGTCAGGAACTGCGCACGCTTGATCCCCTTGGTCTTCCGCATACGGTCACCCTGCCGGGCGCGCCCGGGCTGCGCCGTCCGCCAAGGGTCTACGGAAGGGGGCCGAAGGGCGGGGATCCGGCGCCGAAAGGCGAGGCACCGGCGCCGAAGGTCGCGTACCTGACCCGTCAGACGAATCACCGCACAAGGCACATGACCACCACCTGGTGAGAAACTCGGACTATCGCCCCGTGGTGGCCGTCGGGAGGGACGCTGGTGGACCTGGACGCCGTCGCCGACGAGCTGTACGGCCTGCGGCCGGAGGAGTTCGTGGCAGCCCGTGACCGTCACGCCCGGGACGCACGAGAGGCCGGTGACCAGTCCCTGGCCAGGGAGATCCGCGCGCTGCGCAGGCCGAGCCTGGCCGCGTGGGTCGGCAATCTGCTCGTACGCCGGAAGCCGGAGGAGGTGCAGCCGTTGCTCGGTCTCGGCGAACAGCTGCGCCGCGCGCACCGCGAACTGGACGGGGAACAGCTGCGCAAGCTGGCCCGGCGGCAGAACGAGGTGATCGGCGCCCTGGGCCGGCAGGCCCGGGAGCTGGCGGCGCGGGCGGGGCATGCGGTGGGCGAGGGCGTGCAGCGCGAGGTGGAGGAGACCCTGCACGCCGTGCTCGCCGATCCGCGGGCCGCGCGGGAGTGGGCGGCGGGCCGGCTCGTCAAGCCGCTGGTCTCGACGGCCGGCTTTCCTGCGGCCGACGCGGCCCGGCTCGCCAGCCGCCCCGCTCCCGCCGCGCCCGAAAAGGGGAAACCGCCCCGGGGCAAGGACCGCGGAGCGGACGCGGAGCGCCGCCGGCACCTCGCGGAGGCCCGGCGGAAGGCCCGCGAGGCCGAGCGTGAGCTGCGCGCCCGTGCGCAGGACGCCGACGCCGCCGCGCGGGCGGTGGACGGGGCCGTCGCCCGGTCGGCCGAGGCGGACGAGCGGGTCGGTGAGCTGCGGGAGCGGCTGCGGCAGGCGGAGGAGGAGCAGCGGCGGGCACGGGCCGGTGTCCAGGACGCGAGGGAACGGGCACGACAGGCCGCCCGCGCCGCGCGGGAGGCCCGGCGCCGGGCCGAAACGGCCGCCGCACAGGTGGAACGGCCGGCCGCGGGCTAGCCACGGGAGCGGAGACGAGGAGCCATGGCGAGACCTGTCTGGACCGGTGTCCTGACCTTCGGGCTGGTCACCCTGCCCGTGGGGCTGTACACGGCCACCGAGGACCACACCGTGCACTTCCACCAGTTGCAGCGCGGCACCTCGGACCGGATCCGTAACAAGCGGGTCAACGAGCGCACCGGCAAGGAGGTCGACACCGACAAGATCGTCAAGGGTTACGAGCTGGACGAGGGCGAGTACGTCGTCGTGGAACCGGAGGAGCTGGAGGAGATCGCCCCGGGGCGGTCGAAGGTGATCGACGTGGCCGGGTTCGTCGATCTCCGCCAGGTGGAGCCCGTCTACTTCGCCCGCGCGTACTACGTCGGCCCGCGCGGCAAGGAGTACGAGAAGGTGTACGAGCTGATGCGGGCGGCCCTCGACCGCTCGGACAAGGCCGGGATCGGCACGCTGACCATGCACGGCAAGGAGTACCTGACCGCGTTGCGCGCGCAGCCGGGCGTCCTCGTCCTGCACACGCTGCACTGGGCCGACGAGGTCCGCGACCCCGCGGACGTGGTGCCCGGGCTGCCGCGGCGCACGACGTCCGGCAGCAAGGAGCTGCGGGCCGCCGAGCAGTTGATCGACGCGCTGACCGTCGACTGGGACCCCGGTGACTACCGCGACACCTATGAGGAGCGCGTCAAGCGGCTCGTCGCGGCGAAGCGCGGGGGCGAGGAGGTCGTCGGCGAGGCGGAGCCGCCGGAGGCGACCAACGTCATCGACCTCATGGAGGTGCTCAGCCGCAGCGTCGAACAGAGCCGGTCGCGGGGTGGCGAGGGCGGCGGCGGGAAACAGCCCGCCGGCCGGAATCGGACCCCGGCCCGGAAAGGCACCCCGGGTCGGAAAGAGGCCTCGGACCGGAAAGAGGCCTCGGACCGGAAAGAGGCCTCGGACCGGAAAGAGGCCTCGGACC
>NZ_JBEZBT010000051.1:33177-63767 GCF_040647235.1 Streptomyces sp. NPDC042638
GGAAAGACGCCCCGGCCCGGGAGAAGTCCCCGCGCCGTCGGCGGACCGACGACCTGGCCGCCCTGTCGAAGGCCGAGCTGTACGAACGGGCGGCCGCCGCCGGTGTGCCGGGCCGCTCGAAGATGACCCGGGATCAGCTGATCAAGGCCCTGGGCCGGCCGGGGGCGGCCGCCTGACAGGCACCGGCCGCCGGAGATCCCGATGCCCCCGGCCCCCCGGCCGGACCAAACTCCCTTGCCCTTTTCCGCTGCTCCGCACCGCTTCCCGCCCGTCCACAGCCGTCCCCCACCCCACATCGCGGTGCCGCCGGCCGAAGCGCGGTGCCGGTCTTCCGAGGAGCCGTCACTCGTGCGGATGCGCCCGCGCCCGCCGTCGGTGGCAGGGCGGGCGGCCCGTCGTTCGGCAGCGGTGTGATGTTTGCCATTCGACGTGATGAACCAGGGGTGAACGGGCAACATTCCCCTTCATGCCCCACGCGAACCTCCAGCAGCAGGTGATTTGATGACCACGGCGACGACCCGGGCCCTCCGGACGCCGGCCGCCCCGACCGGCGCGGCGACCGCCGGGTCCTCCCCACCGGGCGCCCTCCCCTCCCTGCCGTCTCTCACCGGACTGCGCTGGATGGCGGCGCTGTTGGTGTTCGGCCTGCACGTGACCAACTTCGGGTACTTCGGCGGCGAGGCTGGCCGCCTGGTGTCCTGGGCCTTCGCTCCAGGCGCCACCGGGGTGTCCTTCTTCTTCGTGCTGTCCGGATTCGTGCTGACCTGGTCGGCGCGGCCCCGCGACCGGGTGCTCGCCTTCTGGTGGCGGCGTGTCGCGCGGATCTACCCGGTGCACCTGGTCACCCTCGCCGTCGCGTTCGTCATGGCGTACACGCTCACGCAGCAGGCACAGCCGACACCGAAGCAGGCCCTGGCGAACGCGCTGCTGCTGCACTCCTGGTGGCATCCGTGGTGGCAGACGCTGAACCCGGTGAGCTGGTCCCTGGCCTGCGAGGCGTTCTTCTACGCCTCCTTCCCGCTGCTGATCCTGCTGCTGCGCCGGCTGGGCGCACGCGGCTGCACCGCCCTGGGCGCGCTCGCTGTGGTGGCGCTCCTGGTGCTGGCCCGGGCGGACGCCCACCACTGGTGGTCCCAGTCGATCTACTCGTTCCCGGCCGCGCGGCTGCCCGAGTTCGTGCTGGGCGCGGTCACCGCCCGCCTGGTGCTGCTCGGGCGCTGGCGCGGCCCCGGCCTGGAGGCGTCGCTCGCCCTGGCCGTCATCGGCTACTTCCTGGTCCCGCAGGCCACGCACGGCGGCTATCCCGCCACCGTGTGCACCATCACCGGGTTCGCCCTGCTCATCCCGGCGGCGGCGGTGGCGGACCTGCACGGGCTGCCGTCCCTGTGGCGGCGCAGGCCCGTGGTGCGGCTCGGGGAGCTGTCGTTCGCCTTCTACATGATCCATCTTCTGGTGCTGCGCGCCTCGACCTCCCTGCTCGGTACGAAGCCGCACTTCGGCGCTCTGCCGGGCGTGGCCGTCACCACGGCCGTGTTCTGCGTGTCGCTCGGCCTGTCCTGGGTGCTGTACGAGGCGGTGGAGCGCCCGGCGCGGCGACTGCTGCTGCGCCGCCGCCGGCCGGTCGTGCCGCCGGAGCCGGTCCCGGCCGGCCGGGAGGTCGCGGCGGCGGCGCGCGACTGACGTGCGCGTCACCGGCCGGCGGACCCGGGCCGGTCGCACGCGAGGGTGATGTCCGTAACAGCGAGGAGAGTCCCGCCGGTTTCGGGGTAGGCGCCTGACCGACACCGGCCCGGCGGCGCACACCGCCAGGCCGGCACCGTTCGAACGCACCCAAGGAGCCGAGTCGACGTGGGCGGGAAGCAGACCCGGGGGAGCCGGCGGCCGACGGCGGCCCCGTCGCCCGCCCCTGCCCGCCGCCGGGCCACGCCACGTCCGGCCACGGCACGGCGGGCCACGGCGCTTCGGGCCACGGCGAGGCGGACCACGGCCAGTGGGACCACGCCGCGTCGGACCACGGCGAGCCGGACCACGCCGCGTCGGACCACGGCCAGTCGAACCACGGCCAGTCGAACCACGGCCAGTCGGACCACGGCCAGTCGAACCACGGCGAGGCGGACCACGGCCAGTGGGACCACGCCGCGTCGGACCACGGCCAGCCGGACCACGGCGAGGCGGAACACGGTCAGTCGGACCACCACCACGCGGACCACGGTGCCGGGAGCCATGGCACCGCGGACCACCCCGTGGTCCGGCCGGCCTCTCCGGTTCGTGCGCGGCCTTCCGTACGGCACCCGGCGCCTCGGGCTCCCGGACGCGCCCACGGCCCCCGGAACGAGCCCGGGTACCGGACCGAGCCCGGGTACCGGCCCCGGCGCGAGCCCTTCGCGGGCGTACCCGGTGACGCGGGACCGGCTCCGGGGCCCGGCCCTGTCACCGCCCCGCCCGGCATCCCCCGAGAACCCCAACCACCTTTCCTTTCAAGGTCCTTGGGGCTCCGGCGGGGCGAATCGAGCGGGATTGGCCAGGTCGGGCGCCGGAAGTTACGGTGGGCGGTCGACGATGATCGGCCCGGGGAAGCCGGCCGATCGGCGCACCCGGGTGCGCGAGAGGAGAGGATGACAGTGCCCGAGCAGGACGCGGCCGAGTCGGCGCCGCAGGTGGTGAGTACCTTCCTGGAACGGCGCAAGGAGCAGATCGCCCAGCGCTGGGCCGACGCACCCCTGTTCCGCACGGTCTTCACCGTCTCCCGCGACGAGGCGGTCGAGGCGTGCAAGGCCGTGGTGGAGGCGCTGTCCGAAGTGGCCGTCAGCGGACGGCTGGAGGACATCGAGGCGCCCGGCTTCGCTTCCGTACGCGACCAGCTCGGGCGCATGACCGCGACCCGGTCCCGCAGCGGCTCCACGCCGGCCCAGATCGCCGACGAGGTGGCCGTCCTGCGCGTACCCGTGGTCGACCTGCTGCGCGAGGAGTTCGCCGACCCGGCGGCCCCGCGGGCCCAGGAATGCGCACTGGCGCTGACCCTGCTGATGGGCACCCTGCGCCTGGTGGTGATGGAGACGGCGCTGAACGCGAACGCGGAGCTGATCGAGCGGCAGCGGCAGCAGCTGCTCGAGGTGGCCACGCCCGTCATCAAGCTGTGGGAGGGCACGGTCGCCGTGCCGCTGATCGGGATGCTGGACAGCGCGCGCAGCCAGGTCGTGATGGAGTCGCTGCTGGAGGCCATCGTCGAGCAACGGGCCCGGTACGCGATCCTGGACATCACCGGGGTGCCGACGGTGGACTCGCTCGTCGCGCAGCACCTGATGAAGACGGTCGCCGCGGCCCGCCTGATGGGCGCCGAGTGCATCGTCTCCGGCATCCGCCCGGCCATCGCGCAGACCATCGTGCAGCTCGGCATCGACCTGGGCTCGGTGCTCACCCGGTCCTCGCTCGCCGACGCGCTCGCCTACGCGCTGAGCCGGCAGGGCATCGAGGTCTCCCGCGCGGACGCGGGTGCGAGTGCCCGGTGATCCAGTCCACTCCCGGTCAGCCGGCGTCCCAGGTCCCGGTGCTCGCCCTGGGCGACGTCCTGCTGGTCTCCCTGCAGGGGGAGCTGCACGACGGCATGGCCGAGCAGCTGCAGCACGACATCACCAGCCGTATCTCGACCAGTCGGGTGACCGGTGTGGTGATCGACATCTCCGGGGTGGACATCGTCGACTCGTTCCTCGGCCGGGTGCTCGCGGAGATCGCCTCCACGGCCCGGCTGCTCGCGGCCCGTACGGTGCTGGCCGGGATGCGCCCCGCGGTGGCGATCACCCTGGTCGAGCTGGGCCTCACGCTGCCCGGCCTGGTCACCGCGCTCGACGTGGACCGCGCCATGGAACTGCTGTCCCAGAGGGGGAGCTGATGCAGGGGTCCGGCCAGGCGTCCGCGACGAGCCTGCCCATCGGCTCGGACGCGGATCTGGCCTGGGTCCGCCAGGAGGTGCGGCAGTGTGCGGCGGGGCTCGGTTTCAATCTGGTGCAGCAGACCAAACTGGTGACGGCGGCCAGTGAGCTGGCCCGCAACACGCTGGTGCACGGCGGCGGCGGGCAGGTCGAGATCACACCGCTGGACAACGGCCGTGCCCGCGGTCTGCGGATGCGCTTCATCGACAGCGGGCCCGGCATCCGCGACCTGGAGCTGGCCATGACCGACGGCTACACCTCCGGCGGCGGCCTGGGACTCGGGCTGAGCGGTGCCAGACGGCTGGTGCAGGAGTTCAGCGTCGACACCGAGCCCGGCCGGGGCACGACCGTCACGGCCGTCGCCTGGGTGACCCAGATGCCCGCCTCGCGTCCGGGGGTGGCATGAGCCGGGTATGGGAGATCCCGGTGCACGACTCCACCCGGGTCCGGGACGTCCGGATCGCGGCCCGGGAGGCGTGCGCCGCGGCGGGACTGGCTCCGCCACGCACGGCGATCGCGGAGCTGGTCGCCACCGAGCTGGCCACCAACCTGCTCAAGCACGCCGGCGGGGGCCGTATGGTGGCGAACCTCGTGGCGCCCGCGGAGGGCGGAGCCGGCCGGTCCGTGCAGCTGTTCTCGCTGGACAACGGGCCAGGCATCGCCGACGTGGACGCCGCGCTGCGGGACGGACACTCCACCGCCCCCGGCTCGCTCGGCGCGGGCCTGGGCAGCTGCCGGCGCAGTGCCGGCGCCTTCCATCTGTACAGCGTGCCGGGCCGGGGGACGGTGGCGACGGCCCGGGTGGACCCGGAGCCCGGCGAGCGCGGGGCACGTACGGCACAGCTGCCCGCGGGCGGGATCGCCGTCGCCCTCGGCCAGGCCGAGCAGTGCGGTGACGCCTGGACCTGGGCCCGCTCCGGGGGGCTGCTGACGCTGCTGCTCGCGGACGGCCTCGGGCACGGCCCGAAGGCCGCGCACGCCTCGGCCGCGGCGGTGGCGGAGCTGCACCGCACCGCTCATCTGCCGCCCGCGGAGATCCTGCGCCGGCTGCACACCGCGCTGCGGCCGACCCGGGGCGCGGCGGTCACGGTGGCCCAGGTGGACACGGAACGGGCGGAACTCAGCCTCGCCGGAGTGGGCAACGTGGAAGCCCGGGTACGCACCGGGGACTCCTGGACGTCCCTCGTCTCCCATCCGGGGATCGTCGGTGCGTACTTCCCGGGGCACGTCCCCGTACGCCGGGTGCCGTGGCAGCGGGACAGTCTGCTCGTCATGCACAGCGACGGGCTGCCCAGCCGCTGGACGCCGCCGCAGGACCCCCGGCTGCTCGCCCACGACCCGTCGGTGGTGGCCGCGGCGATCCTGCGCGACGCGGGCAGCCCCGCCCGCCCCGTACGCGACGACACCAGCGTGGCCGTACTGGCCCCCCGACCGCCGGACCGGCACCCATGACAGCCACCACCGAGAACTGGACCATCGCCTCCGCGGCCGACGCGGCCCGCGCCCGTGCCCTGCTCGCGCGGCTCGCCGCGGACGCCGGGGTACCCGCGCTCGACCGCGCCCGCTTCCTGACCGACCTCGGTCCCCGGTTGCGCGGCGCCCTCGACGCGGGCGGCACGGAACTGACCGTGACCGCCGAGACCGACGGCCGGCTGCGTCTCGCCCTCGGCGGGCCGGAGCCCTGGCAGCACACGCTGGACTGCCCCTCCCCCGTGCCCGGCCCGCTCCCCGCCCCGGCCGACGCCTCGCTCGCCGAGGCGCTGCTGGGCGCCGACGAGGACGCCGCCGCCCTGCTGGCGAGCCTGGCCGAGACGGAGGAGCTGCTGCGGCTGCACCGGGAGGAGCTGCACCAGACCAACCAGGGTGTGCTGGCGCTGCACGCCGAGCTGGAGGCGGCGGCGCTGGCACAGCGTGAACTCCTCGACGCCGAGCGGGCGGCGCGCGCGGAGGCGGAGAAGGCCCGCCGGCTGCTGACCTTCCTGGCCAACGCGAGCGCCGTCCTCAACGCCTCCCTCGACCACGAGGACATCCTGCGCCGGCTGCCCGAGCTGCTGGTCCCGGAGTACGCCCGGCACGTCGACGTGTGGCTCGCGGACGACGAGCAGACCCCGCCGGGCGGCCGGGCGGCGGCCACGGTGACGGCGGCACGCACCGGCCGTCCCCAGCACGCGAGCCCCCACCTCGGTGAACTCCCGGGCGTGGACGACCTGCCGGCTTCGGCGCTCTTCCCGGACCGGCCGCTGCTGTGTCTGCCGCTGGGCGCGCGCACGGTGCAGGGTGTGCTGACCCTGGCCGCGCCCGGCGAGCGCTTCGACCCGGACACGACCGTGATGCTGCTGGAGCTGGCCCGCCGGGCGGGCATCGCCCTGGACAACGCCCGCCAGTACGAGCAGCACCGGGACGTCGCCGAGGCTCTGCAACGGGCCCAGCTGACCGAACTGCCCACCACCCCGGGGCTGGCGCTGGCCGCACGCTATCTGCCGGCGACGCACGGGCTGAACATCGGCGGCGACTGGTACGACGCCTTTCCGCAGCCGGACGGCAGTGTGCTGGCGGTGATAGGGGACGTGACGGGGCACGGGCTGCGCGCGGCGGTCATCATGGGCCAGCTGCGCACCGCGCTGCGCGCCTACGCCGTCGAGGGCAACGGTCCGGCGCGGATCCTCACCCTGCTGCACCGGATGCTCCGCCACCAGGAACCGGAGCTGTACGCGACCTGCGCCATCGCCCGGGTCACGCCCGGTGAGCCCGGGGTGGTGTGGGCCGCCGCCGGGCATCCGCCCGCCGTCGCCCGCGACCCCGGCGGTGGGGTGCGGGTGCTGGAGGCGAAGCCGGGGATCATGCTGGGGGTCCCGCTGCCGTACGAGTACGAGGAGCACAGCGTCGAGTTGCCGGCGGGGTCCACCCTCGCGTTGTACACGGACGGTCTGGTGGAGCGGCGGTCCGCCGGGATCGACGCGGGTATCGACCGGCTGGCGCAGGCCATGGGGGCGCTGGGCGCGGCGGATATGGCGGACCTGGACGCGGCGGCCGACTCGCTGCTCAAGCCGATGCTGCACGACTCCGAGCACGACGACGACATCTGTCTGCTGCTCTGCCGCACCACCGGGCCGTGAACGGCCTGCGCGTCGGTCCCCGGTGGCGGGGGCCGGCGCACAGTCGCGTGTCAGGACGCCTGCCGAGGCTGCCGTCCGGTCAGGCGGCGGACGGGAAGCGTTCCCAGACCCGGTGGGCGCCGAGCAGTTGGACCAGCTGCTGGAGCACGGCGGAGGCGGTGTCGCCGGCGATCACTCCGGGGGCGTCGAGCGGGATGCCGGCCGCCTCCAGCGCGGCGTCCCCGCCCTTGGCGGCGCCGATGGCCTTGCCGTGCCGGAACGCCTCCGACAGCAGCAGCCCCACGCGCGGGTCGGGGGTGGCCTGCTGGAAGCCGGGCTGGCCCGCCTTGGCGTCCCGGGCGCCGTAGGCGTCGGCGCCCACGCCGGGGGTGCCCGCCACCAGCAGCGCGTCGAACTCCACCGAGCGTGCGGTGGCGTAGGTCCGCTGGACGGTCAGGGCGCCGTCGCCGAGGGTGCCGCCGGCCGGGGCGACGATCAGCGGGACCATACCGCTGTCGAGGACCTCCTGGCGTACGGTGCGTACGCCGTCGAGGTCGCCGTCGGGGCCGGTGACGATGCCGATGACGCGGCCGTCGGTGGGCCAGGTGTGCCCGACCTGGGAGAGGGCGGGGCTGGGCTCGACGTCGGCCAGGGGCACGGTCGGCTCGGGGGCGGGCAGGCCCAGGCCGGCGGCGACGCCCGCGCACAGCTCCGGGTCGATGTTGGCCAGCACCAGTAGCGCCCGCTCCCGGATGGCCTGCTCGTAGCACTTGGCGAGTTCGAAGCTGTAGGCGCCGATGATGTGCTCGCGCTCCACCGGGCTCATGCTCAGCCAGAACCGGCGCGGCTGGCTGAAGTGGTCGTTGAACGACTCCGGCGCCTCGCGGACCTTGGTGGCCTCGGGGACGCGCACGGGGGTCTCGACGTAGGCGCCCATGTCGGCGCCCGCGGTGAACGGGCAGCCGCCGTCGAGGGAGTTGGGGCGGTAGGGGGCGACACCCCGGTGCACGGCCGTCTGGTGGAAGCCGTCGCGCAGCATGTCGTTGACGGGGGCGTGCGGCCGGTTGATCGGGATCTGCGGGAAGTTCGGTCCGGCCAGACGGGTGATCTGGGTGTCCAGGTAGGAGAAGAGACGGCCGGCGAGCAGCGGGTCGTCGGTGATGTCGATGCCGGGGACGAGGTGGCCGACGTGGAAGGCGACCTGCTCGGTCTCGGCGAAGAAGTTCGAGGGGTTGCGGTTGAGGGTGAGCAGCCCGATCGGCTGCACGGGGGCCAGTTCCTCGGGGACGATGTTCGTCGGGTCCAGCAGGTCGATGCCCTCGAAGGTCTGGTCGGGGGTGTCGGGGAAGGTCTGGATGCCGAACTCCCACTGCGGGTAGGCGCCCGCCTCGATGGCGTCGGCGAGGTCCCGGCGGTGGAAGTCGGGGTCGACGCCGTTGATGATCTGTGCCTCCTCCCACACCAGGGAGTGCACGCCCAGCTTGGGCTTCCAGTGGAACTTCACCAGAGTCGTCTCGCCGGCGGCGTTGACCAGGCGGAAGGTGTGGACGCCGAAGCCCTCCATCGTGCGGTACGAGCGCGGGATGCCCCGGTCGGACATGTTCCACAGGGTGTGGTGGGTGGCCTCGGTGTGCAGGGTGACGAAGTCCCAGAAGGTGTCGTGGGCGCTCTGCGCCTGGGGGATCTCCCGGTCCGGGTGGGGCTTGCCGGCGTGGATGACGTCCGGGAACTTGATCGCGTCCTGGATGAAGAACACCGGGATGTTGTTGCCGACCAGGTCGAAGACGCCCTCGCTGGTGTAGAACTTCGTCGCGAAGCCCCGGGTGTCGCGGACGGTGTCGGCCGAACCCCGGGAACCGAGCACGGTGGAGAAGCGGACGAACACCGGTGTCTCGACGTCCTCGGAGAGGAACGCCGCCTTGGTCACGTTCGCCGCCGTGCCGTAGCTGCGGAACACGCCGTGCGCCCCGGCGCCGCGGGCGTGGACCACGCGCTCGGGGATGCGCTCGTGGTCGAAGTGCATGACCTTCTCGCGCAGGTGGTGGTCCTGCAGGAGCACCGGGCCGCGGGGCCCCGCCTTGAGCGAGTGGTCGGTGTCGTACAGCCGGGTGCCCTGGGCGTTGGTCAGATAGCTGCCGCTCTGGGCCATCCGGGCCTGGTCGGCGCCGGTGGGCTGCCCGGTCGGGGAGACGGTGTCCGGGCCGGTCTGGTCGGGCTTGGGCGGGTACGGCTCGTGGGGCTGGGTCGGCTCGGCGACCTGCGGCGACTCGGGCCCCGGCTTGCCGGGGATGCCGTCCTCCGGGCCCGCGGGTTCTCCCTGCAGGGCGTCCACCACCTTGTCCGCCGCTCGCTTCAGGGGGTTCGTCTCGCTCATCAGTGGCAATTCCTTCGCTGGTCACGGTCACGGGGCCCGGCGCGGGCGAGGTCGGTGTCCCGATGCGCGGTGGCCACACCGGGGGCATACGGCCGAGGTCATGGTCGTTTCGGGTGAAACCTGGATGAAGGGGGCCGCGGACGGCCTCCTACCGAGGTCCCCGGGCCGGGGCGTCCGAAACCGGGAACCGCGGTGGATTCCCGGTCGGGGTGAAGTCGGGCCGTCTCGTGTCGAGTTGCCGGGATGGCTGGCCCGCCGGACGCACTGGTCCGGACCCGGGGACCGCCGGCAGGGCCAAGTGCCCCCTGCCGAGGACGTCTTCATCCGCAGGGCCGGCTTCTTGACCCGGGCAGGCGCACACCCGGCCGCCCGCACAGGCCACCCTAGGCGCAGACACCGGCCGGCGCAGTTCGAAAGGGGCCGGTCACGCGAGTGCGTGGCCCGGACCGGTCGATCTCCTCGGTGATCACCTCGCCCGGCGCCACCACCGGCACGCCCGGCGGGTAGGGGCTGAGCGTCTCGGCGGCTTCGCGGCCCACGGCCCGTTCGGCGGGCATCTGTTCGGCGGGCCGGAAGAACGCGTCGCGGGGCAGGACGCCTGTTCCAGTTCCAGGGCGCGGGGCTCGGGCAGGTCCACGGCGGGCTGCCGTTCGACGGTGTCTGGAAGGTGGGCGTCCCACGCCTCGTCCACGATGAGCGGCACGTCGTCGATGCCGCATCCCCCGTGTCGCACCCGGCGGGCGCCCCGAACCCGGCGGGCCGGCGTCGTTCAGCCCGGGCGGCCGCAGCGGACCTCCAGGTCGTCCTCCCGGCCGGCGGCGCCGGTGCGGGTGCGCGCGTGCTCGACGGCGGCGGGCAACGCGCCGCGGATCACGTCCGGGAGCGTGCCGCGGGCCGGCCACTCCACCAGGCAGCGCGCCACCTCCCGCAGTTTGGTGTTGGTGTGCTGCGAGATGTGCTTCAGGACGTCCCAGCCCTGCTCCGGACGCAGTCTGGAGACGGTGATGACGACACCGATCGCCTGGTCGATCAGGGCATGCGAGGCCAGTGCCTGACGCAGCTGGGCGACCTCCTCCCGCAGCGCCTTCGGCTGGTCCGTCGTCTGCTCGTCACGTCCGATCATGAGATCACCCTGCGCAGCCGGGTGGGCCGGCGACAGCCGCCAGGCGAACGACCGGGCGTGCCGCAGTCCAGAAAACGAAAAGTCGCTGGTCAGCGGGGACATGGACGGGTCATGAGGGGGCATTTGGGGCCCATGGAATCGCTCACCTTCGACAGCGACGACCTGGACGTGACGGAGGACTTCCTCAGCCGGGCCTACGCCAGGATGCGCATCGCCAGCGGCACCCCCGGCTCCACCCGGGCGTCGATCCGCCGCACCGGCGTGCCCTCGGTGAGCGTCGACGAGCTGGCGCTGGACTTCGAGATGGACTACTCGGTGACGCCGCTGGGCCGCGTCTGCCTGTGCGTGGTGCACGAGGGCACCGTGCGGGACCACGGCTTCCAGGGCGTCGAGGATTCCTTCGGTCCGGGTGACGTGGTGCTGTTCGCCCCGCCGGACCTGCCGTACGCGGAACGGATCTGCAACGCCCGCTACAACATCACCATGCTGGACCCCGCCCTGCTCTCCCAGGTGGCCACGGGTCCGGGCGGCTCGCGCCCGGTGCGGCTGACCGGCCACCCGGCCGCGGTCCGCGGCGGCGGCGCAGCACCTGAAGCGGACGATCATCCATCTGCGCGACACGGTGCTCAGCGATCCGGAGATCGCGGACCAGCCGCTGATAGCCGCCACGGCCTCCCAGCACCTGGCGGCGAGCGTACTGGCCGCGTTCCCCAACACGGCGCTGGACGAGCCCGCCGGCGCCGATCGTGACACGGTGCGTCCGGCGGTGCTGCGCCGCGCCCTCGCCTATATCGACGACCACGCGGACCAGCCCGTGACGGTCGCCGACATCGCCGGCGCCGCCCATGTGACCGTACGGGCGCTGCAGTACGCCTTCCGCCGTCACCTGGACACCACCCCGCTCGCCCAGCTGCGCCGGGTACGGCTCGCGCACGCGCATCGCGACCTGGTGACGGCCGGCCCCGGCGACGGGGTGACGGTCACGCGGATCGCGGCCCGGTGGGGCTTCCACCACCCGGGCCGCTTCGCGTCCCTGTACCGGGACACCTACCGCCGGGCTCCGCACCGGACCCTGTCCGACGGCTGACCGGCGTCCCGTACGGACAGGCGGTCTCCGTACGGGACGCGGTGCGTGCTACGGGAAGGACGTCACCTTGGAGGGGACCGTGCTGGTCCCCGAGGTGGGCGCGCCGGTGCTGTTCACGACGTGGGCGTACTGGCCCTGGCCGCCGAGGGAGATCACCAGCAGGTCGTGCATCCTGATCCCCGGGGTCACGGGCACCTGGAAGCCGTGCTGCTGGACGATCGACGGATCGGCCGTGTAGTTGCAGTAACTGCCCAGTCCCCACGCCTCATGGGTGGTGACGGAGTCGGCGACCTTGTAGGCCGCGTAGCCGGTGATGCCGTCGTGGGTGACGGCGGCGGCGTTCGGGGCGTCGTACGCCTTCTCGTTCTGGAAGAAGATCGTCCGGCCGCGTTCTCCGTTCCAGTAGACGTCGTACTTGTTGAAGTGCTCGACGAACAGGCCGGTGGCCAGGACGTCGTCGCCGTTCACGCGCAGGCCGTAGTCGGCGCGGTTGGTGTCCCAGCCGACGCCGCTGCCGTGGTCGGCGCGCCAGATCCAGGTGTGGTCGATGATGACGTCGTCGCTGTTGACCACCACGGAGTCGGTGGCGAGTCCGGGTCCGGCGCCGCCGACGCGGATGAACACGTCCTGCATGGTGGTGGGGTTGGCGGAGTGGTCGGCGCCCGAACCGGGCTCACCGATCCGCAGCAGGGTGGCGGAGTTGACCGGGCCCGCGTCGATGAGGAAGCCGGCGAGCTTCACGCCGTCGACGTCGGCGACGTGCACGGCGTCGACGCCGTTGTCCGGGACCAGGGTGGCCAGGCCGAGGCCGAGGACCACGGTGTTGGCACGGGTGACGTCGATGGTCCGGTCGAGGTGGTAGACACCGGGCGTGAACAGGAGGTTGAGGCCCTGGGCGAGGGCGGCGTTGATGGTGGCGGCCGTCGCACCCGGCTTGACGACGTAGAACTGGTCGAGCGGGAGCGACGTGCCCGCGTTCGCGGGCCAGGAGACGCCTCGGGCGTTCGTTCGCTCGGCGGGGACGAACACCTTGTAGGCGGACCCGTCGAGGTAGAGGAACGGCTTCTCACGCGAGACGGGGGTGGTGTCCAGCGTGGTGTACGGGCCGCTGTCGAAGTTGGTCGCGGGTGCGCCCTGGACTCCGGAGAACGTCATGTTCCACACGCCGTTGGTCCAGCCTCCGACCGAGCTGTCCCGGGTGTACCACTGCTGCTGGGAGTACGGTCCGACCGTGCCGTCGATCTTCGAGTCGGCGATGTAGCCGCCGGACGCCCAGCCGTAGCCGTTGGGCGCGAGGTTGAGGCCGCCCTTGACGTGGATACGGCGGAACGGTGCGGCCTGTGCGACCGCCCAGCGGTCGGTGCCGTTGGACGGCGTGATGGCGAGGTTCTCCGCCGAGCGCCAGAAGTTCTGGGTGGCGTTGCCGTTGAACCAGCCGGCGTCGACGGTGACGTCGCCGTTGATCTGGGTGTCGTCGGGGTTCAGACCGAGGCCCGAGATCGAGGTGTAGAAGCCGAGTTGCGCGTTGATGCCGTTGTAGGTGCCGGGCTTGAGCAGGAACTGGTAGCGGCCGGTGCCGAACTGGGCCGACTCCTGCTTGGCGAGGACGTCGTCGAACTTCTGCTGGAGGTTGGGTGTGGAGGGGTCGACGACGATGACGTTCGGGCCGAGGTCGCCGCCGCCCTCGACCGGCGGGGCGCCGGTGGTGCCGGTGTGCACGGCGACCTCCCACAGGGAGTAGCCGTAGCCGGTGCCGCGGGCGGTGCCGTAGATCCGGACGTACCGGCCGGAGCCGCTGACGTCGTAGGACGCCGTGCCGCCGCTCGCCCCGGTGACGCTTCTGAGCGTGCTCCAGCTCTGCCCGTCGGAGGACGCCTGGATCTGGAAGTCCTTGCCGTAGGCGGCCTCCCAGGTGAGGTCGACCTTGCACAGGTCCTGGACCGAGCCGAGGTCGACCTGGAGCCACTGCGGGTCAGCGGCCTGGCTTGACCAGCGGGTCGTGGTGCTGCCGTCGAAGGCGGCCGAGGCGGGGGTGCCGGCGTTCTCGGTGGAGGAGGCGGTCGCGGTCCTGCCCCGGGCGGCGTTGGCGGTGCCGCAGTTCGCCTGGCCGCCGTCCGTACTGCCGAAGACCTGGAACTCCCAGAGGGAGTAGCCCCATTGGGTCGCCCGGTGGACGCCGAGCATCCGGACGTAGCGGCCCTGCCCGGACACGTCGAGGGTGTCGACGCCGCCGTCCGAGCCGGTGACGGACTTCAGGTCGTTCCAGGTGTCACCGTCCGCGGATATCTGGACCTTGTAGTCCTTGCCGTAGGCGGCCTCCCAGTTCAGGACCACCCGGGTGACGGTGGCGGCGCCGCCCAGGTCGACGCGGAGCCACTGGTCGTCGCCCGCGGCCGAGGACCAGCGGGTGCCGGTGTCGCCGTCGACGGCCTGGGGGGCGGCGGTACCGCTGTTCTCCTGGGACGACGCGGTGGCCGTCTTCCCCTGGGACAGGGGGGTTTCGGCCGCGGTGGCCGAGGGGTGCGTGGCGGGCAGGGCGATCAGCGCGGCCGTGGCGGACAGCGCGACGCCCAGGGATCTCCATCTCATGCGGCGGCTCCAGAGGGCTGCGGGGTCGAAGGGGCCGACCCCATGGCTTAGTTCATGTTTTGATTTAAGTGATGAACCAAGCGGGCCACAAGCCTTCGGAAGGCATCTCCTTCAACTCCGGCTCAACGCGCCGGAGTCCGCTGCCTCTCGACCAGTTCCAGCAGCGCGGCGTGGGTGTCGGCGTCGGCCGCGGCGATCAGGCCGCCCGCGCCGGTGTGCGGCGGCTCGCCGTACAGGCCGGTCACCGTGCAGCCCGCCGCGCGGCACAGCGCGATGCCCGCGGCGAAGTGCACGCTGTCGGCCGGGGCGCCGTCGGTGACGTAGGCGGCCCGGCGTCCGGCGGCGACCCAGGCCACCGCGAGGCTGCTGGAGATCACGCGGGGCCGGAACCGCTCCGCGAAGCCGGGGTCGGTGAGCAGGCGGGCCGCCCGGAAGCCGGGCGCGTTGGGGAACGGCGGGTCGAGGTTGACGTCCACCAGCGCGGACCCGGCCGTGGGCGTCAGCTCCGCGTCGGCTCCGTCCCGGCGGACCCGGGCCCGCTCGCCGTCGGTCCAGAACACCTCGCCGCTGAAGGGGTCGGCCGTCGCCGCCGCGGTGACCTCCCGGCCCACCCGCAGGGCGACGTTCACGCCGACGAGCATGCTCTGCACGGCGTAGTTGAGCGTGCCGCACAGGGGGTCGACCAGCCAGCGGCGGTCGGCACCCGCGGCGCCGGTGCGACCGCTCTCCTCCGCCGTGACCGCGTCCCCGGGGCGGGCGGCGCGCAGGACCTCCAGGACGGCCCGCTCGGCGGCGAGGTCCGCCGCCGTCGCGAAGTCGCCGCCGGACTTCTCGTAGCGCTCCAGGCGCCGGCCGTACAGTTCCCGCACCACCGCCGCTCCGGCCCGGGCCGCGGCCACGGACAGTTCGGCGTCGGACTCCCCGCGATTGATCGGCATGGAGGCAGGATACGGAGCAGCCGGCCGGGGCGTCACGGGAGATCGCGGAAGTCGGCTCCGCGGCGCCGCGACGCTCCGGCCGACGGGACTCAGACGCCGGTGGGAGTGAAGGAGAGGGTCTGTTCGGCCGCGGTGCGTCCGTCGCCGAGGGAGCCGGTCGCGGTGTCCGTCCACGTGCGCGGCGGGGTGGTCTCGGCGAGGCGGCCGGAGGTGGCGGAGAGGCCGAGGACCAGGCCGCTGTAGCGGTTGACCAGCCGGTAGCCGCCGGAGGAGGCGGGGAGCACGAACCACTGCCGGCCGACGGCCGGTCCGCCGGTCCGGGCCGGCGTGACCGTGGGCTTGGCGCCCCAGGCCCGGCCGGCGGTCCTGGCGGAGTCGACGCCCAGCAGCCCGCCGGTCGCCGCGTTGGTGAGCGTGAAGGCGCCGTCGCCCGTCGGGGTGAAGGACCATTCCGCACGGGCGGAGCCGGCGGACCGCGCCACCGAGGTGACGGCGGAGCCGCCGGACGTCTGTGCGAGGATCCTGCCCGTGCCGCCGGCGATGCGGTACCCGCGGGCGGTGTCCACGGGCGGGGCGGCCGGCGTTGAGGAGGCGACGGTGAGGTCGGCGTACTCGCCGGAGGAGCCGTGGGAACAGCCGAAGGAGCAGTAGGCGCGGAAGGACTTGCCGACGACGGCGGAGCCGGTGCGGCTGGCACCGTCCAGGAACCAGCGGTACCAGGAGGCGGTGGTGTAGTCACCGGTGTCGCCGATGAGTTCCCACTTCTGGGTGGCCAGGTCGTCGGTGGCGTACAGGTACTGCGGTGCGTCGCCGCTCTGGTCGACGGCCTGCGGGGTGCCGATGTACCGGCCGAGATAGGCGTCGTAGGCGATGTTCAGCACGAACAGCGGGGAGGTCGGGGGCATTTTGCCGGCCGCGATCTGCTCGGCGGCGGTGCCGGTGTTGGCCGGGTCGTACTCGGCGGCGACCGGGGTGTAGCCGGTGGGGTGGCTCGCGTCGACGGGGACGATGCCGCTCTCCCGGCCGCCCGTGCCGTGCTGGGTCCAGGCGCCGTCGTACCACTTGCGCCAGGAGCCGGGGGCCATCTTCGCCGCGATGGGGGCGCGGGCCACGTGCTCGTGGAACGCCTTCCAGCCGCCGCTCTTGTCGATGATCCGCGAGCCGTAGTAGACGTAGAAGTAGCCGGAGGCGGTGTCGACGAACAGGCGTTGGTCGCCGTCGCCGTAGGAGTACGTCTGGTGCGGGAAGGCCGTGGTGTCCCCGCGCTTCGTGCTGTACGGCGAGGTGATCACATGGTCCTTGATGGTCCAGGTGCGGCCCCGGTCGGTGGAGACGGCGTAGTCGATGGCGTCGTAGTGCAGTCCGTCGCCGAACGGCTGTGGTGTGAACTCGTTGTGCACCAGGCCGTACCAGTCACCGGTGTCGGGGTCGATCCACACGCCGGACAGGTCGCAGTAGTTCCGCTGCGCGTAGCCCGACCCGCTCGGGGCGTAGGTCGACTCGCGGCCGGTCGGGCTGTTGTTGCAGCGCCAGGTGGTGTCGTCGTTGCGGTCGGCGGGGTTGGCCGGGTTCACCGCCTCGCTGAGCTTCCTGTCGTACGTCGCGGAGTCGAAGTCCTTGCCCGTGTAGAAGTCCCAGACCCGGGGGTCGTCGGCGCCGTAGAGCGCGGCGGACTGCTGGTAGTGGAAGGTGCCGTCCCGGTCGAGGTAGGGGGTGGCGGGAGTGTCCGTGGGGTGCGTGAACGGCACCGGGGTTCCCACGGTCACGGTGTAGCCGGCGCCGGCCGGGGACGCGGCCCGCGCGGGGAACGCGGTGCCGCCGCCCAGGACGAGGGCGAGGGCCGCGGCCACGGCACCGCCTGCTCTGCTCAACAGTCGCACGGAAGCTCCTAGTTGCCGAAGGGCCGGTTGCACCGGAACGATCCGGCGGCTGCGACGCTCCGGCAATGGACTCCCGCACTCCCCTTCTTGCACTTTCGTGCGTGAATACCGCTCTGGACGACCACGTGCGCGCACGGGTGCGCTGCACGGGCCCCTTCCGCGCCCGCCGGGTCAGCGCGGCTCGGGCGGGACGTCGGACAGTGGCGTGTGCCAGGCCAGTTGGCGGATGAGCCGCTCGTCCGGGCCGGCGGGGCGGGCCGTGGCGCCGGCCGGGCCGGACGGGGCGCGGGTGCCGCGGGAGAGGCCGCCGCTGACGGTGATGTTGTGTTCCACCCGCGGCCGGCGGTGCCGCTCGTACTGTGCGAAGGCGGTACCGGGGTCGGGCAGGTCGCGCAGCGCCTTGGCCAGGACGACGGCGTCCTCCAGGGCCATCGAGGCTCCCTGGCCCGTGGCCGGCGAGGCCGCGTGGGCCGAGTCGCCGACGAGCAGGACGCGTCCGGTGTGCCAGGCGGTGCCGGGCGGCAGTTCCGTGGCGTTGGTGACCATGATCGTGCCGGTGGAGGCGTCGACCAGGCCGGCGGCGGGCGTGGCGTCCTCGCGCAGCAGTGGCAGCAGTTGCCCGCGCAGCACGGCGGACGGCGCGGCGGTCGCCCCGGCGGGCAGCGGCTCGCCGCCGGCCCGGGCGAACCAGTACGCCTCCCCCGCCGGGGACACCGCGTACCCGAAGGCGGTCGCGCTGCCCCGCACCATGGTGATGGTGCCGTCCGGGCCGGCTCCCGCCGCGTCGCGGGTGTAGCCGTAGTAGACCCGCTGGCCGGCGTACACCGGGCGCGCCTCGGGCATCAGCAGTCCGCGTACGGCCGAGTTCAGTCCGTCGGCTCCGACGAGCAGGTCGCCGGTGGCCGTGGTGCCGTCGGCGAAGTGGGCGGTGACGGCGTCCGGGCCGTCCGTCACGGACACCAGCCGGGCGCCGTGGCGCAGCCGGATGCCGCGCCGGACCGCCTCGCCCTGGAGGGCCGCGCTCAGCTCGCCGCGGCGCAGACAGCGGTAGCGCAGGGCGGGGTCGTCCGCCTCGCCGAGCGGTGCGTGCGTCACCTCGGCGCCCTCGCTGTCGAGCAGCCGCAGCGAAGTCAGCGGAAAACCGACGGCGGTGACGGCGTCCGTGGCGCCCAGCTGGGCCAGTGCGCGCATCCCGTTGCCGGCCAGGGTGAGGAAGGCGCCGATGTCCTCGGCCGTGTCCGGGTGGGCCTCGAACACGGTGACGTCGAAGCCGGCCTTGTGCAGCCCCAGGGCGGACGCGGTCCCCGCGATGCCGCCGCCGATCACCAGTACCCTCATCGCACCCGCTCCGGTCGCCTGCCGCCCCTGCTCGCCGACAGTGATCCTCACCATCTAAGGCCGGCGGTGGCCACGCCGGAGCGTGCGGGGCCGAGATCCGGACACGGCCGGCGGTGAACCGCCCACGTGCGGAAGGCCCGGCCCCGAGCGGTCGTCAGTAACCCGCCGGCAGGACCTGCACGGTGTCTCCGACCGGGCGCTCCCCGGCGGCGTCGGACGGGTGGTTGGCCAGGGTGCCGTCGACGGCCATCGCGGTGGAGCCGCCGCCGTCGAGGTTCATCGCCTGCACGGCACCGAGCGACTTCATGAACGCGGCGGCCTCGTAGAGGGTGAACCCCTCGCTGCCCCCCGTCAGCCGTCCGTCCACCGTCGCGAGGATCAGCCGGCCGCGCTTGTCGACGCCCGCCAGGGTGCGCGGCTGGCGGACGTTGGCCCACGCGTATCCGAAGGACGTGTACTCGGGGTCGACCACGCCCTCGGCGGCGGCGTCGATGTCGATCCGGCCGTCCTTCACGAGCGTGGGAGCCGCGCTGACGATGGAGTCGCCAGCGTCGAGCACGACGCGCTTGCCCGCCGCCGTACGGACGGCCTCGTCGACCTGGACGCGGCTGTACGGCTTGGCGTGGGCCCTCAGCCAGTCGGCCGCCCGCCCGATGCCCTGCAGCACGTGCCCGCCCGCGGGCACCCGGCCGCCGCGCGCGCCGACGGAGACGACCTGGCCGGACGCGTTCAGCACGGCCTGCACGCCGGGGCCGGTGGGCAGGCCGGCCTGGAAGGCGGTGGTGAACTGGACCATGTCGTCGGCCAGTTGGCAGGTCACGTCCTGCCAGGGCAGTTCGCTGGGTGTGCTGCCGGGACGGCCGCAGTCCCGGACCGTCCCGGGCACCCGGTTGATGCCCTGGATCTGGTAGGCGGCCTTGCCCGACCGGGCGGTGGCGCTGCTCGTGAGGTCCGCGATCCGGACGCTGTGGCCGCCGTTCCCGATGAGCAGTGCGGACCGGGAGCCGGCCGCCATCGACTCCATTTCGCCCTGGTAGGCGCCGAGCCCGGACATGGTGCCCGGCACACCGTCGCCCGACGCCAGCACGAAGAAGCCACCGTTGACCGCGACCAGGGAGTTCAGCTTCCGCGCGACCGCCGAGGTGGTCTCACGCCGTGCCACGTTGCCGTCGTGCGTGGCCTCGACCCGTCCCTGGAAGGTCTTCGGGTCGATGACCGCCACGTGGATGTTCTCGCGGTCGGCCGGCTCCTGGATGTCGTACCCGGTCCAGGACAGGGTCGTGTGGAACCCGGCCGCGACGACCGCCGAGGCCGCCGTCTTCGCCTCCTCCTGGGTGGCGAAACGGCCGATGCGGACGCGGTACCCCATCAACCCCTGGGGGGTGTCGGCGTACTGGGGCCACCGTACGCTCTCCACCCGTGGCTTGAGCCCGGCCTGGGTCAGCTTGTGCGCCGTGTCCTGGGCCCAGCCGTGGGTGGCGGCCTCGGCCCAGCTCACGGGCGCGTCCGGGTCGTTCGAGGTCCACCGGGTCTTGCTCGGGGCCTGGACGGTGACCGTCCAGGAGTGCTTCGCAGCGGGACGCAGGACGACGCCGCTGCGGACCGTGACTCCGGGAGCGGGGGTCCGCGTCGTCCACCGCTCGATCACCGCGGTCTTCGAGGCCCGCGCGGCCGGGGCTGCCGGGGCCGCCTGCACGGTCCGTACCGCCTGCGCCGGATGCCCCGTCCGCGCGGTGTGCGCGGACCCCGCCTCCGCCGCGCCGGACAGGAAGGCCGGTGCCGTCACGGCGAGCACGACGGTTGTCGCGAGCCGTGCACGGGCACGAGCGGAACTCCGTGCAGCACCCTGGACATGGGTATGACGCATGCGCATGCACCTCACGAACGGTTGGGGCGCGACAACGCACCTCGGCAACTGCCGTCCACTTCACCGGCCGCAGGTGACGACCACCGGCTCGCGAGCCGAAGGAATCGCGACGGGTGTGTGAACTCGGCAGCACCGCCAGTCGATGTCTTCCCACGCGCCCGGCAGCTCACGCGGGCCGCCGGCCGGTCCTGAGGCGCACGCCCGGACCGCTGTGCACCGGCACGCCCCCCGTGCGAGGGGTCGTAGCCGTTGAAGTGGGTACTTCCCGGCCATGCGGGTGAGTGTGGTGGATGCGGGATCGAACACGGTCCGACTGGTGATCGCGGATGTGGAGGGTGGCGTTCCGCTGCCGGTGCACACGGTCAAGTGGAAGCTGCGCCTGTCCGAACAGGTCGGTCCGGACGGCACCATCGCCGACGAGGCGGTGGAGCGACTGGTCAAGGCGGTCGCCGCGGCGGGCGCCACGGCGCGCCGGTGGCATGCGGCGGGCCCGCTGGCCTTCGCGACCGCGGTGGTCCGCAACGCCCCGAACCGCCATGAGGTGCTGCAGCGCGTGGCGTCCGGTACGGGGATCCGCATGTGCACGCTGCCCGGTGAGACGGAGGCCGAGCTGACCTTCCTGGCGGCCCGGCGCTGGCTGGGCTGGAAGGCGGGCCCCCTCGCGCTGCTCGACATCGGCGGCGGCGCGCTGGACGTGGCCTTCGGACGGGGCCGGCTGCCCGACTTCGCCGCGTCCCTGCCGCTCGGCGCGAACCGGCTGACGCGGGAGTACCCGGGTGTCCTGGACCCGCCCGGGCCCGGTGAGCTGAAGGAACTGCGCCGCCGTATCCGCCATGAACTGCGGGACGTGGCCTCGCGGATCCGCTGGGAGAGCCCGCGCACGGCCGCCGTCACCTCCCGTACGTTCCAGCAGCTGGCTCGGCTGTGCGGGGCCGCGCCGGGGCGGTTCGGACCGTTCGTGGAGCGGGAGCTGGCCTGCCGGGACCTGCGCGCGGCGGTACGCGTCCTCGCCGAACTGCCCGCCGCCGAACGTGCCCAGCTGCCCGGGATCTCCGCGCCGCGCGCCGCCCAGAGTCTGGCCGGGGCGGTCGTCGGACACACGGCCCTGAAGCTGATGGGCCTGCCCCGGGCCGTAGTGTGCCCGTGGGCGATCCGCGAGGGCGTGCTGCTGCGGTACGTGGAGGACGGCGCCGACTGGTGGACGGACGCCACCGGCGCGGCCGACACAGCAGAGACGGCGCCCCCGACGGCACCTCTACGCATCGCGAGCCCGTCGGCGTGACCGCGCGACGGGTGACCGCGCGACGGGTGACCGCGCGACGGGCGACCGCGCGACGGGCGACCGCGCGACGGATGGCCGCGCGGCAGATGACTGCTCAAGCCGCTGACCAGGCGGCGGATCTCCGCACTCCCGGCCGCACGAGCGGCGGCGGCGCAACGGGCCACTGCTCGGCCGCCCGACCACACGGCAGACGACCGCACCCCGGCCGCACGAGCGGCGGCGGCGCAACGGGCGACTGCTCGGCCGCCCGACCACGCGGCGGGTGACGGCACGCCTGACGCCCCGGCCTGACCGGACGACGGACGAACCCTGTCGGGGGTCCCTCGCGGAGGCCGGTGGGATCACGGGGCGGTGCCGGCCACGGTCTCCAGCAGTGGGAGGGCGTCCCCGCCCCCCGGCCCCCAGCCCCCGGCCCCCGGCCCCCGGCGGAAGTGGTGTGCGACACCGCCGGGTTCGGGCCGGTGCGGTTCACGTGAGCCGGCCCAGTACTCCCCATGGCGTCCCGGCACCGGCCTGACGGGCGGCCTCGCGGGGCCGGTGCCGTCGGCTCAGTCGGAGCGCGGCGGCCGGGCACGGACCCCGGCGGCGACGGACTCCTGGCCGCGCGTCCGCAGGGTGCCCACGGTCCGCAGCAGCCGGTCGGCCGGCTCGCGCAGCCCCGGGTGGGCGAGCACCGTGTTGCGCAGGCCGCGCACCGGCCGGCGCCACAGCCGGTGGGCCAGCGCCACCGGGTGCGGGCGGGCGGCGAACCCCTCGCCGACCCGGAGCTCCCGGGTCTTCAGCCAGTCCTTGTACTCCTTGTCGCCACGGCCGAGGTCCACCAGGGTCACCCCGTGCCGGGCAGCCGCCTCGGCGGTCCGCAGGTGCATCATCAACCCAGGTGAGTAGCTCGGGAGTTCGGGATCGTACGCGGTGAACCAGGCCGCCAGCACGGTGCTGGACCGGGGTCCGAAGTGGGCCGCGACCGGTCGGTCGCCCGCGTACAGCACGGACAGCACCCCGGTGAAGTGCTCCTCGCGGACGTGGAAGAGGTGGTCGGCCAGGCCGACGATCCACGGCCGGGAGAACCGGTCCATGCGGCCGGTCCTGCGGTACTGCGCGGACTTCCACCGCATGAGGGTGCGCAGCATCCGCGGGTCGCGTTCGTCGAACTCGAACCGCACCTCGCCGACGTCCCGGCCGAGCCGGCGCTCCTTCTTCAGGGTCGTCCTGGCCAGCCCCGGGTACGCGCCGCGCAGCCACTCCGGGTAACTGCCGCCGCCCGGTTTCACATCGATCACCGGTGAGGCGAAGGTGCCGGTGACATGGGGTTCGAAGGGCCGTTGCTCCTGGACGAGATGGTCGAACTCGAAGATGCTGAGCCCGCAGGCGCGCAGCAGTTCCCGCGTGCTCCAGGTGACCCCGGGCCGGTGCACGAGGGCCTGGCAGTCGGACAGGCCGAGCCCGATGGCCCGGCCGGTGCCGAAGGGCCCGCGCTCGTACGGGAGGAAGCCGACCGGTTCCGTGCCCTCGCGCAGCACGGCCACCCGGACCCCGCCGCGGAACCGGCCCACTCCGATGGCGAACTCCGGGGCCAGGAAGGGATTGGCGTACTCGGGCGACTCGTCCATCGCCCGGTGCCAGGCCGCGCGCAGTTCGGACGTCAGCTCGCCGGGTCTGTGGATGGTGATCCGCACCTCAGCTCGACCGCCCTTCCGCCGCCTGCGCCGGCGGTGCGTCACGGGTGTCCCCCGTCGCCGGTGCCGGCCGTTGACGATGGTTCGTGGATGGCATGGGCGACCTCTCCCCCCATGACGCGCAGGGCGCGTCGTCCCCTTGGTTCCTGTGTCCGCCGGCCCCGCCGCGCGTGTCCGTTCCGCTGTCGGCAGCCGGGGTCCCGGGCCGTGGGACAGGGGCCGCTCCTCCCGAAACAGCACGCACGCCGCCAAGGATGCCTCAGGCGACTGACGGTTCGCCACAGGTATGCGGACATCGGTGACGACTCAGGATGCAGGGTACGTTTCTCCGCCCCCTGGCCCGCGGAGGTGATGCGGCGGATTCCTCCGTTCCAGGCGCGCCGGGCCCCGCCGCGCGGGGGTCTGCCCTCTGCCCTGCGGGCACTGCCGCAGCGTCCCGCGGTATTGACATGAACCTGCACCAACCCCGAGGCTCATGCGTGAAGTTGCTCGATTGGTGCTCGTTTCAAGCGCATCCGAGCATTTTCCGTTTCCGTGAGGATTCCCGATCCGCAAGGATGCGAGGGGAGCTGTTCCGCCGTGCGAAGACTCCGACACCGTGTGCCGTGGCCGGCCTGGACACCGCTGGGGCTGGCGAGCGTCCTGGCCGCGACCGCGCTCGCCGCCCCGGCCCCGGCCCAGGCCGCCGCCACCGCGACCGGCGCCGTACTGGACCCCGCTCACAGCAGTGCCGGCTGGCAGAGCCCGGTCTACGACAAGGGAACCGGCGGCGGGCCGGAGAAGTGCCCCGCCGCCGCCGACGACCCCGGCGGCAAGGTCTGCGACCGGTTCGACCTGACCGTCTCGGTGCCGGACGGCTACTGGGACGACAACCCCGAGGGCGGCGTCCCGCTGTCGATCACGTGGCAGCAGCCCTCGGACGACTTCGACCTGTACGTCTACGACGAGCACGGCAAGCAGGTGGCCTCCAGCGCGGGCACCGCCGACCCCGAGGCCACGGTGATCCCGCGCGCCTCGGGGACGTACCACGTGGTCGTGGTGCCGTACGACGTGCACGGCGCCTCCTTCACCGGCACCGCCTATCTGCCCGCGACCACGGACGCCGGCGATCTCACGTCCTTCGCGGGCGGTGACGGCAGCTACACCATCGGGGCCGGGCGGCTCGCCGCCCGCGCCGACTTCCTGGCGGGAGGTCAGCTGCGGCTCCAGGCCGACCCGTCGGGGTCGCTGAGCGATCCGGCCGGTACCGCCATCGTGCGCGAGCGGCCCGCTCTCCAGCGGCACACCTCCTCCTTCGACGCGGGCGCCTACTACGGCATCCGCTCCCCGGAGGCCGTGCTGCGCGTGTACAAGAAGCCGCTGCGGTTCGGGCTGTACGAAGCCGACAACCGCACCCGGATCTGGCAGGAGGACAAACCGCTGCGCTGGTCGACCGGCGGGATGCGGCAGAGCCTCGCGCGCGGCGAGGACGAGCAGTTCTTCGGCGGCGGCGAGCAGAACGGCAGCTTCTCGCACCGCGGGCAGACCATGTACGTGGCCAACAGCTTCGACTGGAACGAGGGCGGCTACAACAACTCCCAGCCGTTCTACCTCTCCAGCGCGGGCTACGGCGTCTTCCGCAACACCTTCGCACCGGGCGTCTACACCTTCGGCTCACCGGTGACCACCGGACAGCAGGAACGGCGCCTGGACGCCTACTACTTCCTCGGGGACGCGAAGCAGGTCATCGGCAAGTACACGGCGTTGACGGGCAAGCCCTTCATGCCCCCGGTGTACGGCCTGGAGCCGGGCGACTCCGACTGCTACCTGCACAACGCCAACCGGGGCGAGCGGCACACCCTGGACGCGCTGAAGACCGCCGACGGTTACACCGAGAACAAGATGCCGCTCGGCTGGATGCTGGTCAACGACGGGTACGGCTGCGGGTACGAGAACCTCGAACAGACCGCGAAGGGCCTCGAGGACCACCAGGCGCAGCTCGGCCTGTGGACCCAGGACGGCATCGACAAGCTCGCCGACCAGGTCAGGGCGGGCCAGCGCGTGGCCAAGCTGGACGTGGCGTGGGTCGGCAACGGCTACAAGTTCGCGCTGGACGCCTGCGACGCGGCGAAGAAGGGCATCGAGGACAACAGCGACGCGCGCGGTTTCGTCTGGCTGCCGGTGTCCTGGGCGGGCGCCCAGCGCTGCGGGGTGCTGTGGAGCGGCGACCAGAAGCTGTCCTGGGACTACATCCGGTGGCAGATCCCGACCTATGCCGGGGCGACGATGTCGGGCATCGCCTACAACACCGGCGACGTGGGCAGCATCTACCGCCACGACGCCAAGATGTACGCCCGCGACCTGCAGTGGAAGGCGTTCCTGCCGGCCGTCATGACGATGGACGGCTGGGCCAGTGACATCACCACCGGCAAGCCCGCCGACCAGCAGCCCTGGCGGGACGGAGAGCCGTACACCTCGGTCAACCGCAAGTACCTGCAGCTGAAGGAGCGGTTGCTGCCGTACATGTACACCCTGTCCGCCCAGGCGGCGAAGACGGGCGTGGGTGCGGTGCGCCCGCTGTGGCTGGAGTACCCGGACGATCCCGGCACCCTCGGCGCGGAGGCCAGGTACGAGTTCCTGTCCGGCCCGGACTTCCTCGTCGCGCCGGTGTACCAGGACTCCGACACCCGGGACGGCATCCACCTGCCGAAGGGCACCTGGACCGACTACTGGACCGGTCGCACCTACCGGGGCCCGACCACGGTCAACGGCTATCACGCCCCGCTGGACACCCTGCCGCTCTTCGTGCGTGAAGGCGCGATCGTCCCCATGTGGCCGAAGGGCACGACGAGTTGGCAGACCCGCGACCGGCACGAGCTGGACTGGGACCTGTATCCGGCGGCGCACGGCACCAGCCACTACACGCTGTACGAGGACGACGGCGTGACCCGTGACTTCACCGGGGGCGCGGCGGCCACCCAGCGGGTGTCGGTGCGCGGCGACTCCCGGGGCACCACCGTCACGGTCGGCGCGAGCAGGGGCGAGTACGCGGGCAAGGTGGACGCACGCGCGTACCGGTTCACCGTGCACGGCGACACCGCGCCGGACCGGGTCCTGCTCGGCGGGCGCCAACTGCCGCGCGGCGCCTGGACGTACGACGCCTCCGCCCGTGTCACGACCGTCACCACGGCGCGGCTGCCGCTGGACCGCGGATTCACCGTGCGACTGGTCGACGAGAGGTAAAGGAACCGTATGGTCTAGTCCAAAGAGGAGGTTGGTCTAGTCCAACTCATTGACGTGACCGCAACAGCTCCCGGAGGGTGGGGCTCCCCGCATCGGGGTCCCCACCCTCTGGAGGCACGCATGAGACGTCTTCGGGCATGTCTGGGCGCGGCGGCTGCCGTGACCCTCACCGCGGCCGGCGCCACCGCACTGGTCGCGGGCAGCGCCTCGGGCGCGACCACCGCGCTCGGCAACCGCTGGTACGCCGCCGCCCCCTACCTGATGCCGCTGGACAACGACCCGCCGGACGCGTCCGCCATCATGGACGCCACCGGCCTGAAGGCGTTCCAGCTGGCCTTCGTCCTCGCCCCCAACGGCGGCGGGTGCACCCCCACTTGGGGCGGTACGGCGCCGGTCTCCTCGGACACGGCCGTGCAGTCGGTGATCAACACCGTCCGGGCCAAGGGCGGCGACGTCTCGGTCTCCATCGGCGGCTACGGCGGCACCAAGCTCGGCCAGGCCTGCGCGGACCCGGCGTCCACGGCGGCGGCCTACCAGCAGGTCATCACCAAGTACGGGCTGCACGCCATCGACTTCGACCTGGAGGAGCCGGAGTACGAGAACACCGCGGCCGTCAGGAACGAGATCGGCGCCGCGAAGATCCTCCAGCAGAACAACCCCGGGCTGTACGTGTCCGTGACCACGGCCGGCACGGCGGACGGCACCGGCTGGTTCGGCAAGCAGATGCTGCTGGAGGCCAAGTCGCAGGGCTTCACCCCGAACAACTTCTCCATCATGCCGTTCGACGGCGGCTTCAACGGGGCGGCGAGCCAGACCGGCGCGCTCACCAACTTCAACTCCATCCTCCAGTCCACCTTCGGGTGGGACCAGGCGACCGCGTACGCCCACGAGGGCTTCTCGGGCATGAACGGCCGCAGCGACACCGGGGAGTACTTCACCCAGGCCGACTTCCAGACCGTGCTCGACTACGCCACGAGCCACCACATGGACCGGTTCACGTTCTGGTCACTGAACCGCGACCGGCAGTGCACCCCGGCCGACAACGGCGGCCGTACGTCCGGCACATGCTCCAGCGTGACCCAGAGCGCCTGGGACTTCGCCAAGTACTCGGTGAAGTTCGCCGGCGTCACCCCGCCGACCACCACGCCCACCCCG
The DNA here is from genome assembly GCF_040647235.1 of Streptomyces sp. NPDC042638. Taxonomy (NCBI): domain Bacteria; kingdom Bacillati; phylum Actinomycetota; class Actinomycetes; order Kitasatosporales; family Streptomycetaceae; genus Streptomyces; species Streptomyces sp. NPDC042638. Next base: position 60,733 of record NZ_JBEZBT010000051.1, read on the forward strand.
ACCCCGACGCCGACACCTACGCCGGCCTCCTGCAAGACGGCGTGGAGTGCGACGGCGACGTACACGACGGGGAACGAGGTCTCCTACGCCAAGCACAACTGGAAGGCCAAGTGGTGGACCCAGAACGAGGCGCCCGGCGCGTCCGAATGGGGCCCCTGGCAGGACGAGGGCGCCTGCTGACCTCTTGACGTGTCAGGTTCAGAGCTTTAGCTTCTCGGGTCACCGACGAACAAGGATGCGTTCAGCGTTCATCAGCCTGAACGCATCCTGATCCGACGAAGGGACCCCCACATGACCCGGTCACGGCTTCTCGCGGCACCGGCCGCCGCGGGCCTCGCCCTCGCCCTCACCCTGCTCAGCGCCGGCGCCGCCGGTGCCGCCGACCCCGGGAAGGCTCCCGGCGGCAACTTCGACCTGTCCGTCTGGCAGCTCCAGGAGCCCGTCGGCTCCCCCGGCAAGCCCACCACCATCCCCTCGTCCCGGCTCCAGGGCGCGAACGGCTACCAGGACGCGTACTTCTACACCGACTCCCGCGACGGCGCGATGACCTTCTGGGCTCCGGAGAAGGGCGTCACCACGCCGAACTCCAACTACGCCCGCTCCGAGCTGCGGGAGATGAACCGCGACGGCAGCGCGGCCGACTGGTCGCTCAGCGGCTCCCACCGGCTGAGCGCCACGCTGCGGGTGGTGTCCGTGACGAAGAACGTGTGCGTCGGACAGATCCACCTGGGTTCCGGCGGCTCGTCCACGAAGCCGCTGGTGGAGCTGTACTACCACGCGAACGGGGACATAGTCCTCGGCACCGAGGACTCGCCGTCCGGCGGCCAGACCCCGCACACCGTCGGGCACGTGTCCCTCGGCAAGACGTGGACCTACACCATCGCCGTCTCCGGCGGGAACACCGTCGACCTGACCGTGAACGGCACCACCACCCACTACGGCATCCCGTCGTCCTTCAAGCCCTACAAGCAGTACTTCAAGGCCGGCTCCTACAACCAGTCCTCCTCGGACAGCACCACCAACGGCGCCCGCGTGGCCTTCTACGGGCTGACCGTCTCCCACGGCTGATACCCGGCCCGACCTGCGTGACTGGTGCTATCACCGGGACGGTCGTAGCGTCGGGGGAACGCGTCGGACACGGCACGACAGTGGGAGCGGCCATGCGCGGGTCATTGGTGGGAACGGCGGTCACGCTGGCGGCAGGAGCGCTGCTGACAGCGACGACGACAACGGCGACGGCCAGTCCGCCGACCGACGCGATGACGCCTGCCCGGACCAGCTCGTCACAGCCCGTCCTGGTCGACTGCCTGTGGCACCGCACCGTCCGCCCCGACGACTTCCTGCTGGCCTGCGGCGACGGCAACAGCCGCCTCACCGGACTCCACTGGGACAAGTGGAGTCCGCACGGGGCGACCGCCGTGGGCCTGAACCTGGTCAACGACTGCAAGCCGTACTGCGCGGCCGGCACCTTCCACGCCTATCCGGTGACCATCCGGCTCGACGGCTCCCAGCGCTGGAAGAAGCATCCGGAATTCCAGCGCTACAGCCGGATGAGCCTCACCTACCCGGGGGTTCGTCCGGACGGCTACAAGCAGGTCATGGACTACCCGCTCTGGGACTGAGGGGCCCGGCATCGGTCCCGGTGCCGCGGAGAGACGCCCCGGCCGGGCGTCACCCGGGCGCCCCTCGTACGGCACGTCACGGTGGTCCGCGCGGGCGATCCCGCGGCCCCGGCTGCCGCCCCCGGTGACCCGTCCCCCGTCATGTTGGTGTGGCCCCGCACGCCGGCGCCCCGCGCGCCGACCGAGAAGAGGTCACATGCCCCGACTCCTCCGTCCGACCGGTGCCGCCCTCGGCGTGCTCGCGCTCGGCCTCGTGGCCGCGGTGCCCGCCGCGCCCGCCGCCGGTGACGAGCCGCTCATCACCGACGCGCGTGTCGTCGCCCGCTTCGGTCTGTCCGCCGGGCAGACGCCCGGGAACATCGCGCTCGAACCCGACGGCTCCGCCGACCTCACCTTCGCCTTCGCCCGCGCGGTCGCGCACGTCACCGTGGACGGGACGACCACGTCGCGCGCGCGACTGCCGGAGGTGGCGAACCCGGACACCCCCGTCGTCCACAGTGCCGTCGTGACCGGCATCGCGCGGGCCCACGACGGGACGCTGTACGTCAACTACGCCACCGGTACCAGCGCGACCGGCGTCTGGCGCATCTCCCCCGGCGGCGCACCGGAGCGGATCGCCCAGCTGCCGCCCGACGGGTTCCCCAACGGCCTGGCCCTCGACGAGGGCCGGGGCGTGCTCTACGCCGCCGACTCGGTCCGCGGCACCGTCTGGCGCGTCCCGCGCACGGGCGGCCCGGTCACGGCGTGGGCGACGGGGCCGGCGCTCGCTCCGCGCCCGGCGCCGCCGGCCTCCGGCCTCGGCGCCAACGGCATCAAGGTCCACCGGGACTCCGTGTGGGTGTCCAACACCGACCGGGGCACACTGCTGCGCATCCCCGTGCTCCAGAACGGCTCCGCCGGCCCCGTCGAGACCCGGGGCGACGGGCTCGACGGCATCGACGACTTCGCCTTCCCCGGGTACGGCAGGAGCGCGCTGGTCGCGCTCGGCACCGGCGGAAAGCTCGTGCTGGTGCGCCCGGACGGCACCGTCACGACCCTGCTCACCGCGACGGACGGCCTGTCCGGCCCGACCTCCGTCGCCGTCCGCGGCAGGACCGTCTACGTGCCGAGCGCCGCCTTCTCCACCCGCCGCGATCCGAACCTCCTCCTCGCCCACCTGCGCCACCTCATCGGCCGCGGGTAGCGGGAACCCGGCCCACACCGACCCCAGTCACCGCCGACCGACCCCCAGTCGCCGCCGACCGACCGCCCCGGGCCGGCGGCGACCGCCGGGCACGACCGGGCCGGACGGGGACGGCCACCGGCACGACCCGCCGGACGGGGGCAGCCACCGGCACGACCCGCCGGACGGGGGCAGCCACCGGCACGACCCGCCGGACGGGGGCAGCCACCGGCACGACCCGCCGGACGGGG
>NZ_JBEZBT010000051.1:63865-63929 GCF_040647235.1 Streptomyces sp. NPDC042638
GGGCGGCCACCGGCACGACCCGCCGGACGGGGGCAGCCACCGGCACGACCCGCCGGACGGGGGC
>NZ_JBEZBT010000052.1:0-22130 GCF_040647235.1 Streptomyces sp. NPDC042638
GCCGCCGCCGCGGCCGGCGGGTCGTCCGGCGGGGCGGGCGGGGCCGCGGCCTCCGAGGGAATCGGCGCTCCGGTGAAGGCCGGCATCGCGGCCGGTGTCGTCGCGGTGGCCGCCGCCGCGGTCGCCCTGGCCCTGGTGAACGACGGCCATCCGCCGAAGGAGGTCGCCAGGCCGTCGCCGTCCGCGCCGGTGGTGCGGCCCGGGACACCGCCGCCTCCGCCGCCGCCGAAGCGCACGCCCTCGCCGCAGCCCGTCGTCCACGCCCCCGTACCGGCACCGCCCCCGACGCCCTCCCCCACCCCGACACCCACGCCCAAGCCGCCCCCCAGGGCCACACCGGCCCCGACACCCACCCCCACCCCGACCCCCACTCCGTCACGGAAGCCCCGGCCGAAGCCGACGCCGCCGCCCACTGCGCCGCCGGCGCCCGCCGTCTACGAGCTGAGCGACCTGCGCTACGACGCCGTCGGTGACGGCACCGAGCCCGAGATCGCCCTGGGCGAGAGCAGCTGGGTGTGGCAGCGGTACGGCATGTCGATCGGCGGCGAGCGGTACGCGCGCGGGGTCACCGTCGACGGCCGGTCCTCCGTCACCATCGCCCTCAACCGGCAGTGCACCGCGTACGACGCGCTGGCGGGCGTGGACGACATGACGCTCGGCCGCGGCAGGGTCTCCTTCTCCGTCTACGCCGACGGCGTCCCGCTGTGGCGGTCCAGCACGGTCGGGGGCCGCGACCGGGCCGTCCCCGTCCACGTGAACCTCACCGGGCACAGGACCGTACGGCTCGTGGCGCAACCGCACGGGCACGTCTTCGACCGGGCGGTGCCCGTGGACTGGGCGGAGTCCCGGTTCACCTGCCGCTAGACGGCCGGTCCCGGCGGCCCGCGACGGCCGCCGCCGCGGCGTCCAGCTCCCGCAGGACGTCCGCCGCGTCGAGCGACGCGCCCCGCGCGCACTCGGCGGCGTAGCGGTCGGCGGGGAGGGCCGCGCGGGCACCGGCGTGCACCCGGGCGGCCTCGCCGCGCTCCGGTTCGGACCGCGGGGCCCCGCCGCGCCACCGGTCCGCGGCGGCGAACAGCCGGATCGCGCCCGGCAGATCGCCGTGCCGGGCCAGCAGCTGCGCCGCCACGTCGACCAGACCGGCGGTGATCACCTCGGCGCACCGGTACTCCACAGCCTCGCGCAGGGCGCCCGCCACGATCCGCACCCCGTCTGCCGGGCCCGCCTCGTCGGCCGTGAGCAGCGCCTCGACCATCCGCTGTGCCGCCACGAACTGCGGCGGCGGAGTGCCGTCCCGCAACTCCGCGCGGCTTGCCTCGTACAGCTCGCGGGCGCGGGCGGGCCGCCCGTCACGCAAGGCGATGTGGGCGCGCAGCAGCAGCGCGAAGGCCCGGGACTCCGGCACCGCGTAGCGGACGGAGGTGGTGTCCGCCTCGTCCAGTGCGGCCAGGGCGGCCTCCCGGTCACCGGAGCGGTAGGAGACCTCGGCGAGCCGGGCCAGCAGGAACGGCCCCTCGGCGTACGCGCCCACCTCGTAGGCGAGGCGCAGCGCCTCCTCGTACTCGGCGCGGGCCTCGTCGAACCGGCCCCGCGCCATGGCCGCCTCGCCGGCCGCGCTGCACACCTGCGCCCGCATCCAGCGGTCGCCGACGCGCCGGCAGAGCATCCGCAGCTCGGCCAGGTCCTCGTCCACGCCCTGGAGGTTGCCCGGCGAGTCGACGGCGATGTGGGCCCGGTACATCAGGGTGACCCCGACCTCCCAGTCACCGCCGTGTCCGCGGGCGTTGTTCACGGACTTCGTCATGTCCGGGCGGACCTCCGCCGGGCCGCCCAGGTAGTAGGCGGTCAGCGGCCAGACGATGCCCGGGAAACGGGCCGCCCGGGGACCACCGCTCTCGAAGGCCGCCCGCACCCGCGCAAGGTACTCCACGGCCCGCTCCCCCTCGGCCGCCAGGTTCTCCGCACCCGACTCGGAGGTCAGGAACAGGTCGAGCATGCGCAGGTCCAGCCGCAGCTCGTGCAGCGGGTGCCCGGCCCCGCCGTCGGGTTCGGCGAGGAAGGCGCCCACCGGGTCGGCGGACTCCAGCCGGGCCAGCAGGTCGTCGGCCGGCGCGCCCGCGGGCAGCGCGTCCAGGGCGACGCCCAGGCGGAGCACCAGCCGTACCCAGTTCACCGCCTCCTGGCGGTGGTTGCGCAGCCACCAGAACCAGCCGATGGCCAGGACGACGGCGCCCGCCTCCGCCTCGTCGCCCGCGCGGACGGCGCGGTCGAGGGCCGCGCGGATGTTGTCCAGCTCCGTCTCCAGGCGGGAGAACCAGGGCAGCTGGGCCGCCGACCGCAGTTGCGGTTCGGCCTCCTCCACCATCGACCTCACCCATGCGCGGTGGCGTCGCTCGGCCGCCGCGCGCAGTCCGGGGGCCTCGGCCGCGCGCTCGGTGGCGTACTCGTGGATGGTCTCCAGCATGCGGTACCGCATGCCGGTGCCGCCGCCCTCGCCGGTGCCGTCCCCGTCGGGCGGGGCGGCCACCACGAGGGACTTGTCGACGAGTGCGCCGATCAGCTCCGCCGCGGGGCCGGTGCACACGGCCTCGGCCGCCGCCAGGTCCCAGCCGCCGGCGAACACCGACGCCTCGCGCAGCACCGTGCGTTCCCTTTCGTCCAGCAGGTCCCAGGACCAGTCGACGACCGCGCGCAGGGTCTGCTGGCGGGGCAGGGCCGTGCGGCTTCCGGAGGTGAGCAGGCGGAAGCGGTCGTCGAGGCGGTCGGCGATCTGCCGTGGGGTCAGCAGCCTGAGCCGGGCCGCGGCCAGTTCGATGGCGAGCGGCAGCCCGTCCAGGCGGCGGCAGATCTCCGCCACGGCCGCGGTGTCGCCGAGCACGGCGCCGGCGTCGGGACGGACGGCCCGCGCGCGCTCGGCGAAGAGGCGGTGCGCCTGCTCCGGGACGAGGGGCTCGACCGGGCGCACCGACTCACCGGGGACGCCCAGGGGTTCGCGGCTGGTCGCGAGGATCGTGAGCCCGGGGCAGCGGGTGAGGAGGGTCTCGGCGAGAGCGGCCGCCGCGCCGATGACGTGCTCGCAGTTGTCAAGGATCAAGAGCGGGCTGCGCGGTGCGCAGTACTCGATCAGCAGGGTCGTCGGGTCGGCCTGCGGAGTCGCCAGCTCGTTGGTCAGGAGCACGGTCTCGCGCAGACCGAGCGCGCTGACCACCGCGCCGGGGACTCCCTCCGGCCGGTCGAGCGGGGCCAGCTCGACCAGCCAGGCCGAGGGGAACGCCGCGGCGGCCTCCTCGGCGAGGCGGGTCTTCCCCGAGCCGCCCGGTCCGGTGAGGGTGACCAGGCGGGCCCTGTGCACGTCGGAACGAATGGCCTCGAGTTCTGGTTCCCGCCCGACGAAGGACGTCAGACGGGGGCGGAGATTCCCGGTGCGCTCGGGGCGTTGGGCCGGGAGCGGCGGTGCCGAGTGGGCGTCGTGCACCGGGTGGGCGGGGTGCGCCGGATGGGCGGGGTGCGCCGAGTGGGCGGGGTGCGCCGGATGGGCGGCGTGCGCCGAGTGGGCGGCGTGCACCGGGTGGGCGGCGTGCGCCGGATGCCCCGGGCTCTCCTGTTTCAGCAACGACATGTGCAGCGCCTGGAGTTCCGGGCCGGGGTCGGTGCCGAGGGCGTCGGCGAGGGTGCGGCGGGCGGCCTCGTAGGCGGCGAGGGCGTCGGCCGTGCGGCCGGTGTCGCGCAGGGCGCGGATGAGCAGGACGTGCAGGGGTTCGTCGTAGGGGTGGGCCACGGTCAGTTCCCGCAGGTCCGGTACGGCCTCCTGGGCACGGCCGAGGTCGAGGGCGGCGGCGGCGCGGGCGCGGGTCGCCTCCAGGCGCAGGGCCTCGGGGCGGGTGGCCGCGGTCCGGTCGGGGAGGTCGGCGAGGGCCGGGCCGTACCAGAGGGACAGGGCGCGGGTGAGGATGCCGTGGGCGGTGGCCGGGTCGCCGGTGGTGAGGGCGGCGGTGCCGGTGCGGGTGAGCCGTTCGAAGACGTGGAGGTCCACGTCCTCCTCGGTGGCTTCGAGGCGATAGCCGCCCGGACCGGAGGTGACGGCGGCTCTGCCGAGGGTACGGCGCAGGCGGCCGACGAGGGCCTGGAGGGCGGCGGGGGCGTCCTGGGGCGGGTCGTCCGCCCAGACCTCGCCGATGAGGGTGTCGGCGGTGATGGTGCGGCCGGGGCGAAGGGCCAGGGCGGCGAGGAGCGTGCGAAGGCGCCGGCCGCCGATGGGTACGGGGGTGCCCTGGTCGTCCGCTGTTTGGGTTACGCCCAGGATTCTGTACCGCACCAGATCATTGTCCCGGGGGGCGGGGGATGGTGGCACCAATTTTCGAACGCGGGGTTCGGAACCGGGTGCCGGGCCGGGCTGGGCCGGGCTGGGCGTGGGCCGCGTGCCACGCACCGCACCTTCCACAAGCCACGCAGCGCACCCCCGACAAGCCACGCACCGCGCCCCGCCGGCCAGGCTCACGCCCCCGGCCGCACAGGCTCACGCCCCCGGCCGGGAAGCCTCACGCCCCCGGAGTGAGCGCGCTTCTCCTCGGTTGGATGCCGGAGGGGACCGCACGGGAGCGGGTGGGGGTGCCGGTCCAGCAGGTGCCTCGGCGGGAGAGGAGGCGGCCGAGCCAGAGTTCGAGGGAGATGAGGTCGGCCAGGCCGTCCAGGGGGAGGGGTTCGCCGGCCGCGGCGGACCGTACGGCCTTGCGGATGACGCGGGCCTCCACCAGGCCGGCATCGGCCAGCAGGGGCGTGGCGAAGAGGTCCAGAAGGGGGTCGGCCGCGACGCGCAGGCCCGCGCGCGCGGCTGCCGCCGACGAACCGTGGGAGGGGGCGCCCCAGCCGGGCGGGAGGTCGGTGACGCCGGCGCCCTCCAGGACCGTACGGAGAATGGCCGCGCGGGCGCCGGGCTGGACCCGCAGGGCCTCGGGGAGGTCACGGCAGGCGCGGACGACCTGGTTGTCGAGGAACGGCGCGTGCAGGCGCTGGGAGCGGATCTCCGCGGCCTGCTCGAGGACGCGCAGGTCGGCGGCGTGCCGGGCGAGTGCCGCACGCGCGCGATAGTCGCCGGGGCGCTGCACGCCGGTGCCGGAGCGGTCGGCCTCCGCCTGGAGCAGAACCGATACTTCAGCCAGCGCCTCCCCCGTCAGCCAGCGGGCGGCCGGCCCGGGCCGCGCCCAGGTCAGCGCGGCGAGGGACGCGCCGACCGCCCCTTTGGGCTCGTCGAAGCGGCGGCGCATCAGGCGCTCCGCCAGCGCCTCCAGACCCGCCCGGTAGGGGGTGCGGGCGAGGCGCCGGGCCGCGCCGTACACGCGCGCGGGGACCATCACCGAGCCGTCGGCGCGGGCGAGCGCGGCGACCGGCCGGACCAGGTGGCGCCGCCGGCGGTCCACCAGGAGGTCGGCGAGGCGGGCGGGGTGGGCGTCCAGGACCTGGCGGGCGCCGTGCCCGGTGAAGTGGTCGGCGCTGCCGGCGGCCAGCCGCGCCCGGTGCCGGGCCGCCTGCACCAGGGAGGGGCCCGGTTCGTCGGTCAGGGGGCCGTCGAGATCGGCGTACGGCAGGGTCTCCTCGCCGCCGGTGACCACGACGTGGTGCAGGCGGGGGCCCGCGGCCAGGGCTCCCGCGCGTTCGAGTTCGGCCTCGCGGCCCGCCACGGCCAGGTCGTTGAAGGTGACGGCCAGGAGACGCTCGCCGGCGCCCGTGCCGTGGCCGAGGAGCGTGCCGGGTCTGCCGGGCAGCCCGGCCGCCAGCAGCGCGAGGGTGCCGGAGGCGGGCCCGCCGGACAGGTCGGCTCCGATGCCGGGCACCGGCATCCCGCGCGCGGCCCGCCGCTCTGCCGGGCCCATCCCGGGCACCGGTCCGGGGTCCAGGTCGGGCACGTGCCGGGGGGCAGACAGCCGGGTGCGGACCGCCTCCACGAGCGCGTCCCGTACGGCGTCCACGGCACGGCCGGGCTCGGCCGGGGGCGCGGCCACGGCGAGGGAGGCCACCGGCTCGAACCCCGCGATCTCGCGCGCCCCGGCGCGCAGCACCAGCGCATGCCCCGGCGGAATGCGCCGTACGCCCTCGTACGGGGTGGTGTCGCGCAGCGCGGCCGGTACGTCCGGGGCGGCGAGCAGGGCGGCGAGGTGGGTGAAGTCGAGGTTGGCCTCGATGAGGTCGGCGAGGGGCAGCGCGGCGGTGGCGTAGGCCGTACCGCCGGCCCAGGGGGTGTGGAACACCGGCCGGGCGCCCGCGAGATCGCCGCAGACGGTGATGCGGCGGCCGGCCTGGACGACGGCCGTGTAGCTGCCGGGCCAGGTGGTCAGATGGCGGACCGCGCCCCCGCGCGCGGTGAACAGGCCGCGCCGCAGCTCGTCGTCGGTGGCGCCGCAGATGCCGAGGACGGCGATCCGGTGCTCCGCGTCGGCGTGCACCACGCGCACCTCGTCCGGGCGCCAGTCGCCGACGGCCCACAGCGGATCCGGGTCGCCCCACAGGAGTTGGGAACCGACCGGGTGCAGGGTCTCGCCCTCGTACCCGATCGCGCCCGCGGAGCCGATCCCGGCGGCGCCCACGGCGGTGCTGCTCCACCCCACCAACCACCGCATCGACGCCTCCACAGGCTGTGGACAACCAGTGCACCGCTGGAACCGGACCCCATGCTGCCATGAAGGGCACGTCGGAGAGGTGCGGTGGCACCGCCTTCGATCGGGGGATGTTCGCCGTGCGGCCCGCGGGAGTTGACGGTTGGCCGACGCGTGCCGGGTGGGCTCGGCAGGGGTGATACCTAAGGGGTACGGCGCGAATGCGCCCCCAGTGCGCTCCCCCAAAACTCCCTTTGCGCCCTCAAGTTGCATGGTCGTAAAGGAAATTCACCGCGTCCAGCGGGATCGGTTTTCGGCCAAATCGGCGGCGCGACAGTGGAGATGCACACGCTCCGTACAGGCCCGCGAAGAGCGCGACGGCCCACACACACGCACAGTCCGGGAGGCGGATGACGCCTCCCGGACCGGTCCGCCACCCGCGGGGATGAAGGCGGCGGTGTCCCCCAGCCCACTGGATCCAGTACAGCGGGCCGACCCACGCAGGACCCATGGAACCGCTCCCCCGATGGCCGGAGAAGAGCGCACGTACGGGCGCACGGCCACACGTGCGGGGGCACGGGGCGACAGCGTGTGCACGGTGCGTACAGGGCGGCACTTCCGTACCGACCACAATCCCGCCATCCGGAACAATGCCCCTTAACGCTTGGGATGCGGCGAACTACGCTGGGTTTACGAATGCCGCGTGGTTATGCCAGCGCGACAGCCGTTCTGTGTCGAGGGGTGGCTCATGTCCAGGGAGCAACGCGGGCCGAACGAAAAGCTCGGCGCCGTTCTCGCCCTCGCGGGAATCAGCAACGCGGGACTCGCCAGACGCGTCAACGACCTCGGCGCCCAACGGGGGTTGACGCTTCGCTACGACAAGACCTCCGTGGCGCGCTGGGTGTCGAAGGGCATGGTGCCGCAGGGCGCCGCGCCGCACCTCATCGCCGCCGCCATCGGCCAGAAGCTCGGCCGTCCGGTGCCGCTGCACGAGATCGGCCTGGCGGACGCGGACCCCGCGCCCGAAGTGGGCCTCGCCTTCCCCCGGGACGTGGGGCAGGCGGTGAGGTCGGCGACGGAGCTGTACCGCCTCGACTTCGCCGGCCGCCGGGCCGGCTCCGGCGGCATCTGGCAGTCCCTCGCCGGATCGTTCGCAGTGAGCGCATACGCAACGCCCGCCTCACGATGGCTGATAACCCCCGCCGACAGCTCGGTCGCGCGGGAGGCGGGCTCCGCCGAGGGGTCCGGCGCGCCGATCAAAGTCGGCCACAGCGATGTGCAGAAGCTGCGGGAGGCCGCCGAGGACGCCAGACGGTGGGACTCCAAGTACGGGGGCGGGGACTGGCGTTCGTCGATGGTCCCGGAGTGCCTGCGGGTAGAGGCGGCCCCGCTGCTGCTCGGCTCCTACTCCGACGAGGTCGGGCGCGCCCTGTTCGGCGCCTCGGCCGAACTCACCCGGCTCGCCGGCTGGATGGCCTTCGACACCGGACAGCAGGAGGCCGCGCAGCGGTACTACATCCAGGCGCTGCGGCTGGCCCGCGCGGCGGCGGACGTCCCGCTGGGCGGCTATGTGCTGGCCTCCATGTCGTTGCAGGCGACGTACCGGGGGTTCGGTGACGAGGGGGTGGACCTCGCGCAGGCCGCGCTGGAGCGGAACCGGGGGCTGGCGACCGCCCGCACCATGAGCTTCTTCCGGCTGATCGAGGCACGGGCGCACGCGCGTGCGGGAGACGCGCAGGCCGCGGGCACGGCGCTGAAGGCGGCCGAGGGATGGCTGGAGCGCTCGCGCGAGGGGGACAACGACCCCTCCTGGCTCGGTTTCTACGGATACGACCGGTTCGCCGCCGACGCGGCCGAGTGCTACCGGGACCTGAAGGCACCGCGGCAGGTGCGCCGGTTCACCGAGCAGGCGTTGTCGAAGCCGACGGAGGAGTTCGTGCGCTCGCACGGGCTGCGGTTGGTGGTCTCCGCCGTCGCCGAGCTGGAGTCCGGGAACCTGGACGCGGCGTGCGAGCAGGGGGTGCGGGCCGTGGAGGTCGCGGGGCGGATCTCGTCGGCGCGGACCACGGAGTACGTGAAGGACCTGCTGCATCGGCTGGAGCCGTACGGGGACGAGCCGCGGGTGGTGGAGCTGCGGGAGAGGGCCCGCCCACTGCTGATGGCCGCTCCGGCGTAGCCCCCGGGCCGTCCGCCGGGGCGCGACGCGTCCGCCGGGGCAGGACGCGTCCCCCCCGGGGGGTGCCTCGTGCCCCGGCGTTTGAAGCCACTGTCAGTGGCGCAGTGCACTATCGATGGCGGAGGTGGTGCAGGTGCGGGCCGGGGCGTACGACTGTGATGTGCTCGTGATCGGCGGGGGGATCGTCGGGCTGTCGACGGCGTATGCGATCACCCGGGCCGCGCCGGGCACGCGCGTGACCGTGCTGGAGAAGGAGCCCGGGCCTGCCCGGCACCAGACGGGCCGCAACAGCGGGGTCATCCACAGCGGGATCTACTACCGCCCGGGCTCGCTCAAGGCGCGGTTCGCGGTGCGGGGCGCCGCCGAGATGGTGAAGTTCTGCGCCGAGTACGGCATCGCGCACGCCGTCACCGGCAAGCTGATCGTCGCCACCGGGCGGGAGGAGCTGCCCCGGCTGCACGCGCTCGTGCAGCGGGGCCGCGAGAACGGCATCCCGGTGCGGGAGCTGGGGGCCGCCCAGATCACCGAGTACGAACCGGAGGTGCGCGGCCTCGCCGCCATACACGTCGGTACGACCGGGGTGTGCGACTTCGTCGGGGTCGCCCGGGAGCTGGCGCGGGCGTCCGGGGCGGAGATCCGGTACGGCGCGCGGGTCGTACGGGTGGACCGGCGGCCGGACCGGGGCGTGGCCGTCCTCACCGCGGCCGGCGACGTGGTCCGCGGCCGGGTGCTGGTGAACTGCGCCGGGCTGTACTGCGACGAGGTGGCCCGGCTGACCGGCGACGACCCCGAGGTGCGGATCGTGCCGTTCCGCGGGGAGTACTACGAGCTGGCGCGCCCCGAGCTGGTGCGCGGCCTGGTGTACCCGGTGCCGGACCCCGCGTTCCCGTTCCTCGGGGTGCATCTGACCCGCGGGATCGACGGGGGCGTGCACATCGGCCCCAACGCCGTGCCGGCACTGGCCCGCGAGGGCTACGGCTGGGGGACCGTCCGGCCCCGGGAACTGGCCGGGACGGTGGCGTGGCCGGGATCGTGGGCCATCGCCCGGCGGCACTGGCGGTACGGGGCGGGGGAGCTGCACCGCTCGGTGTCCAGGGCGGCGTTCCTGGGAGCGGTGCGAAGACTGCTGCCCGGGGTGCAGGCCGCGGACCTGGTGCGGGCTCCGGCCGGGGTGCGGGCGCAGGCGGTACTGCGCGACGGGACGCTGGTGGACGACTTCCTGATCCGGGAGGGAGCGCGGGCCGTGCACGTGCTCAACGCGCCCTCGCCCGCGGCCACCGCCTCGCTGCCGATCGGGCGGGAGATCGGACGCCGGGCGCTGGGCATGCTGGGGTCGCTGTAGCGACCTGCCCGGACCTTCTAAAATTGGCTTCACTGTGTCTGACTCCCTGAACACCCCCGACGCCCCGCCCTCGGCACCCCAGGACCCCGGTGCCTCCCCCCGGCACGTCCGGGCCAAGGGGGAGCCGCGCTTCCCGGACGGGCCCAAGGCCGATCCCGCCGGTTCGCACTTCGAGCGGCGGATCCGCAGCTTCCAGCCGCGCCGCAGCCGGGTGACGGCCGGGCAGGCCGAGGCGCTGCAGCGGCTGTGGCCCAAGTGGGGGCTGGACATCGACGGACAGCGGGTGATCGACCTCGGCGAGCTGTTCGGCAACAACCGGCCCGTGGTCCTGGAGATCGGTTTCGGGATGGGCGAGGCCACCGCGGCGATGGCGGCGGGCGACCCGGACACCAACATCCTGGCCGTCGACGTGCACACCCCCGGGCAGGGCAACCTGCTCAACCTGGCCGACCACGACGGCCTGACCAACGTCCGGGTGGGCAACGGCGACGCGATCATCCTGCTCCGGGAGATGCTCGGCCCGGACTCGCTGGACGGGCTGCGCGTCTACTTCCCCGACCCGTGGCCCAAGAAGCGGCACCACAAGCGGCGGCTCATCCAGCCCGAGTTCCTGACGCTCGCCGCGACCCGGCTGAAGCCAGGCGCGATCGTGCACTGCGCGACCGACTGGGAGCCGTACGCCGAGCAGATGCTGGACGTGCTCACCGCGCACCCCGACTTCGAGAACACCCAGGCCGACGGCGGTTTCGCGCCACGCCCGGAGTTCCGGCCGCTGACCCGTTTCGAGGGACAGGGACTGGACAAGGGTCATGTGGTGAACGACCTGCTGTTCCGGCGCGCACCGCACAGCCGGGACCGATAAACCGATCAGCCCCTCGCCCCGTCACCGTTAGGGTCGATGCCGTGGCCACCAGTCCTCCGGTTCCGACGTATCCCCCGAGCCCCGGCGACGGTGCGCTCCGTCACCCGCACTGGTGGCAGCACAGCTGGGTGCGGTACGGGGCGCTGAGCACGCTGCTGGCGCTGTCCGGTCTGGTCATCCTCGCGCTGGTGCGGCGGCAGACCGGTACGGAGGGGTTCCTCGTCGGGCTCGGGCTGGCCGTGCTGCCGGTGCCCTGGCTGATAGCCGCGTTCCGCTGGCTGGACCGGGTGGAGCCGGGCCCGTGGCGGAACCTGGTCTTCTCCTTCGCCTGGGGGGCCTGTGCGGCGGCGCTGATAGCCATCGTGGCCAACAGCTTCGCGACCAGGTGGATCGCCACCGCTACCGCGGATCCGGCCAGTGCCGACACACTCGGCGCCACGGTGATAGCGCCGATCGTCGAGGAGTCCGCCAAGGCCGCCGCCGTGCTGCTGGTGTTCCTCTTCCGCAGGCGCGACTTCACCGGGATCGTCGACGGGGTGGTGATAGCGGGGATCACGGCCACCGGCTTCGCGTTCACCGAGAACATCCTCTACCTCGGTACCGCCTTCGGGACCGACCAGCTCAGCGGCGGCCGGGGCATCGCCTCCGTCACCGCCGCCACGTTCTTCGTGCGCATCGTGATGTCCCCGTTCGCGCACCCTCTGTTCACCGTCCTCACCGGCATCGGCTTCGGTATCGCCGCGCTGTCGGCCGAGCGGCAGCACGCCCGGCGTTTCCTGCTGCCGGTCGGCGGGCTGCTGCTCGCCATGAGCATGCACGCCTTCTGGAACGGCTCCGCGACCTTCGGCGAGTACGGCTTCTTCACCGTTTACGCCGCCTTCATGGTGCCCGCGTTCGGGCTGCTGACGTGGCTGGCGATCTGGACCCGGCAGCGCGAGCTGCGGATCGTACGGGCGGAACTGCCGGCGTATGTGCTGGCCGGGTGGCTGGGACCGGCCGAGCCGTTCGCGCTCGGGTCGATGCGGGCGCGGCGCATGGCCCGGGACTACGCCCGGCATCACCACGGCCGCCCGGCCGCACGGGAAGTGGCCCGGTACGAGGGGTACGCCACCTCCCTCGCGTTCCTGCGGCAGCGGGGGCGCAAGGGGAAGGCCGGCGCCGACTTCGTGGTACGGGAGCGGGAACTGCTGGACGAGCTGTGGAGGCGCCGGGCCGTGGCCCGTCCGGCGCTGGAGTACGCGTCGCGGACGGCCGAGCCGGTCCGGCCGGCGCACGCGGGGCCGGGACCCACGCCGCACCGGCCGGCGTACGGCTACCCGACGACGCCGTACGCCCAGTACGCCCAGTACGCCCAGTACGCCCAGTACAACCCGTACCGCTCGTGACCGCCTAGGCCGAGGCCTCCCGCAGTTTCGCCACCTCGGGATCCGTCAGCTTCAGGTCCGCCATGCCCAGCAGCGCCGGAAGCTGCTCCACCGTCCGCGCCGAGGCGATCGGGGCCGTGACCGTCGGCTGGGCGGCCAGCCAGGCCAGGGCGACCGTGGCGACCGGGACGTCGTGGGCCTCGGCGATCTCGTCCAGGGCCGACAGGACCTTCTGGCCGCGCTCGGAGTCCGCGTAGTCCTTCACCCGGCCGGCGCGGGCGCTGTCGACGGTCGTACCGGGCCGGTACTTGCCGGTGAGGAAGCCCGACGCGAGCGCGAAGTACGGGACGGCGGAGAGGCCCTCGCGGGCGGCGAGGTCCTGCAGCGGGCCCTCGTAGGTGTCGCGGGAGACCAGGTTGTAGTGCGGCTGGAGGGCGACGTAGCGGGCGAGGCCCTCGCGGTCGGAGAAGTCGAGGGACTCCCGCAGGCGCTCGGCGGTGATGTTGGAGGCGCCGATGTGCCGGACCTTGCCGGCCTTCACCAGCTCGTCCAGCGCGCCGATGATCTCCTCGACCGGCACGTCGGGCTCGTCGAAGTGGGTGTAATACAGGTCGATGTAGTCGGTGTCCAGGCGGCGCAGGGAGGCGTCGGCGGCGGCCTTGATGTTGGCGGCGGACAGTCCCCGGAACTCCGGGTGCTGGCTGACCTTGGTCGCGATGACGACATCGGAGCGGTTGCCGCGCGCCTTGGCCCACTTGCCGATGATCGTCTCGGACTCGCCGCCCCGGTTGCCCTCGATCCAGGCGGAGTAGGCGTCGGCGGTGTCGATGAAGTTGCCGCCGGCCGCCGTGTAGGCGTCGAGGACGGCGAAGGAGGTCTGCTCGTCCGCGGTCCAGCCGAAGACGTTGCCGCCGAGCGAGAGCGGGAAGACCTCGAGGTCGGAAGAGCCGAGTTTACGAAGTGACGTCATACGTCATGTCAACACCGGCGGCGGGCGATCGCATTCCGCCGCCGGGCGGACGGGCCGGACCGTCAGGGGTTGAGGCCCTTGCCCCGCAGCCACGCCATCGGGTCGATGCCGGTGGCCTGGCCACCGGGGTGGACCTCCAGGTGCAGGTGCGGGCCGGTGACGTTGCCGGTGGCGCCCACGCGGCCGATGACCTCACCGGTGGAGACCTTCTGGCCTGCCGTGACGTTGATCGAGGACTGGTGGCAGAACCACAGCTCGGTGCCGTCGTCCAGGGTGAGGATCGTGCGGTAGCCGTAGGAGCCGGCCCAGCCCGCCTCGGTGATCGTGCCGCTGTGGACGGCCTTGATCAGGGAACCGGTGGGGGCGGCGAAGTCGAGACCGGTGTGGTAGCCGGAGGACCACATCGAGCCGGCCTGGCCGAACGTCGAGGTGATCGTGTACGAGGAGGTCGGCAGCGTGTACTGCTTGGCCAGCTCGGCCAGCCGCTTCTCCTCGGCCGCCTTCTTGGCGTCGGCCTCCGCCTTCCGGGCGTCGGCCCGTGCCTTCTCCTTGGCCTCGGCGGCCTTGGCGGCGGCCTCCTTCTCGGCCTTGGCGGCGGCATCGGCGCTCTGCTTCTCGGCGGCGGCGAGCGCGACGGCGGTGGCCCTGGACTCGGCCTGGCCCTGCTGCTGCTCGGCCTGGGCCATGATCCGGTTGCGCAGCACCTCACCCGCGTCCGTGGTGTCCTCGCCCTCGGCGGCGGACGCGCCGACGCTGCTCAGCGTCGCGGTGGCCTGCGCCGGCGCGGAGTCCGCGGAGCCGTCGGCGAAGAGGGAGCCGACGGAGGGCAGGTCCGGCATGGAGATGGAGACCGGCGGCTTGCCGGTGTTGGCGCTGGCCATGCCGCCCGCGCCGACCGCGGCGATGACACCGACACCGAGGACGGTGGAGCTGCGCGCGAAACCGCCGCGCTGCTTGGCGACGCGGTGCCGCCCACGGGCCGGGGTAACGGAGTCCTCGGTGGGATTCCACTCCTCCCAGGGCCCCTCCTCGGCGCGGTAGGCGCCGTAGCCGAAGGTCTCGGGCTCGCGCTGTGCCGGTATGGACGGGGCTTCGGGGACAGGCCGGTTCGACGCCACGCGGGCGTGCTCCTTTCCTTCCGCCGCCTACCGGGTTAGCTGACGGGTTCGGAGCAGGAAGGTCTCCTACGCGCGTATACCGGTCGTGGACTCCATGAGTTCACGGCGGTATCCGCGTGATTCACCCCAAATTGGTGGTTCCCCGGTTCCCTCGCGGGATTCGGCGCGTGCGCACGGAGCCGTCTCTTGTGACGGCTGGGACGACCGCGCTGCGTTATCGAACGTTAATAGACCTGCCAGTCACTTTCCAAGCCGTTCGACTTGATCATTAAACGTTTTTGACAGCGGCCCTATCGACCACTACCCCGCCAAACCGGGCGAGTTGACCGAAGAGCCGGAAGCGTTCAGTAGTCACCGGCGGTTTCGATGATGACCCGGCCGTTGAGCAGACGGCACCCACTCGATCACTTTCGGTGACGGCCGGCAGGTCGCGCGGAGAAGTGATGTGCGGAGCACCTCCCGCATGGCGTATGCTGGTCACACAACGACGCGGGGTGGAGCAGCTCGGTAGCTCGCTGGGCTCATAACCCAGAGGTCGCAGGTTCAAATCCTGTCCCCGCTACTGAACACTCAGGGCCCGGAATCCAGTGGATTCCGGGCCCTGAGTGCTTTCCGTGGGCGTTCAGCCCGGCAGGTGGGTGTTCGGCGCCTTGGCGAGAGCCTCCAGTTCCGGGAGTACGACGACCTCGGCGCCCGCGGCGGTCAGCACGCCCGTGCCGTCGGCCGCGGTGACGAACGTGTCGGGTTCGCGCCAGGCGGTGACCACCCGCCGTACCCCGGCCCGCAGGATCAGCTCGGCGCAGGGAGCCGGGCGGGAGGCGCGGCGGGCACAGGGTTCGAGGCTGCTGTAGACCGTGGCGCCGGGCAGCCGCGGGTCGGCCGGGTCGATCTTGGCGAGCGCCGCCTCCTCCGCGTGCACCGCGGGGTCCGCGCCCTCGCGCGAGTGGCCGCGGGCCAGCTCCGTACCGTCGGCGGCGACCACCACGGCGCCGACGCTGAACGCCGTCCGTGAGGTCGGGCACCGGGCCGCGAGATCACAGGCGGCGCGCAGCCACTGGCGGTCGGCCGCGGTGGGGGCCGGTCCGGTGCCGGGGGCGGTGGGCGCGTAGCGCATGAGGACGACGTCCTCGATCCGGCGGGTGTCGAGCAGGCGCAGGCGTCCGCCCTGGTAGCCGCCCGGCCCGAACAGCCTCGGGGCCGCCGGATCCCCGACGAACAGCGGGGCGAGGACCAGCTGGAGCTCGTCGGCGAGACCCTGCCGCAGGAGCTGGGTGTGGACGGTGCCGCCGCCCTCGACCATCAGCCGCCCGACGCCGCGCACGTCGTGCAGATGCTCCAGCAGGGCCCGCCAGTCCAGGGCGGGGCCGAGCGGGACGACGTCAGCGGTGCGGCCGAGGAGGCGGGAGGCACGCGCCGCGCCCTCGTCGGTGGTGTAGACGAGCTTCTCGCCACCGGTGTGCCAGAAGTTGGCGTCCGGGTCGAGGTCGCCGGAACCGGTGACGGTGACCTTCAGCGGATACTCCGGCCGGCCCGCCGCGGCGCGGGCCGCGCGCCGCCGGGGGGAGTTGACCAGCAGGCGGGGGTTGTCAGCGCGGATCGTACCGGCGCCGACGAGGATGGCGTCGACGGAGGCCCGCACCTCGTCGACCCGGTCGAAGTCGGCCGGTCCGGACAGCAGGAGCCGTTCCGGTCCGGTGTCGTCCAGGTAGCCGTCGAGGGAGACGGCGGCGGACAGCAGCACGTACGGCAGGGGCATCGGCGCCCTCTCTTCGGAGTCGGACGGTCGGCGGACGGACGGACGGACGGCGGACGGCTTGGTTCAAGTTTGAAACAAACCTACACTGGCGGCATGACGACCCGCTGGCTCAGCCCTGAGGAGCAGCGCGCCTGGCGCGCCTACATCGCCGCCTCCCGCCTCCTGGAGGACGCGATCGACCGGCAGCTCCAGCAGGAGGGCGGCATGCCGCACCTGTTCTACTCGGTGCTGGCCAACCTCTCCGACGCCCCCGGCCGGCAGCTGCGCATGACCGACCTGGCCGAGACGCTGAAGATCACCCGCAGCCGGCTGACGTACGCGGTGACCCGGCTGGAGCGCGACGGCCTGGTGCGCCGGGAGAGCTGCAGCCAGGACAAGCGCGGCTCGGTCGCGGTGCTGACCGACGAGGGGGTGGCCGTACTGGAGCGTACGGCACCCGGGCACGTGGAGACGGTCCGCGCCCTGCTGTTCGACCGGCTCACCCCGGAGCAGGTGGGGCAGCTGGAGGAGATCTGCACGGGGATCGCGCGCGGACTCCAGGACGGCGAGGACACCCCCTCCGGGGCGGACGGCGTCCCCTGGCTGCGCCGCTCGTCCTGCACGCCCGCGTCATCCGCGGAATCCTGAGCGGCACCCGGGGGCAGAAGGCGGCGCCCGAGCGCACAGCAGCGATTGCTTCAACTTTTAAGTATGAGATAGGGTCCACGCGGACCACTGCTTCAAATATGAAGCAACTTTCCCGGAGGGACCCGTATGCCCGACACCCCCGCCGCCACCCCGCGCGCCCGCGTCCGGGTGCCGCTGCGCTTCGCCGACGGCTACCGCGCGGACGCCGAACTCGTCACCTTCCACGGACTCACCGACGGCCGGGAGCACCTCGCCGTCGTCCTCGGCGACCCCGGCCCGGTCCCGCTGGTCCGCCTCCACTCCGAGTGCCTGACCGGGGACGTCTTCGGCTCGGCCCGCTGCGACTGCGGCCCGCAGCTGCGCGAGGCGGTCGAGCGCATCACCGACCGCGGCGGCGTCCTGCTCTACCTCCGCCAGGAGGGCCGGGGCATCGGCCTCTACAACAAGCTCGACGCGTACGCCCTCCAGGACGAGGGACTCGACACCTACGCGGCGAACGCCGCCCTGGGTCTCCCGGAGGACGCTCGCGACTACACGGCCGCCGCCCAGATGCTCACCGCTCTCGGCATCACGGAGCTGGACCTGCTCTCCAACAACCCCGACAAAGCCGCCCAGTTGCGCGCACTGGGCGTCGCCGTACGGGACCGGGTGCCGACCGGTGTCTTCACCACGGCTCACAACGCGCGGTACCTGCGCGCCAAGGTGCTCCAGACCCAGCACACGCTGCCACTGCCCGAGCTGCCGGAGCTGCCGGAGCTTCCGGAGCTGTCTGAACTGCCCAAGCGGTCGGAGCTGTCGGAGCTGTCGGCGGGCTAGCCCCCTCAGCCCGCGTAGGGACGCTCGGCGCGCTCGGTCCGCAGCGCCCGTCCCCACCAGGCGAGCTGGCCGAGCATGCCCTTGGCGGCGCCGGCGCACACCTCCGCGTCGCGCGGGGCGCCGTCCTCGCCGATGCCGGACCAGGGGCCGTGCAGGCTGACCGAGTCGCGCACGGTCACGGCGTGCAGTTCGGCGAAGACCAGACGGAGCTGCTCGACCGCGCGCAGACCGCCGCCGAGGCCGCCGTACGACACGAATCCGACCGGCTTGGCCTGCCACTGGGTGTAGTGCCAGTCGATGAAGTTCTTCAGGGACGCCGGGAAGCTGTGGTTGTACTCGGGCGTGACGACGACGAAGGCGTCGGCGGCGGCGAGCCGTGGCGAGACGTCCCGCAGCGCGGCGACGGCCTCGGGGCTCGGCGAGCCGCCCCAGCCGGGCAGCACCAGCGGCAGGTCCACCTCGGCGAGGTCGACGACGTCGAGCTCCAGGCCCGGCTCCGCGGCGGTGGCGAGGAACCAGTCGGCGACGGCCCGCCCCTGGCGTCCCTCGCGCACGCTGCCGACGACGACGGCGACGCGGAGCGGAAGGTCCTCGGCGGTACGGGCACCGGTGGCGGAATCGGTGACGGACACAGCTGTCCCCCTCTGAGCGATCCGATGGCGTGCGACCGTCTCCGGCGTCCGCCCTTGCCCAGCAAAGTACAACGCTCGTTGTAAAAATTACAACGAGCGTTGTAAACGGGTGCCGCAATCCGGTTAAAGTGGACCGGTCACCAAGGAGGCGGGCGTGGGCGAGACGAACGAGTCCCGGCTGGAGCGGGCGCGGCGCGAGGTGCCACCGCGCAAGCTGCAGAAGCAGATGGCCATCGCGGGCGCGGCGTGCACGGTCTTCGGCCGCGAGGGCTACGCGCGCGCCTCCGTCGACGCGCTCGCCGCCGCGGCCGGCGTCTCCACGCGCACGCTCTACAACCACTTCCCCGGCGGCAAGGCGCAGCTCTTCCAGACGGTCGTGACCTGGACGTCGAGCGAGGTCCGGGACGCCCAACTGGCCCGGCTGCACGCCGTGCTGGACCCGCAGCGCCCGCCCCACCCGGACGACCTGGAACGCGACCTGGTCTCCTTGGCCCGCGCCTTCACCGGGCTCATGACCGACTACGCGAACCACTTCGCCCTGGTCCGCCACATTCACGCGGAGGCCGACCACGTGCCGCCGGAAGTCCTCAGGGCCTGGCTCGACGCCGGCCCGGAAGCGGTCGGCCGGGCCCTCACCGAGGCGATGACCCACCTCGAGGACGCCGGCCTGCTGGACCTCCACGGCGACGCGGCGCTGGCCGCGAGTCACTTCTCGGCCCTGACCTCGCACCGGATCGTCCAGGCCACGCACTACGGCGTCATGCCCCTGCCGACGGCGGAGACCGACCGCCTGATCACGGGCGCGGTGGCCGCGTTCCTGCGGGCCTACCGGGCGCCATGACGGCGACCGCGCCACCGGACGGAGCGAGGCCCCGGACGTGGATGCGGTGACCCCTGACGCATCCCCCACCACTTCACCCGCAGTACTCTGCCCGCGGTGATGGACGGCCCCTACCCCCTCGGAGTCACGGCCCATGGTGAGACGGAACGACCAGCGGCGTGCGGCACTCGTCGACGCCGCGATCGAGGTACTGGCCCGGGAGGGCGCGCGGGGCCTGACCTTCCGGGCGGTGGACGCCGAGGCCGCCGTACCCACCGGGACGGCGTCGAACTACTTCACCAGCCGCGACGACCTGCTCACCCAGGCCGGCGCCCGCGTCTACGAGCGGCTGCGGCCCGACGAGGCGACCGTCGAGCGCCAGCGCACGGCCCCCCGGGACCGGGACACGTACGCCCGGCTGATGCGCGAACTCGTCGGCCGGGTCGCCTCCTTCCGCACCGGCTACCTCGCGCTCCTGGAACTCCGTCTGGAGGCCACCCGGCGGCCGGACCTGCGTACGGTCCTCACCGAGCGCGTCCGTGCCGACCTCGCCGCCAACGTCGCGTACCACGAGTCCACGGGCCTGCCCGGCGACGCGACGGCGGTCAAACTCCTCTATCTCACCCTGAACTGGCTGATCGTCGAACAGCTCACCCTCCCCGACGCCCTCACGCAGCCGGAGCGGGACGCCCTGGTGACGGCGGCGGTGGAACGGATCGTCGGGGAGGGCTAGACGGACCCCGCCGGCCCCGGAAAACACCGCAGCGCCCGAGCCGACCGAAGCCGACCCGGGCGCTGCGTTGCAGGTCAGAGGGGGTAACCCCGCGCCCGCGTCCGTAGGCCCTGTGGGACTCGAACCCACAACCAATGGATTAAAAGTCCACTGCTCTGCCAATTGAGCTAAGGGCCCAGGCGATGTTGCCTGTCCGAGCATAGCCGGACGAGGCCGTGTCGCCGATCGGGTATCGGGGTCACGGCCACGTCCGTGTCGGTCGGAGTGGGCGGATGGTCACTTTTGGGCCGGTACCGCTGTGGCGGCCGGAGTCCGGCTGAGGAACCAGTGGCGTGCCGAGGCCAGCCACCAGGTGGCCGCGAAGCCCAGGACGGCCAGGACGGCGACCGGGGCGTAGTTGAAGGTCTTCCAGGTGACCGGGGAGACCTGGGGGAGCATGAAGAGGACCGTGATCACCACCACCCAGGTCACCGAGACGACCCCGATCGCGCCCGACCAGCGGCCCAGGTGCCAGGGGCCGCGTTCGAAGGCGGCGCCCTTGCGGACGCGGAGGTAGGTCGGGATGACGTACGCGATGTAGAGGCCGATGACCGCGATCGACGTCACCGCCGCGTAGGCCGTCGTGTTGATCAGGTAGGGCAGGCCGAGGGCCAGCGCGCCGAGCGCGGCCAGCCAGACCGCCGCCACGGGGGTGCGGGTACGCGGGCTGACCGTGTGCCAGACCCGGGAGAAGGGCAGCGCGCCGTCCCGCGAAAAGGCGTAGATCATGCGGCTGTTGGCGGTCACCGAGGCCATGCCGCAGAAGAGCTGCGCACCGATCACGACCAGCAGCAGCAATGTGCCCGACGTCGCTCCCAGCGCGTCCAGCAGGATCTGGGCGGGGGGTGCGCCGGTCGGGGAGGCCAGTTCGTCGTCGTACGACTGGATCGCGAAGGTGAAGCCGAGGAGGAGGACGAAGCCGGCGATCCAGGACGTCCAGATCGAGCGGACGATGCCCTTCGGGCCCGCCGTGGCCGCGTCGTGGGTCTCCTCGGTCATGTGGGCGGAGGCGTCGTAGCCGGTGAAGGTGTACTGGGCCATGAGGAGGCCGAGGAGGACGACGTACGGGCGGCTGCCCCAGCCCGTCTCGTTGACGAAGTGCGTGAAGACGAAGGACGCCGACCGGTGGTGGTCGGGGACCAGTGCCAGCGCGCCGACGATCACCGCCACGCCGACGACGTGCCACCACACGCTCACGCTGTTCAGGAGCGCGACGATCCGGACGCCGAAGGTGTTCAGCAGCCCGTGCAGCAGGAGGATCGCGGCGAAGAGCAGGACGGTACGGCCCGGCGTCACCCGGAAGCCGAACTGGAGGTTCAGGTAGGCCCCCAGGAAGGAGGCGGCGCCGAAGTCGATGCCCGCGGTCACCGCGATCTGGCCGAGCACGTTGAACCAGCCCGTGAACCAGGCCCAGGCCGCCGCCGAGCGTGGGGGCGCCAGCCGGTGGGCCCAGAAGTACAGGCCGGCCGAGGTCGGGTACGCCGAGCAGATTTCGGCCATCGACAGGCCCACGAACAGGGTCATGAGACCCACCGCCACCCAGCCCCAGGTGATCACCGCGGGACCGCCGGTGGTCATGCCGAAGAGATAGAGGGTCAGGCAGCCGGAGAGGACCGAGATGATCGTGAAGGAGACGGCGTAGTTGGAGAACGCCGACATACGGCGGGCGAGGACCTGGGTGTAGCCGAGCTGGGCCAGCCGTTCCTCGTCCGACGGGCCGGGCGTTTCCCGCTGTCCGCTCGCTCTCGCGTCATCTGTCATGCCCCCAGCAATTCCCTCACGCGAGGCGTGACATGCGTCGCCCGGAGAGGGGACGAGGCCGGAAACCGGCCGTGCGGGGAGCCCTTCGCACGGTTCCTCTCCCGGGCCCGGGAACGCCGGAAGGGCCCGTACGACCGGAGTCGTACGGGCCCTTCCGTGGCTACTCGCTCAGCTCACCCGGCGTCAGCCTCGGTGTCAGCCGTTGCGCTTCCAGCGCGGCTTGTCCTCGCGGCGGCCGAAGGAGCCGGTGCCGCGGTGGTCGTCACGACGGCCGTAGGGGCGGTCGTGGCCGCCGGTGCGGAAGCCCGGGCGGTCGTCACGGCGGTCGCGGTTGAAGGGACGGTCGCTGCCCCGGTGCCCACCGCGCTCGTCACGACGGAAACCACCGCGGTCGTCACGGCGCTCGAAGCCGCGGCCACCGCGGTCGTCACGACGGTCGTCACGACGCTCGAAGGTACGGCCACCCCGGTCGTCACGACGGTCGTCACGACGCTCGAAGGTACGGCCACCCCGGTCGTCACGAC